>JABDCH010000065.1 GCA_013288205.1 Bacteroidota bacterium | reverse complement strand
TCCCGATTAACTTCCATTCTTGCATTATCAGAAAGGTCATCATATTGAGCCTTTGTTTCTGCATAGCGCGCGCGGCTTACATCTGTCTTGGTTTTATTGTCATACAACCCGGTAAGGCTATAGGTTATTTTAAATCCGATGTCCCACGTAGGTTGAAACTGGTCTAAAGGAGGAACAATCCTTGGGTTAGGGCGCAGGTAATCATAATCGGCGCCAATGCTAAGGTGAGGATATACTCCGCTTTTGGTTTCACTTATCAATGCCTGTGCAGCTTTTTCCTGCATATCGGCCGCTTTCAAATCATTCCGGTTTTCAATATTATCCATGTAAAATGGCCGGAGTATTTACTACCAAATAAAAGAAAAAGACCCATGAGCACTGAAAACGAAAATAAAGAACCTAAAAAGAAAGGAAGCAGAAAGGTTACAATCATACTCGGAACTATATTGCTGGGAGGCGCTATATTCGGGGTGACAGAATATTTGCACTACAAGAATATTGAAAACACCGATGATGCACAGCTTGCAAGTAATATCGATCCGGTTGTTGCAAGAATATCCGATTATGTAACAGCTATTAATTTTAAGGATAATGAACATGTAACCAAAGGACAGTTATTGGTTCAATTAGATGATAAGGATCTTACCATTAAAGAACAACAGGCAGAAGCTGATTTGAATGATGAACAAGCTAAGGCGGATGTATCTAAGGCGAATGCGGCTTCTGTACAATCAACACTGGCTACCAGTAAGGATGAAATCACTTCCGCAAAAATTAATTACGATAAAGCTCATCGTGATTTTGAACGCTATCAAAGTTTGTATAAAGATGGCTCGGTGACCCAGGAAGAGTTTGATAAATACAGAACCACCATGCAAAGCGATTCGAACCAGGTGGATATTGCTAATAAAAAATATGAATCCGCCCAAAAACAATATGACCTTGCATTAGCCGATCTTGCTTCATCAGAAGCTTCTGTAAATGTAAAACAAGCCGATTTGAATTTTGCAAAATTACAATTATCATATGCTACCATAACAGCTCCTGCCAGTGGCATTGCTTCTAAAAGAGCGATTCAACTTGGGCAACTGGTAGGTGTAGGTTCGTCTTTACTTGCTGTTGTTGAAGACAGCGTATGGGTAGAAGCTAATTTTAAAGAAACCCAATTAAGTGATATTAAGTTAGGCCAACCCGCCGAAGTAACTATAGATGCTTTGAATGGCCAAATAGTACAGGGCACTGTTAGTTCTTTTGCAGGAGCAACCGGAGCTTTGTTTTCATTGCTTCCTCCTGATAATGCTACGGGCAACTATGTAAAAGTAGTGCAACGTATACCCATTAAAATTGTATTAGATAATAAAACCCCTGCTTACAAGTCGCTTCGCCCAGGATTAAGCGTAGAAGTTGCAATAAAGGTTCAGTAATAAATTACTATTTACAATATAAAAAAACCCGACCTATATATAGGTCGGGTTTTTTGTTTACAGTTAGTTACGATTACCTGTGATGGCCACCACCAAAGTTGCCTCCTCCCCGGTTAGGAGCAGGAGCACGTTGAGGTTGGGGTGTAAAATGTTGTTGCTGAGGTTGAGGGTTGAAATGTTGTTGAGGTGCCGGTACATTCCTTCTGGGCACATCCTCTACTCTTACTACGTGCGCCGGAGCAATCTGAACATCATGTCTTTCTGCAACAGGTGCCGGCCGGTAGAAACCCAATTCATGTTGGCCATAAGCGTGATGGGGGTCTGCATTAAAGTTTATCACTACATGATCCACCGGGCCATGATGAAATCTTTCTACATCCTGAACGTCAGGTCCGATGAAGAACCCAAAATGATGTGCATTATCGTAGTTTATCCTGGCTATAATAGCTGTGTGCCTAACAAAGATATCATTGTTGGCGCGGGGCATATAGTAACGGTAGATATAGGGGTCGCCCATGTATGCAACAGGTACAAAACACCAGTAAGGATCAGGAATTCCGTAGCCGTTATTTATACCTACGTTGATATCAACACCCCAAGGTAATGGCGCCCATCCATAGTATTGGTCGGAGTTTCTCCAAACTACCCAGGCAGGGCCCCATTGGGTATCAGGTATCCAAAACCATCCGTAGCTTGCATCGTAATTCCAACGGCCATAGTGGAAGCATGCCCATCCCCAGGGATAATCAGAGTCCCATGTCCAGCCATAGTCATCAGTATATTCCCAGTGTCCATTGGTACTGTACGGAACAAATCCAGGGCCAGCATTTGGAATAAACACATTTCCGTAAGGGGCATAATTAACCCATTGTCCATATGGGGCTAATTGATCATAAAAAGTCTGTAAGGTTACAGATTGATCGTCCTGTGCTTTTGTTGTGATAGGGGCAAAGCAAAAAACAGAAACCACCGCCGTAAGTATGATTGATTTAAATATCTTTTTCATGTTGTTAAAAATTTTTGAGTTTATTCGCCTGCTCTATTTTACATTAATTACTTCTATCATATATAATAATGGGGTACATGGTGCTATAAGACCACTTGGACTTTGCTCACCATAAGCCAGCGAAGATGGGACCAAGGCTTTTACACTTCCACCTGCTTCCAGGTTGGTAATAATATCATCAAACCCTTTTATAAATGAATCTTTTCCGTAGACCAATGTAAAGGTGGTTCTTCCCGGGCCATGGTCGGAAGTTTCAACAACAGTACCATCTAATAACATGCCGGTGTATTTCACCTCTATGGAGTCCCCTGTTTTAATTGGCATGCCTTTTCCTTTCACTCTTTCGAGAATATAAATGCCGTCGCTTTCTGGTTTCACTGTTATTTTATTATCGGCAATATATTTCGTTATTTGAGTTTGTTCATCGGCTTTGCACTGCTCCACCTTCTTCATACGTTCTTTCATTTGAGCATCCATATCATCAGCCATCTGCTGCGGCGTTTCAAAGCTTTCCAACGTTACATTAAATGTAAGCATAGAGCCTGGTTTCACGAAAGCAGGTATTTGATGTGAATGGAATGATTTAAGGTAGAATGAATCGGCATTTAACCTAAAACTGGCGCTATCGCCCAAAGTCATCATTGTAATGCCTTCGGGCAAGCATCCATTAAATGTTTTTTCCAAATGAATCTTCACGGTTAGGGAGGAGTCTTCTTTTCTCTGTTTATGCCTTGAATCGAAGATTAACGAATCATTGGCATTTTTCAGGGTTAAATAAACCTTGGCATAATCGCCCATAGAAGGCTTAGAGCCTTTATCGTTGTGTTTAAAGAAATGGTATTGTATACCGGTAGTTGCATCGGTGTCAAAACCACCGTTGGAAGCATTTTTGCAGCCTTCAACCATTGAAATGGCTGCTATTGCGGCAATGCCTGTAGCGAGGTTAATTCTCATAGTAGATTGTTTGTTTTAGTAAATAAGTGTTGCTATGCAAATGTATTAAAAAAATGATAGAAGAGAATTATATGATGACATATAAAAACTCACTAAAAAACATCAATATATACACATCTTGCAATTTGTATATAGGAGTTATTTATCTGAATAATATAATATGACTGCCGTATGTTAAATTAGTTACACCATGCAAATTATAGTATACGCATTATCAGTATATTAAATTCTTTTATATAAAAATGTCTCAAGTGTAGAATTTTTTATAAATTTGTTAGCTAATTGTATCAAATAAAAAATATAATACTATGAGTTGTAAAAAAATTGTCTCTATTCTTTCTTTGAGCATTTTTAGTGTGGCTCAAATAAATTTAAACGCTCAGATAGTTAGGAAATTTGCTTATCAGGGCTCCCAGCAAACCTGGACTGTTCCTTCATGTGTAACACAAATAACAATCACAGCTATAGGCGGTGCCGGGGGCGGCGAGTCTCAGCAGTTCCCGTTGATGTATGGCGGGAATGGAGCTACCATGGTAGGATTAGTAAATGTTACATCAGGAGATGTGATTGATATCTACACGGGCGATACAGGCGCTACAAATAATAACTACGATGGAGGAGCGGGTGGCGGCGGAACATTTGTTTGGGACGCTACGGCATCTAAACTGCTTGAAGTAGCTGGCGGTGGCGGTGGTTCTTATTCCTACTCCTATAATGGATATAATGCAAGTGTTACAACAACTCCTACAGGTCAAAATGGTGGCACGGGCGAACTTGGTGGCGCTGCTGCTGCAATTGATGCAGGGGGCGGAGGAGCAGGGTTTCTTGGTAATGGCGCTACTAGCGGCAATCAGGAAGGTGGTTTGGGCGGAAATGATAAAGCCAATGGATTTATAGGAGGCATTGGCGATGTTGCCGGTGGAGATCAGATTTATGTAGGTGGCTATGGCGGCGGTGGCGGTGCCGGCTACAATGACGGCGGTGGCGGTGGCGGATATGCAGGTGGTGGTTCAGGAGCTGAAGATGGCGGCGGCGGCGGAAGTTCTTATGTAAATGGTACCATAATTTCATCGGCAACTACAAACACCGGTGTTGGTTCTGTAACCATTTCTTATGTTCCTGACACGGTTGGCAAAGTTGCCATCCATATAATTAACAACATAAGTTGCTTCGGAGGAAGTAATGGATCTTTATCAGCTATTGTAACCGGTGCATCTCCTACATATATATATTCATGGACTCCAGTAGGAGGAACAAAGGATACTGCCAATGGTCTGAGTGCAGGCACTTATACAATTACTATACACGATCCTTGCGGTAACTCTGTATCGGCAACGGCAACTATTACTCAACCCACAAGTGTGGTTGTTTCAGCAAACCTATTGACAGGTGTAAGCTGTAATGGAGGAAGTAATGGAACTGCTTCATCCACGGTAACCGGAGGAACGGGACCTTATACCTATACATGGAGTCCGGCTGGAGGAAACAATGCTATTGGTTCCGGTTTATCAGCAGGAATTTACTCTTTAAATGTAACAGATAATCATGGCTGCACTGGCTCGGCACGAGTAACCATTACTCAACCTAATCCGTTGGCTGTAGCTGCTTCAGTTACCGCAAATATTGATTGCAATGGAAATAGTGATGGAAGCGCCACTGCTGTTGTAAGTAGCGGAACTTCACCATATACGTATTCATGGAGTCCGGCTGGAGGAACTGCAGCTAACATATCCAATATGTCTGCCGGTACTTATTCAGTAAGTGTAACTGACTTTAATAGTTGCACAGGGTCTGCCGTAATAACCATTACCCAGCCTGTAGCTGTTTTAGCAACATCGCTTACCGTGCTGAACAATGTATTGTGTAATGGGCAAAACACCGGTAACATTGATGCTGCTACTTCTGGTGGAACGTCCCCATATACCTATGCATGGACTGGTGGCGGAACAAGGGACACTGCTTTAGCATTAAGTGCAGGAACCTATACACTTAACCTGGTAGATGCTCACGGATGTAAAGTATCGGCTTCGGCTACTGTTTCACAACCTTTAGCAGTTAGTATTATTAAAAATACAACTCCGGATGACGGAAATTGTACAGGCTCTGCCTGGGTTGTGGTAAATGGCGGTGTAGCTCCTTACGTCTACATATGGTCGAACGGAGTTAAAGGTGCATATAACTATGGTATATGCCACAATACCTATTGCTGTAGCGTTACTGATATGCATGGTTGTGCAGACAGCGTTTGTATTATTGTTGAAAATGATGCCGGTGTGGCTAACATAGCTTCAGGTAACGCAAAAATAAGTGTATACCCGAACCCGAACAATGGGCAATTTACCATTGCATCATCTGCAGTAAATGGAACATCTTTAGTTGAAATATATAATGTTCTTGGAGAAAAGGTATGTACTACAAACCTTAATTCAAACAATGGTGGAACTTCAACCATCAATATTAGCAGTCAACCTAACGGAATATACCTCTATCGTGTCATCAGTAAGGATAACGGTAACTTGGTAGGGGAAGGAAAAATTGTTTTGAACAAATAAAGCAAATTGCTTCTAAATTGAAAAACCCGTCTTGCTTAGACAAGACGGGTTTTCTTTTATACGCATAATGCAAACCTCATCTAAAGTCTTTTTCACATTCGATAGTGAATAAAATCATACAGAATATTTTCCATGAGGCGTTGTTCGGTATATTTTTGATAGATTAATTGCACCTAGAATGCCCAAGCGTTATAAGAAACCTGTTGAAGAAACTAAAGTAAAAGAAAAGGATGAAAGCCCTGTTCCTGTAAAAAAAGTAAAGATAAAATCCTCTAAGCCCCTATTTAAAGGCCTTAGCGATAACCTCCAAAGATGGAAGATTGTACCTTTGACTGGGTTGTTCCTTATTTTATTTTCATTTTGTATACTTATCGCCTTCACTTCATTTATTTTCACCTGGAAGGCAGACTATGCTTCCAATATCAAGCAATCGGCTAACTGGCTGGGGGCATTAGGTAGGGAGTTATCTGATTTTTTTTATCAACGGAGGTTTTGGTGTTGCCTCTTTTGGTTTTATTCTGATTATTTTTCTGCTTGGCATAAAATTGCTGACGAAACGCGAAATACTTCCTTTCGGCAAAACATTCCGGATTACACTTTTCCTGATGATATGGGTTTCGGTTTGCCTAGGATTCTTTTTTCCTTCCGGCGACCATGCTTTTTTAGGCGGCGAGGTCGGACTGCTCTGTTCTGAAAAAATAATCGTTCTTATCGGCAAAACAGGAACCTTAATTTTATTGGCATTTGTAGCCATGTCATTCCTACTGATTAATAACATTATGAATTTTTCATTTCCTGCTAGGGAACCTAAGGTAGAAGCAGAAAAAGAAGAAGATGCCGTTGTGGAAGAGGAGATACCTGTTTCCATGAAACCAGCAGTGCCCGTGATACCTTCGGAAAACACCTTAATTGAAGATATTGAAGAACCCTCTAATACTATAGAGTTTGCAGTGGAGACAGTAGAAAAAAAATCTGCTACAGCAGCTCAGAAACAGGCGGCTGATAAAGGTGTTGAGTTCTCCATCGAAAAAGCGCCTGAAAAAGCGACTCCCATGTTGGATGATGAGCCCATGCTGGGTAAATTGGATTCGCCTTACGATTCTACACTTGATTTATCCTCCTATCAGTTTCCGCCTATTTCGTTACTGCCTGATTATGGAAAGGATGAGGTGATAATAGATGCTGAAGAACTAACGGCGAATAAAGACCGTATTGTTTCAACATTGAGGCATTATGGTATTGAAATTAAAAAGATAAAAGCTACTCCGGGTCCGACAGTTACACTTTATGAAATTGTACCGCAGGATGGCACACGCATATCTAAAATTAAAAACCTGGAAGATGATATTGCGCTTAGCCTTTCAGCATTGGGGATACGTATTATTGCACCCATGCCGGGCTTGGGCACGGTGGGTATTGAAGTACCGAATCGTAACCCTGGAGTGGTATCATTAAAAACCATCATTAATTCTGACCAGTTCCAAAAGGCCAATATGGAATTGCCACTTGCATTAGGCAAAACCATATCGGACCAACCATATGTGGTAGATCTTACTAAAATGCCCCACTTGCTTATGGCAGGTGCTACCGGGCAGGGTAAATCGGTAGGATTAAATGCTATTATTGTTTCTATATTATACAAGAAACATCCATCACAAGTAAAATTGGTTTTAGTTGATCCTAAACGGGTGGAATTATCTTTATTCAATAAAATAGAGCGGCATTTTCTGGCTAAATTGCCCGATGCAGAAGATGCGATTATCACCGACACAAAAAAGGTTATAAATACGCTTAACTCCTTGTGTATTGAAATGGAGCAACGCCTTGAATTACTAAAAGATGCAGGTGTCCGGAATATTAAAGAATACAATGAAAAGTTTGTAGCACGCAGGCTCAATCCGCAAAGTGGACATAAATTCTTACCCTACATTGTAGTAGTAATAGATGAGTTTGCCGACCTTATAATGACAGCAGGTAAAGAGGTAGAAACTCCCTTGCAGCGTTTGGCACAGGTTGCCCGTGCAACAGGTATCCACTTAATAATTGCTACACAGCGTCCGTCTGTGAATATTATTACAGGAACTATTAAGGCCAATTTCCCTGCTCGTATTGCATTTAAAGTAACCTCTAAGATAGATTCACGAACCATATTGGATACAGGTGGGGCTGACCAATTGATTGGAAAAGGAGATATGCTTATTTCCAACGGTAGCGATCTTATCCGTTTACAATGCGCCTTAGTTGGAACCAAGGAAGTAGAAGAAATAACAGACTTCATTGGCTCACAACAAGGGTATTCTACAGCCTTCTACTTACCTGAATATGTGGAAGAAGGCGGTGAAAGCGGTGGGACTGAAATTTCGGCAGATGAAAAGGATTCACTTTTTGACCAATCGGCAAGAATTGTAGTGGAAACCCAGCAAGGTTCAGCATCCTTATTGCAACGCAGATTAAAAATAGGTTATAACCGTGCCGGAAGAATAGTAGATCAGTTACAATCTACCGGCATCATTGGGCCGTTTGAAGGCAGCAAAGCACGCGAAGTACTTATTAAGGATATGATGTCTTTGGAGCAGAAATTGAAGGATTTATCTCCTGATAATTTCCAGGAATAACTAAACACATTCTGAACCGGACACTCCTGTTTTCCTTGACTCTAAAAGAGGGAAGCAAATGATAGCAAAAGCAAGCAAATACCCACTGTAAGTGATAATGTAAATGTTAGTGTAAATGATAATGTAAGTGTAAATGTTAATGAAAATGAGAATGGTAAGGTAAGCTATAGGCCCTCTCATTCCTTTTTTCTTTTAACACTTGTGGAATGTATATAATCTCTCTAAATAAGCCGTTTTGTGCCGTTTTTTTCGTATGTTTTCTACTTAGAAAAAATAAAATTTAAACAGTTTATTTAGGTTTCAAAAAAAATTACCTTTGCAAAACTTTTTTTAAGGCTATATATGCTGGGCAATAACAAGTCTTAAAATCTGGCAGGTACATAATTGTCATACCCTTTATGTGCTTAACGTTCAAAAATTATTGTTCGGGGAGTGGCGCAGCCCGGTTAGCGCACACGCTTGGGGTGCGTGAGGTCGCGGGTTCGAATCCCGCTTCCCCGACAATGAATAGTTTCGTAAGCTCGAATTACTCTTTCATAGGTATTCAATAAACAATTCAGCATTTAACAATATGGCAACAGAAGAAAAGAAAAAATGTATCATAATAGGTTCAGGCCCTGCGGGGTATACAGCCGCTATATATGCTGCCCGCGCTGATTTAAAACCTGTAATGATTGCGGGTTTGCAACCGGGTGGACAATTAACCATTACAACCGAGGTAGAAAACTACCCCGGCTATCCCGATGGAATTCAAGGCCCTGAAATGATGGAGCATTTTCGTAAACAAGCTATTCGTTTTGGTACAGATATACGCTGGTCATACGTTAGCTCAGTTGATTTTTCGAAAGCTCCTTTTAAAGTGGTAGTAGAAGAGAAGGATACGTTAACTGCCGATGCCATTATTATTGCAACAGGTGCATCTGCCAAGTGGCTGGGGTTACCTTCTGAGCAACGCCTGAATGGCTTTGGAGTTTCTGCCTGTGCCGTATGCGATGGGTATTTTTTCCGGAAGCAGGATGTAGCCATCGTAGGTGGGGGAGATACGGCTGCGGAAGAAGCCACCTATCTTTCTAAACTTTGCAACAAGGTATATATGATTGTTCGCAAGGATGAACTAAGAGCATCAAAAGCTATGCAGCACCGGGTATTTAACACCCCGAACATTGAAGTGCTTTTCAATACCGAAACACTGGAAATATTAGGTGATAAAAGCGTAACCAGCGCTGCTGTTTTAAACACGCTAACCAAAGAAGAACGGATTTTAAATATTACCGGTTTCTTTGTGGCCATAGGGCATCAGCCAAATACCGACATTTTTAAAGGATGGCTCGATATGGATGAACAAGGCTATATAAAGACCATTCCCGGTACTTCTAAAACCAATATTCCCGGAGTTTTTGCCTCTGGCGATGCCCAGGATAAAAACTATCGGCAAGCGGTAACAGCAGCAGGAAGCGGCTGTATGGCTGCTATTGATACGGAACGCTACCTATCCCACTTGGGATTACACTAAAGTGCGGTGATAAATGATGAAGGGATATTCATATAATAGATTTCTATTTTGGTCTATAATCGGTATTTCTTTTGTATGTATTCCATTTGTAGTGGTAAAAGCACAAGCATTGGGTTCACAAACCCATCCTTTTACCCGTGTTTATGATTCGGTATTTGGAATACAGTTCTACGACAAGTATAACCCCGATTTGGAGGGCGATTCCATTCGGAAGTATTTAGATGGGCATGCTTGCAACGGTATGATAGAAGATCATTATACGGATATGCAAATTTTGCACAAAGGATTTTACACTAACGGGAAACTTACACAGTATACCAACTACTATCCCAGTGGTCGAATAGAGCGGACATTTAAACCTATTTCCGACCGGAAGAATGAGTTGGTAAAGTACTACCCTAATACGGTTGTAAAATCAGATGTAACCTACTATGAAGGTAACTCCACACTATGGCAGGATTATTACGATAATGGCCAGCTTTCATATGAAGAGGAATACGATAAAAAACATCAACGGATTTTAAAGAGGTGTTCTTATTACAGAGATGGCAAGCCCGAATCGGTTTTTATACCCCTTAAATCAAAATCAGGTGATGGAGTAATAAGCTATGGTTTAAAAGAATATTATCCTAATGGCCAATTGAAAGAGGAGTCCCAGTCTATCTATAACCAGGATTCATATGACTTTTTGAAAGACGGCGATGCAAAAGAATATGATGATAAAGGCAATTTGACAGCTGAATATGAATATGTTGGCGGGCAAATAAATAATACTATAAAAGGTGGGCATTAAAAAGTTGGAATCCGATTTTTATCTACGTACTAATGTACTCCAGATTACCAGTGAACTTATAGGCAAATTCCTGGTGACAAATATTGATGGGCAACTTACGTCCGGAATGATTATTGAAGCGGAAGCCTATAACGGAGTCATAGATAAGGCATCGCACGCTTATGGGGGCAAACGTACAAAACGAAACGAAATAATATATGCCGATGGAGGAACCTCTTATGTGTACCTTTGCTATGGCATTCATCACTTGTTTAATGTAGTGACCAATAAAAAAGATACACCTCATGCTATTCTTATTAGGGGTGTAGTACCAGTTGATGGAATAGATGCAATATTGGAAAGGCGTATGCAGGATACCGTGAGTAAAAAAACAGCAAGCGGCCCCGGAACTCTTTCCGTTGCACTTGGAATAAATACATCACATTCAGGTCTTTCGCTTGATGATAACCAGATTTGGTTGGAAGATAGAGGTATCGTATTTAAGAAGAAAGATATTCTTACAAGCCCTCGAATTGGTGTTGACTATGCAGGAGAAGATGCCAAGCTTCCTTATCGTTTTCGCCTGAATGAAGATATTATCAAAGATTTCTATAAAAAATAAAGAAACTTACTTTTTATCTTCGGATATAAACTCCCCAGAGGCTTTAAATCGAAGAATATAAGTCCAACCAGTGGTCGCAGGGGTACCATCTGCATTCAATTGTTTCATTTCAATCTTATATCCCACTACATCGCTCCCGGAAAAAATCTTTTCTATTGCGTTGTAATTAAAGTTATTGGGATAATTATTCTCTATATAGCTTATAATATTGGCGGGTAAATCTCTCTTATTAATAAACAAATCTTTGCTTAAAACCCTTCCTTTTAAAGAAAAAGACAGTATGATATGGCCTGACCCCTCAAGGCAATTGCAATCAAATGCTACTCCTTGCACCGTATCAGAAGGACTCTTTGAATACCATTCAATATTACTGGCCTGGGGGTAGAGCGCATTGAGTTTTGCTTCTACTTCATCTGGTGGTATAACCTTATTCTGGCTCTGGCAATAAGGTGTAATAAGTAAAAGTAGTCCAAGGACAATTGAATATTTTGTATAGTGCATCTTCCCAAATATAGCGCAAAAAAACTATTTGTGGTGTTTTGTGTAGTTTTGCCACATGACAGAAATACCAAAGATAACCCTTCATTCGGGTAAAGACCAATCGCCTAAACGTTTTCATCCCTGGATATTTTCAGGGGCGGTAAAAAAGGCTCCCGAAAACATAAAGAATGGTGATGTTGTTGAAGTTTATTCTAGTAAAGATGAGTACCTCGGAACAGGGCATTATCAAAAGGGCTCGATTATGATCAGGCTTTTTTCTTTTGAAAAGATAGTACCTGATGCCTCTTTCTGGAAATCAAAAATCCAGCATGCATTTAATTATCGTAAAGCTATTAGGCTTACTAATGATGCAAACACTAATGTGTATCGCCTTGTATACGGCGAGGGTGATGGTTTGCCCGGCCTCGTGGTTGATTATTACAATGGCACTGCTGTTATACAAGCCCATTCGATAGGAATGTACCGTGAAAGGTTCCAAATTGCTGATGTGTTGAAAGAAATTTATGGGGAACAGTTAAAAGCCATCTATGATAAAAGCAAAGAAAGCCTGGGCGTTTCAATAAACAAATTATCTACGGAAAATGGGGAGAACGCTGAAGTGCAGAATAGCTATTTGTACGGCAGTGGCGGCGAAAAACAAGTGATCGAAAATGGGCATAAACTCCATATAGATTGGGAAGAAGGTCAAAAAACTGGTTTCTTCATTGACCAACGTGAAAACAGAAGTTTGGTTGCCCAGTATGCGTCCGGGAAAAAAGTGCTTGATTGTTTTTGCTATGCCGGAGGGTTCTCGGTATATGCTTTGAAAGCAGGGGCTATAGAAGTACATTCGGTAGATAGCTCGAAGGGTGCTATCAAACTTACGGATGCCAATGTTGCCCTCAATTTCGGGCAAGATACCCGGCAAACTTCCTTCCTGGCTGATGCTTTTGATTATTTAAGCAATAACCCATCTAAATACGATATGATGATTATTGATCCGCCAGCATTTGCGAAACATCGTGATGCACGGCATCAGGCAGTAACCGGGTATAAAAGATTAAATGCCCTTGCCATAAAGGGGATTAAACCGGGCGGAATTATTTTTACATTCTCATGTTCGCAAGTGGTAGATAAATACCTGTTTCATGGGGCTATTACGGCTGCTGCCATTGAAGCAGGCAGAAATGTGCGGATATTAGAATATCTATCTCAACCAGCCGATCATCCTATCAGTATTTATCATCCCGAAGGAGAATACCTGAAGGGCATGATTCTATATATTGAATAAAATTAAATAAAATTTAGTACATTCGTTTTCTTTTACAGATATTCATAATGAGGAAGAATTTATTTTTTACACTTTTTTGTTTTGTTTCTACTATTATATGTGCTCAACGTGGAAGAGATGGGAATCTCACCGTTTCTAATACAGTCATAGTAAACGAATACACTTATCTTACGGCAGATGCAGCAGCCGGAAGCACAACCATAACCGTAGCTAATAGTACATTAAATAGTCATAGTCGTTTTTCAGGTAACCTTGCTACGGGCGATTTGATTATGATTATCCAGATGCAGGGTGCTACATTGAATGGGAAAATATCTCCGAATAGTGATTTTGTAGGACTTCCTAAAGATAGTTCCTGGGGAGCTATAGTGAGTTATAACAATTGTGGAAATTACGAATTTGCAGAAGTAACCTCCGTACCTTCCGCAACAACTATAAAACTAGATTGTCCTCTTCAATATAGCTATACAAGTGCAGGAAAAGTACAAATAGTGAGAATGCCTCGCTATAATACGCTCACCATAAATAATGGTGGAACCATTACCTGTGATCAGTGGGACAGTATTACCGGTGGAATTGTTGCCATGGAAGTGGAAAACAATACTGTGATTAATTCCGGTGGAGCAATTAATGTCGACTCAATAGG
>JABDCH010000064.1 GCA_013288205.1 Bacteroidota bacterium | reverse complement strand
GTGGAAATGCACTAAAATTTTATTCATCCATCCGGCTTGATATTCGCCGCATAGGCCAACTGAAAGAAGCAGAAACAGTAGTTGGTAACCGTACCCGTGTAAAGGTTGTGAAGAATAAATTAGCTCCTCCTTTCGGCATGGCAGAGTTTGATATTATGTATGGCGAAGGCATTTCCAAAGTGGGCGAAATAATCGATATCGGTGTAGAAAAAAATATTATCAAAAAGAGCGGCTCATGGTTCAGTTATGGCGAAACCCGCCTGGGACAAGGAAGGGATGCTGTAAAACAAGTTTTTAATGATAACCCGGAATTAGCCGAAGAAATTGAAAATAAAATAAAAGAAGCGCTGATGGTAAAAGCGTAATAACTGGAAATGTTGAATGTTAAATTGTGAATGCTAAATGTTGAACTATTTCAATCCCTCTCTCTCATTCAAAATTCATAATTTAACATTCCTAATTTGTATTATAGCATTTGGGATTTTATTTACATCCTGCCACAACAGCAGTATAAAATCGGCTGTCAATAATTCATCTGCCGATTCTTCTTTATCAAAACAACATGGTGGAGATACTATACCGGCCAGGATAAATTACTATACCGGCCTCATTTCATCAAATCCTGCTAATGCAAATGCATATTGGAACCGGGGGAAACTGGAGGTACTGAGTAAAAGCTATATGCCTGCATTAGCTGACTTGACAAGAGCTATCAGACTGGACAGTACCAAATCGGGATACTATTACAACCTTGCTGATGTTGAGTTTTTAACAGGCCACACACACGAAGCCCGCGACGCCTTCATGGTTTCCATCCGGCTTGACCCGAAAAATACGGATGCAATGTTAAAACTGGCTGAATTGTACCTGTATGTAGAGAAATACGAAGATGCTATTACACTCATCAATCAAGCATTGCGTGTTAATCCTTACATAGGGAAGGCATATTTTTTAAAGGGTATGATATACATTGAAAAGCATGACACTGCAAAAGCGATTTCGAGTATACAGACATCCATAGAACAGGACCCTAATAATTACGATGCCTACATACAAATTGGATTATTATTTGCCGCAAGAGGCGATGCCATTGCGCTTTCGTATTATGATGATGCAACCAATATTGAACCTCAAAATCCTGAATCGTATTACGATAAGGGAATGTTTTACCAGTTTGGCGGAGATTATGACAATGCCATCAAAGCCTACCAGGAGCTTTTGCAAATAGATTCTACCTACAAAAATGCTTACTATAACCTGGGTGTTATTTACAACGAGGATAAAACAGATTATACAAAATCGCTGGGCTATTTCAACCAGGTTATTAAATACGACACTACCTATTACATGGCATACTATGGCAGGGCTAATTGCTTTGAAATGCTTAAACAGTACGATAAAGCATTGACTGATTATAACCATGCTTATCGCATCAATCCGAAGTTTAAAGAAGCTGAAAAAGCATACCAAAATTTAAAATCAAAAACTCATTAATCTAAAGGTATGAAAATAATTTGCATCGGGCGGAATTATTCTGAACACATAAAAGAAATGAAGGCGGAGAGTACGGGAAGCCCTGTATTCTTTATGAAAGCGGAGAATGCCATTGTACGAAACGATGACCCGTTTTTCTATCCCGATTTTTCGCAGGAAATTCATCACGAAGTGGAAATTGTGCTGAAAGTAAACCGCAACGGAAAACATATTGAGAAAAAATTTGCCCACAAATATTTTGATGAACTAACAGTAGGTATTGACTTTACGGCACGCGATTTGCAAGCCAATTGCAAAAAGAATGGACTGCCCTGGGAAATGGCCAAAGCCTTTGACTACTCTGCACCCATTGGCCGCTTTGTACCTAAAACCGATTTTGTAAACCTGTATACCATTCCTTTTCATTTGGATATAAATGGCACTACCGTGCAATCGGGTAATACACGCGATTTACTTTTTCAATTCGATACCATAATTGAATATGTTTCAAAATTTGTAACCCTTAAAATGGGCGATTTAATTTATACGGGAACACCTTCAGGCGTGGGACCTGTTTCGGTAGGCGATAAATTAGAAGGATATCTTGGTCCCGAAAAATTGCTGGAATGCAACGTTAGATGAAGAACATACTTATACTCGGAGCCGGACGTTCTTCCTCGTCTTTAATCGAATACCTTTTAAAGGCAGCATCCGAATATAATTACACGGTTACTGTTGCCGATACTTCCCTGGAATCGGCCAGGCAGAAAACCCGAAATCATCCTCACTCAAAGGCTATTTTATTAGATATTCGCGATCAGTCTGAAACCGAAAAAGAAATTAAACAGGCCGACTTGGTTATTTCTATGTTGCCTGCTTTTCTTCATCCCACTATTGCAACACAATGTGTAAAGTATAAAAAACACATGGTTACAGCTTCCTACGTTTCGCCCGAAATGAAAAGACTGGATGAAGAGGCCAAAAAAGCAGGAATTATTTTGATGAATGAATCGGGTTTGGACCCTGGCCTTGACCATGCTTCGGCTATGAGAGTGATTGACCGTATAAAGGCGGACGGTGGTAAGTTAACCCTGTTCAAATCATACACCGGGGGATTAATAGCGCCTGAATCGGATAACAATCCCTGGGGATATAAGTTTACCTGGAACCCGAGAAACGTAATACTGGCCGGCCAGGGAACCGCAAAATATATTGAGAATAGCAAATATGCCTTTATACCCTATCACCGGCTTTTTACCCGCACAGAAAAAATTTATATTGACAGCTTAGGCTATTTTGAAGGCTATGCCAATCGCGATTCGCTGAACTATCGCTCCATCTACGGAATTGACGATGTACAAACCATTTTACGAGGCACCTTGCGCAAGCCAGGCTATTGCGAAGCATGGAATGTGTTTGTACAACTCGGAATGACGGATGATAGCTACATAATTCCCGATTCGGAAAAACTAAGCATTCGTGAAGTGGTGGAATCTTTTTTACCTCAGAAAAGAGGAGACACCAAAACAAAACTCGCGGAATATATTGGCATTCCTATGGATGGAGATATTATGGCCAAATTAGAATGGCTGGGGCTTTTTGAAGATACACGCTTAAAAATAAATAATGCCTCGCCTGCACTCATATTGCAAACCCTGCTGGAAAGCAAATGGAACCTGACAGCCGGAGATATTGATATGATTGTGATGCAGCACCAGTTTGAATATGAATTAAGGGGCGCCCTTTATAAATTAAATTCATCATTAGTGGTAATAGGCGATGGATTTGTGTATACGGCAATGGCTAAAACAGTAGGCTTGCCTGTGGGAATAATTACCAAATTAATTTTAGAAAGAAAAATAAAATTAACCGGCGTACAAACTCCTACGGTTAAAGAAATATATGAGCCTCTATTAAAAGAACTAGAAACGTTAGGGATAAGGTTTAAGGAGAGGGAGGGGTAGACTTTAAGATAATTTGATGAAAAATAGACACAATCATTATATTTACCTATCAAACGAAAACTAACGGTCCAATTTATTTTAGATGAGCATATTACTCAAAACGCACAAAATGTTATGGGGGCGATCTGGAAATATTTGTGCTTTCCCTAGTTGCGGGAAAGAGCTAGTTACAGATATTTCGGAAACTGATGATACTTCAATTGTTGGGGAAGAAGCACATATTGTAGCTAGAGAACTGAATGGACCGAGAGGGAATTCACCCTTAACATTAGAACAAAGGGATAAATATGATAATTTAATTTTATTATGTCTTGACCACCATAAAATAATTGACGACCACCCTGAAAAATATTCGGTTGAATTATTGCATGATTACAAAAAGAATCATGAAAGTTGGGTAAGAAAAAATCTAAAATTTGATGAGAAAAAACAAAGAGAGGATGAGGTCTATGCTTCATATATTGACGAATTCATAAATCTTGCAAATATCGAACATTGGAAAGGTTGGACTTCCTTTTTATTTGGTAGTGACCACCCAAGAATTTCAAGAGAACAATATGACAAACTACAAGTATTACTTCAATATATTATCTCTCGGGTTTGGTATGAACGTTATCCTGAAATTGAAAAAGCACTTTATAACTTCAAGAATGTTTTGAATGATTTATTAAATGTATTTGATAAATATGGCGAAGATAAGAGGGACGAAATATGGACTAGAAAATTTTATAAAATTGAAGGGTGGGATCCTGAGCTATACGATAAATTATTTGATAAATATATGTATCATGTTAAATTAGTCCATGATCTAACTCTTGAACTTACGAGAGCAGCAAACTATGTCTTTGAAAAAGTAAGAGAAGATTTATTTCCTTCTTTTAGAATTAAAGAAGGTGTTTTGCTTGTGGAAGTAGGACCATTTACTGATTTCTCATGGAGAACACATAGAGTAGAGTATCGAAGTGAGGAACGAAAAGAAATGCCTTATCCGGGATTAAAGAAATTTATGGAAATTCGTTCAGATAGAGACTTTGCATATGGTGAAGGAGTAAATGAGGATTATTTCCCTCCCCGCTTTTGAAATTGTAGATTTTCTTCTACAAAGAATATAGTCTCGTCATAAAGAAGATTCTCCCGTAGCCGCGAAGATATTCTTCGTGGTGAATAAACTTTAAGCATGCTTAATTCCAGTCATTGACCTTTCCCAAATCCACTTTTCTACATCCTATCTTTGTATAAAGATGGTCGGAATGAAAAATATTGGGACGTTTTTACAAGTAATTTTTGGATATGTTTTTATCCACTTTTTTATTTCATTGTATTTAACAACAGATTCCCTTACAACTAATTATTTATCAAGCAGTGTTAATAATCAGAATAATTTCTTTTTATTGTTATTTTATTGTATTTTCTGTTGTTTTTACTTGTTATTTTTTGGGGCGTTTTGAAGCTTAGAATTTAAACCTCCTTGCGTCCACTTATTCATAGAATAGAATCAAAAAAATAATATAATTTACCTATCTTTGCATAAAACAAGCCAGATGAGTTCCATAGTAATAGCTAAACTGAATAATGAGAAAGATGCTGATTTTATTCTCCAGGTGATAAAAAGGGTTCAGGGAGAAGCCAAAATTTTAAAAGGAAAAGCATTGGAAGATTTTCATTTTGCCCAGTTAATAGATGAAGGCATGAAATCGGAAAATATTCCTCTTTCCAAACTCCGGACAAAACTCAATAATAAATAATCTATTCTACTGCCTCTTGTAGTTTATTCGCTAATTGTCCGCAGGCAGCATCAATATCTTTACCACGGCTATGGCGTATGTTTACAATAATTCCCCGACCGCGTAATAGCTTTACAAATGAGCCCATCCGTTCCGGGCTGGTTTGTTTAAACTCACCTCCATCTATGGGGTTATATTCTATCAGGTTTACCTTGCAAGGCACTATTTTGCAGAACTCTGCCAGCTTATAGGCATCGCCCATACTATCGTTGAAATCCTTAAATACAATATATTCGTAAGTGACTTTTGTTTGCGTTTTGCTATAAAAGTATTTTAATGCGTCGGCTACTTCTTCTAACTTATTTGCATCGTTAATGGGCATTATTTTGCTCCTCTTCTCATCGGTAGCGGCATGCAGCGATAAGGCTAAATTGAATTTTACCTCATCGTCCCCCAGCCTTCTAATCATCTTGGCAACTCCGGCAGTAGAGAGGGTTATGCGCTGTGCTGAAAAATTAAGTCCTTCAGGAGAAGTAATTTTATGAATAGCCTCCATCACATTGTTATAGTTCAGTAGGGGTTCGCCCATGCCCATAAATACAATATTGGTAAGGGGAGTATTATATTTTTCGAGGGTTTGTTTTTGTATATAAACCACTTCATCATAAATCTCATCGGCGCCCAAATTGCGTTCGCGTTTTAACTTACCGGTAGCGCAAAATTTACATTCGAGGCTGCAACCCACTTGTGATGAAATGCAGGCTGTCATGCGCTTTTCAGCAGGAATCAAAACACCTTCCACCCGCTTATTATCATACAAATGGAAAGCATTTTTAATGGTTCCGTCTTTGCTGATTTGCGATATAACACTTTCAAAACTGTTTATTACAAAATCGGTTTTAAGCGCTTCCCTTGTGGCTTTTGGGATGTTACTCATGTCATCGAACGAGTGAGCAGCTTTTTGCCAAAGCCATTCATATACTTGTTTGCCACGAAAAGTAGCTTCCCCCCGTTGCTTAAACCAATAGGTAATGTCATTTAATCCTAAATGACGGATGTTTCTCGGTAATGTTTCCGATGCTGCCATAGGTGCAAAGTTACGCACTATATTTTATTCGCGGTGAAAGGCTGTGCTTCGGCTTTCAGCAATACCTCTGCAATAAGGAGATCCTTAGGGCTGGTAATTTTGATGTTTTCGGGGTTTCCGTCCACAAGTTTTATTTGTTCTCCCAAAGCTTCCACTACCGCAGCATCATCTGTAAACGTGTATTTATACTCCTGCTGGTACGCTTTCTTAATGATCTCGGAACGGAAACATTGAGGTGTTTGCGTGGCACAATAGCGGGAACGGTCAACCGCAATGCTGCGGGTAGACTCTATCTGCCGTATGGAATCGTTAATAGGTATAGCAGGAATGGCATTTCCATACATTTCAGCCGCTTTATAGCTCACCTGGATGGTCTTGGCGCCAACGAGGGGGCGAACCGCATCGTGAATAGCCACAACACTTTCTTCGGTTACCAATTCCAATCCGTTTTTAACAGAATGGAAACGGGTTTCGCCGCTATGGGCTATTTTAACCGGCTTGTGAAACATATATTCAGCACACACCTGTTCCCACAATTTCACATAGTCTTGTGGCAAAATCAAAATGATTTCTATATTCGGGTCGGCGTTCAGAAATTTGTCAATGCTATGCAACAAAATGGGTTTGCCATCCAATTTAAGGAATTGCTTGGGCACAGGGCTATTCATCCGCATTCCCTTACCGCCCGCCATTATTAGGGCATACTTCTTCCCGGTTTCAACCATTTTATCGTTCATCAGAGAATGAGCATGGCATCGCCATACGAGAAGAATTTATATTTATTCTTGATGGCTTCCTTGTAAGCTTTCATAATCAAATCATACCCGCCGAAGGCACAAACCATTATCAGCAGACTGGAACCCGGTACGTGAAAATTGGTTATCATGCTGTTGGCAATATGAAAATCGTATGGAGGATAGATAAACTTATTTGTCCAACCATCGTAGGGTTTCAATAAACCTTCCGTAGAAACAGAAGATTCAATAGCACGCATAGACGTGGTGCCTACAGCGCATATTTTCCTTTTCTCCAGCTTAGCTTTGTTTACAATATCGGCGGCTGGCTGGGTAATCACTACTTGTTCAGAATCCATTTTATGTTTGCTCAAATCTTCCACTTCAATGGGGCGGAAGGTACCCAATCCCACATGGAGGGTAACATTAGCAAACCCGATTCCTTTCAATTCCATCCTCTTCATCAGCTCTTTGCTGAAGTGCAACCCGGCAGTAGGTGCAGCCACAGCTCCTTCCTGGCTGGCATAAACGGTTTGGTAGCGGTCTTTATCCGAATCCTTTACTTCTCTTTTAATATATTTTGGCAGTGGGGTTTCACCCAAGGTGTAAACAATGTTCTTAAATTCTTCGTAGGTTCCGTCGAAAAGGAAACGTAGGGTTCTGCCCCGGGAGGTAGTATTATCAATTACTTCAGCAACCAATTCATCATTGTCGCCGAAATAGAGCTTATTACCAATACGGATTTTACGGGCCGGATCTACCAACACATCCCACAGAAAACTTTCTTTGTTCAGCTCTCTCAATAAAAACACTTCAATCTTAGCCCCGGTCTTTTCTTTTCGGCCAAACAAGCGGGCAGGAAACACCTTGGTATTATTGATTATAAATACATCGTGGGCATTATAGTAACTCAAGATATCTTTAAACACTTTATGTTCTATTTTGCCTGTTTTACGGTGAACCACCATCAAACGGGCCTCGTCACGGTTTGGACTTGGGTATTCTGCTATTAATTCCTTTGGGAAATTGAAGTTAAATTCTGATAATTTCATGTTTAAAATATGTTACTTTTTGGTAAAAAGGGTGCAAATATAATGCCTCAATGGGCGTTTGTCAATAAAAATCTTTCTCCGAAAGGAATTTATCCCTTATAATGACGTTAGAACCGCACCTATGACTACTATTATCTTTGTTAATTAATGTTAATGCTTCAGAGTAAGTAAGGTTTTAGACGTTTAACCGGCCAAAAACCTTCATTTCTGCTTTTATCCCAGGGCTCGATATTTGCAGTAAAAAGTATTTCCAGGAATCATATTTATCAGATAATGAATGTTGTTGTATCGTTATTTAGGCTGATTAGGCTTTTTCACCGATAAAACCCTGCCTTTTACCGACTTTTCACTTTCTTGTACCTAATTGGGCTAACTCACTTTAGCCAAGTGATGTAGTTTTGCGTCATAAAATTAAAAATCATGGAAACCGTAGATATGCCAAAACATAATCACAATCGTGGAGGAAGAGCCTTAGGTGGCCTAATAGTTGTAGCAGTAGGTGTTGCACTGCTCCTCAAGCAAATGCACCTTTATATTTTTCCCCATTGGCTTTTTAGCTGGCCAATGCTTCTTATTGTATGGGGACTTTTTGTGGGTGCCCGGCATGGGTTCCGGGGTTGGGGAGGATGGCTTATTATAAGTCTTCTTGGGGTAATATTTCTCATACAGGATTACTTCCCCCAATATGAAATATCCGATTATATATGGCCTTTTGCCATTATTGTAATAGGTTTATTCTTGATAATACGACCTAAACGCCGCTTCGATTGGGAAGCTATGCATCATAAACATAGGGAACATCACTGGAAAAAATGGGAAAAATGGCAAAACTACAGTGGTTCAACCTCAAAAGGGGATGATTATATTGAATCTACCTCCATTTTTGGAGGAGCCCATAAAGTAATCGTATCGAAAAATTTTAAAGGTGGAGATATTGTAAATATTTTCGGAGGATGCGAAATTAATCTTACACAGGCTGACTTTACGGGAAAAGTAACCCTCGATATTGTTCAGGTATTTGGCGGAGCCAATATTATAGTGCCTACCGATTGGAAGGTAGTTATCAACTCCTCTTCTATTTTTGGGCAGGTAGATGATAAGCGACCCACCGCCCTGATTAAAGAAAATCCTGAAAAAACGTTGGTTATTGATGGCACCTCCATTTTTGCTGGCATCAGTATTCAATGCTACTAAGTTCGCTTAAAGATGTAATTGCATGAATTTCCCGTCTTCTAATTCCAGTCGCAATTTAACGCTAGTAAGTATAGCGCTTGCGCTGGTTTTTATAATCATTCAAACGTTGATTTTGGTTTGGTTTGGTGTCTCCGTGGGAAATTCCATTATCGACAGTGCTATCAGTAATGTGTTGCTTGCCGTTATTGCCTATTATTTAGGAAACATCCTTCGGTATTACCGGCCCACCACTAGTAGTTTCTTTTATGTTTTCATTTGGGATTTGGGCATATCAGGGGTGTGGTTTTTAGTAATAGACTGGATTCTTCCTTTCCTTATTAAAGATGCTTCGTATGCGGTTTTCCTCTATAAATCATCCCCGGTAAGGGTTTTTGCTGCCTTCCTCATTATCGGCTTAGCAGCTATGATTAATTGGGTGGTATATAGCTACGAAGAACAGCGCCAAAATGAAAAACGGAAAATGGAGGCTGAAAAACTTACGCGTGATGCGGAGCTGTTCAAACTGCGCAAACAACTGCATCCGCATTTTTTGTTTAATAGTTTGAATTCTATTAGTTCGCTCACAGTTTCAAGGCCCGAGGAAGCAAGACGGATGGTGCAGCAATTAGCCGATTTTTTACGAGGAACGTTGAAAACGGAAGAAGAATTGCAGGTTACCCTGGAAGAAGAATTAGAATTGCTTCAACTCTATCTCGACATTGAAAAAGTACGTTTCGGCCACCGGCTTGATACATTAATTGAAAAAGACCAAGCTTGTTCATCGGCTAAAATCCCCCAATTATTGTTGCAACCTATTGTAGAGAACGCCATCAAATTCGGACTTTATGATACTACCGATAAAGTGCTAATAAAACTGAGTGCAAAAAAAGAAAATTCCATTTTATCGGTCTCTGTTCAAAATCCTTTTGACCCTAATACGTCTACCAGCAAAAAAGGCACCGGATTCGGATTAAGTTCCATTTCCCGAAGGCTTTATCTTCTTTATGGACGAAATGACTTATTAGATACTCAAACCAATTTAAACACATTCATCACCACTGTTAAAATTCCCCAGCATGATTAAAGTGATTATTATTGATGATGAACCCCTCGCAAGAGACATGATAAAAGAATACCTGCATGCTTATCCTTTTATAAGTGTGGCAGGTGAATGTGGCGACGGATTTGAGGGAATAAAAGCCATAGCTCAATTTCAGCCCGACCTAATCTTCCTGGATGTTCAAATGCCTAAAATCAACGGCTTTGAAATGCTGGAGCTATTAAATCCTGCTCCTGCTGTAATATTTACTACTGCATTTGACGAATATGCCATCAAGGCATTCGATGCCCATGCTATAGATTATTTGCTGAAGCCTTTTAGCAAAGAACGTTTTGATAAAGCCATACAAAAATGGAAAGCCGAAAGCACCCAATCGAAAAATACAGCCACTACTCAACTGGAAGAAGCACTTCCCATTTCCGCTGAACAACACACCCGTGTGGTTGTTAAAACAGGAAATAATATTCGCATTATACCTTTCCAGGAAATTGAATACCTGCAAGCCGATGATGACTATGTAAAAATACATACTAAAGAGGGCTCATTTCTTAAAAAGAAAACCATCAGCTATTTCGAGCAAGCAATGGATCCTGCACAATTTGTAAGGGTGCACCGTTCCTTTATTTTGCAAGTTCACCAGGTTACACGCATTGAACCCTATGAAAAAGACGGGCATATAGCCATATTGAAATCGGGAGAAAAAATACCCATCAGCAAAACAGGTTATCCGAAATTGAAGTCTATTCTTGGCCTATAAATTAATCCCCTATGAGTACCGTGGAAGTATTTAAAACAAATGTTCTAAAAAAGCGATCGGCCAAAGCTATTATTGAAGAGATCGGCTTGCACCAGCCCGATTATAAATGCAACTTTGATTTAGAGGATTGCGATAAAATACTTCGCATTGAAAATGCAGGCGGGAATGTGGATGCACAACTTATTTTCAGCATTCTTGAAAGAAATAACCACCAAGGTGCTATTTTAGAATAGAATGTTTCTGCCGATAAAAACCCTGCATTTACCTACTTCTTCCATACCCATACCTAATTGTACTGGCAGTCTGCTTAATGCCAGATTAGTTTTGCATCATCAAATTTAAAATTATGAAGAAGCATAAACTATTACCTGTTTTATTATCTACCATACTGTCCTTATTTGCATGGGCAGCTAGGGCACAAATAACCATCGCCGGGAAAATTACTGACAAAGGCAAACCCGTACCTTATGCCACCATTTATATTAAAAATACTATCACAGGCGGACTTACCGACTCGTTGGGGTATTACAAAATACAATTCAACAAAAAAGAAAACATCACCATCATTGCTACTGCGCTTGGTTATGATACTACTACTTACAACCTTGTACCCGATACCAATAAAACCTACCGGGTTAATTTGTCACTGAAGGCTAATTCAAGTACGCTGGATGAAGTGGTTATAGCGCCCGGAGCCATTTCTGCTAATAACGACCGCAAGGTGGCTATGCTTACTACATTAGATGTATATACCACAGCAGGCGCTAATGGCGATGTGTTAGGCGCCATACAAACATTGCCGGGAACTCAAAAAAATCCTGATCAAACGGGGTTATTTGTACGCGGTGGCGATGCATCGGAATCGCAAGTGATTGTAGATGGAATGATTGTGCAAGATCCTTTCTTTAGCCCGGTGCCCGGTGTTGCACAACGCAGTCGCTTTGGGCCATATGAGTTTAGCGGAATCTCTTTCAGTAGCGGAGGATATAGCGCACGATACGGCCAAGCACTTTCGGGTATATTGGATTTAACTACCAATGATATGCCTGAAAAATCTACCATAAATGCCAATATTAACATGGCAGGAATAGGCTTATCCGGCGACAAAGTATGGTCGCATTCTTCTATTGAAGGAGCTATTAATTACACCAACACGCAGCCTTTCTATGGCCTCATGGAAACAAATATTGACTTCTATCAACCCCCTGTCGGAATTGGAGGTTCCGCCCGTTATGTGTGGACCAACAATAACGGCGACATATTAAAAATTTCGGGAAATTATAACCAATACAAAAGCGGAACGGATGTAATCAATCCTGATCAGCCCGATACTACGCTGGCTTTCAACTTGAGAAACTATTACACTATGGGTAGTCTTTTCTACAGGCATTTTTTAAATGAAAAAACCTTTTTAACTATTTCATCATCCTATTCACAAAATGGAGACTCTGTAAAATGGGGAAGTGAAGTCTTCAACAAGCAGGACGAACGCGAACAGGCAAGAATAGAACTGGACAAATTTTTCTCAAAGAGTTTGTCTTGGTGTATTGGTGCCGATGTTCAGCGTTATTTTGAAAAACAACAATACGATTCCGTCAATCTTTCATTTGCTGAAATGCTAAGTGCAGGATATACGGAAGCCGAGTGGAAACCTGTAAATTGGTTCGGGTTAAAAGCAGGGGTGCGCTATGAATATAGCGAGATTTTAGCAAAGAGCGATGAAGCTCCGCGCATCTCTGCCGCCATTCGTTTAAACAAATACGGACAAATATCCGGAGCTTATGGTATGTTTTACGAAGACCCGACAGACAAATATTTTCTCTTTGGCCACACACAAGCTAATTTCCAGGAAGCTACCCATTACATTCTCAATTACCAATACATGAAAAATGATCGCACTTTCCGTGTAGAAGGGTATTATAAATCATACAACGATTTAGTGAGAGAAATTACAGAAGGTCCTTATGACCCCAATCCATATCGACCATTTTACTGGCCTATTAATAATACTGGTTATGGATATGCAAAAGGGTTGGATGTGTTTTGGAGAGATAAAAAATCCATCAAGAATTTCGACTACTGGATATCCTATAGCTATATCGATACTAAAAGGCTTTATGCCAATTATGTTACTGAAGCCACGCCCAATTTTGTGTCGACAAATAATCTAAATATTGTAACCAAATATTTCTTCGAAAAACCCGGAATCAATATTTCGCTTACCTACGCATACGCTTCGGGAAAACCTTATTATAATCCTGAGAATACTACCTTTTTGGGAGATGTTTCACCCGCATATCAAGACTTATCAGCCAGTTTAAGTTACTTATTCCGAACTAAAAAATTGTTTGGCGTATTCTATGTCGGAATAGATAATTTAACCAACAACCAAAATATTTTAGGGTATTATTATTCTGATAATGGCAATGTGAGAGTGCCTATTGTACCTGCACTTTACCGTAGTTTCTTTGTAGGCGTATTATTATCTTTAACCCCGTATAAAAAAGACGAACTTTAATTCTTAAAAACCATGAAAAAAACACTTTTTATTCTTACCATTGGATTGGCTTTGTTGGTAACAAGCCAGGCAAAATCTCAATCGATTGATGCACAACTGGCACAAACTGATTCCACTTTCGATTCAGCTAAAACATTTCCGCAATTGCTGTTCGCAAGTAACCAATTTAAACTAATTGCAAAACAAAATCCTGGATACTGGCTGGCCAATTACTATGCCGCATGGAGTATTGCTGTACTTTCTTTCCGCACACCTCAACAGGACAACAGAGATCCTATGCTTGACGAAGCAGATGCTTTCTATCAAAAAATACAATTGATGGATTCAACCAACGATGAAGTGGCAACCCTTGGAGGAATGCTGGCACAA
>JABDCH010000063.1 GCA_013288205.1 Bacteroidota bacterium | reverse complement strand
AATGAACTTGCGCCTAAAGTTAGTGGAAAATGGATAGAGCCATTTCTTGGAACAGGAGTTGTAGCTTTTAATTCTGGCTATAAGAAAGCAATCTTAAATGATACCAATCCTCATATAATAAATTTTTATAAAGGTATCCAACAGAAATTAATTACTGGAGCCCTAGTGAAGCAATATCTTGAGAGAGAAGGGAAGCTATTAAGTACTGCCGATGAAAGTGGATATGAACATTTTCGTAAAATAAAAGACCGATTTAATTTAGAATTCTCTTCATTAGATTTTATTTTCCTGTCTCGAGCAGGTTTCAATGGAATGATGCGGTTTAATAAAAAAGGGCTTTGGAATATTCCATTTTGTAAAAAGCCTGACCGATTTGCTCAGTCGTATACAACAAAGATTACAAATCAAGTATTAGCGGTTTCTAAAATAATTCAAGATGATTGGGTATTTTACAATAAATCCTTTTCTGAAATTATTCCAATGGCAACGAAAGATGATATAATTTACTGCGACCCTCCCTATTTTGGAAGATACGTGGATTATTATAATGGGTGGTCAGAAAAAGATGAAGAAACCTTATTTGATTTACTTTCAGAAACCAAAGCAAAATTTATCCTTTCGACATGGCACCACAACGATTTCAGGGCTAATGAAATGATTAAGAAATATTGGGATAAATTTAATATTGTTACAAGGGATCATTTTTATCATTCCGGAGGTAAAATTGAAAATCGTAGACAGATTGTTGAAGCCTTAGTATGCAACTTTGATATAACCCACATCAATATGCATAATCACGGAGTTTTTGAAAAAATAGAATTGTCCACTGGTGAGCTTCAATTATTTTAAATTATTTACCCCGTCCCCTTTTTCCCCCGCTTCCTATCGTGCTAGTGGCATTTGCTGCAAAGAAACATTCTAAAAAATTGCTTCTCTCAAAGGCAATACCTTTCATAATTGCCAGTCGGGCTCTGACTCCGACTCATGCCTCTCCATGTTCCTGCCTCCGTGCACGCATGGCATGTTCGCGTTTCACTATCTCTTCAGCTTCTTCGCGGGTATCTATATATTTAATCCTTGCAGTGAGGGGTACATTATTCATCCTGCTTAGTTTCTTCATTTCTTCGGGCAGGTCTTTTAAAAGCGTCCGTATAAGTTGGTTCAATACGATGGAGTCGCCCTTTTCGGCTTTTTTCAGCGCCATATCTAATACGGTTTCTTTTAAATCGCGGTAGCCTACATCTTTTATGGTATCGGTTTTCCGCTCGTAGTCCTCATACTCTTTACGCCAGCGGTAATGCGTACGTGGCGATATTCCTGCCACTTTGGCAGCTAACTTTACGTTGCCATAGTTCACCTCGAGGGCATTGATCATCATATCTTGTTGCCTGAGGATTTCATGTGGAGTGTTGTTGCTCATACTATTGATTTTATGATGCAAGTATAGGGCATCAAATAGCGTTGCACCTTTAAGTCATTGACTCCTCAATGACCGTCTGTTTGCCTGTCCGGCTCGGAATGGTATAATAAATGCTACGCATTTATATAGCATTTGCCTGGTATGTGTATTGACCCTATTAATTGTCACAACATTCACCTTTCGTGTGACATGTCGTAAATAAATGATTATCAGTTTATAACAAGCAAATAACACAGTCTATACTGTCGCCAAAAGTGTGACGATTAGGTCATTTTATTTTGGCAACTGGTCACCTGTTGGGATAAAGATAATTTAAAAGGCAATAAAATAAAGTGCCTTGATTTAAAAATCACAGGATTACTTCTTTTTCTTTAGCTTTTGGTTGGCTGTTTTAGCAATAACTTTAAGAAGATTGTCAAATGTGCCTTTTATGGCAAGAGGCTCCTCGTATTTGCTATGTTTTGGCTTCCGCTTATGTTTACTTGTCCTTTTCACAACTACAAAGATAGTAAACAAAAATGTGATTTAAGCAGCCATTTTATGACCACGAACCAAAGACTCGTAGGTCATTCGTCTATCTAAGCGAATTAGGAAATAATTAAATCTTTCCTGCTCGGTCATATTCCTGGTATTATATCGGGCAGCAAATTCATCGCAATATCTCTGCAAGTGCTTTGGACTCATATAGTGATAAGTGCCCATGTATCCGCGTTTGAATAGCGACCAGAAATTTTCAATATTTTGTGTATGGAATTTATGATCTACGATATAATTCTCCTTGTCTTTATGTTTAACCACGATATGCTTAAACTCTTTTTCCAAGCCCTTATATGATCTGTAGGCGTCACTTACAACCGTTGCATTTTTATCAACATACTTTCTGATAAGTTTCTTTAGAGTGGCTCCTTCAGTATTCGGAACAACAAAAGCGATAACTCTGCCGTCTTTTTCGTATAGTCCTACGACAGGAGTTTTATCTTTCATACTTCTTCCTTGAGCATTTTTTGTTCGTTTGTTCTTATGCTTATTTTTTAATTTGCCGCCAAAGTAACTTTCATCAGCCTGTACAACATTCTTTAGCAAATCAAAAGAGTTGTCTTTTAGCATTTCCCGTGTCCTATGCAATAGCGTCCATGCGGTTCTTTTATTGATCCTTAAGTCTCGATGCAATTGTAATGCACTTACTCCTTTCTTTCTGGAAGTGCATAAGTATAAAGCAATAAACCAATATCTAACGCTTATTTTGGCGTTTTCCATGATGGTGCCTGATTTATACGAAAATTTCTTATAACACTTCTTATTAGCGCATTTATACCCTCTATTTGTCTTGTAAGCTTTATCGTGCTCGCAATGTGGGCAGGTTACTCCGTCTGGCCACCGTATCTTCTCAAAATAACTGATGCAGGTTTGCTCGTCTTTAAAATGATCAAGTAATTCAGGAATAGAGTTTATCTTCATTTTTCGTTTTTTTGGCATATATGTATATACTCCTTATACGTAAAAAAACAAAAAATGTTTCGTAGATGGTCATGAAAGAGGCTATTCATAAGGTGTTTGCAAAACAAGAAGTTATTTTGTTTTTCTTAAAAATAACTTATATTTATAGAAGATTTATAAATAAAACATTTTGAAAGTAAAAGCGAATACATCCGAACTTAAAGCCAGGCTATCTGAATATGGATATTCAAATATTGAAGTAGAAATGCTGTCAGATGGAAATAGGTTATCAATGGTTAAACCAGACGTTCTTATTATTCCACAAAGAGAAATGGATGAATTGGACAATTTCATAATTGAACTATATCACACAAAAATACTGGGAACGTGTGTTACTCCTGACGAATTCCTAAAATTAGCCAAATAGGTGGATTATTCCAACTCAAATGACTTCCATTTAATTCGGCAATATCTTTAAAGCGTGCCGTTAAAAAATCAGAGCCAATAATTGCTGCCAGCTCAGGTTTGTCTTCAATTGTCCATTTTTCAATTGCCATAGAAGGGCTATTTGCTACTGTTACAATTTCAGCATTGGCAGTTGTTAAAATCATTTGTGTTTATTCAATTACAATATCATCATCATCCGTTTTTTTAATTTTTTGTGCTTTTTCATGTTTTAATATCAAAGAAACTAATTGATTTAGTGCGTCTTGAGAAGCCATAGTTTTATTTTTAACTGTTAATACTAAAGTTTAAAATACAGATTATTTTAAACTAACAGAAACGTGTAAATGATTAAAAATGCTCGTTTTTTGAAACTTTTTTTGATTTTTTACGTTTAAACCATTTTAACGAGATAGGTGAGTCTATTAATAATAACGAAAAAAAGTTTACCGTTTGTAAACTTTTTCGTATCTTTGCCGTACAAATGAGAGTCAGATTAGTAAAAGAACAGACCATAGAAGATTACTTAGGGGATAATGCAAGAAGCAAGACCTCTTTTAATAAATGGCTGACTCTTATAAAAGTAGTAGAATGGGAAACCACAGAAGACATAACAAATACATTCGGCACAGCCGATTTTCTTGGAAAGAGCTCAAACCGTATAGTATTTGATATAGGCGGAAACAATTACCGAATGATATGCCATTATTTCTTTGGTAGAAACTTTGTTCACCTATTTATATGTTGGATAGGGACACATACAGAATACGATGAACTATGCAGCACTGAAGGACAGTATACAATTAACAAATATTAAAACTGAAACAAAATGGAAACAATCTTAAAATATAAAGTGATTACATCCAGGAAGCAATATAACGAGTATTGCAAGGATATTTATTCTTTACTGAATATCAAGAACAAGACTAAAGAAATAAATGAAGAAATTGAGCTATTGACTGTTCTGATTGAAAAATGGGATAATGAGCATAATTCTTTTTCTGATTTGGATCCCGTACAAATATTAAAAGTTTTAATGAAAGAAAATAATTTGACCCCGAATGATCTTATGGAAATTATGGACGTAACCAAAGGCATGGTTTCAGAAATTTTAAATTATTATAAAGGATTATCGAAACATAATATCCAACTACTTGCATCACACTTTAAAGTGGCACAAGAGGCTTTTAATAGGCATTATGCTTTGAAACATCGACCAGCTAAGGATACTATGCACAATAAAAATGATTCCAAGAGTCATAAAAAGTTTGAATACGTTTAATTCTTATTGCATTAATTATTTTATGGCCTTTGATAGAAATATCAAAGGCTTTTTTACTTATATAGTATGAGTTCAAGAAATTACGCAACAATTTGCAAAGGGCTAATCGTTATGATAAATTGCCTAAATGATATGATTGATTCAACTGGTGAACGGGACACAATGGCAGAGAACACCAGAGAGAAGGTTGTACAAGCCTATGCGAGGGCAAAAGAATTTCTACCACCCAAGACGATAAATAAGCGTTTGAAAATATCCAATCAAAAGATTTCCAGGTGGACGAAAGAAAAAAAGTGCAAGGCATCATTAACCCAGCAATGCTTTTTATCTTGTCCAGCACAATTAACTTTATCGGAGCAGGTCCTTTTAAAAGAGTACTTAATGGATCCGAACAATAATAACTTGCCGAGAAATCATGTTTGGGCATTTGCCAGAAGGAAGGATTTATACGTGTCTCTGCCAACATTCTATAAATACGGCAAAGTTATAAACGGAACGCCAAAGCCCTATGAAATCCCAAAAAAGGAAATCATAAGAATTCGCGCTCAAAGACCATTCCAAATATTGCACATGGATAGTACCAGGATTACATGCAGAAATGGCGAAAGAATTTATGTGCATTTTATTATGGATAATTTTTCCAGGAAAATTTTGGGCGCTGTTCCATCTTATTCGAGCAAATCAGAAATTGTTGCCCTGAATCTCAAGAAAGTATTGGCAAATCAAAAACTATACAACCATAAGTTCGAGTTGTATTGTGATGATGGTCCAGAAAACCAAGGATATGTGTATGATCTATTGGAAAGCGATAAAAGAATACGGATTACAAGAATTGTGGCGAGCTATGAGGATGGAACAAGCAACAATATGATTGAGCGCTGGAATCATAAATTCAAATATGTAATATTGCGAAAGTTCTATCCGAAAAACTTTGATGACCTCCAGCTACTACTGCCAGAAATGATACGATATAACAACAACCTGCATTTACCAGTTCTTCGAACTCTTACTCCGAATGAAACAATAAGAGGGGTGCGATATGAAGATTTGGATTTTAAACTGAAAGTGCAAAATGCCAAACGACTGAGAATATTCCAAAATCAAACTGTGGACTGTGGTAAAATCTGCTTAGAACAGGAATAAATATTTTATTTTATTATCTTTATCCCAACAGGTGACCAGTTGCCTTTATTTTTTGCAAGAATGGAGCATTTTTTAAATTCGGCTTCTACCTTTTTTATTTACCAAGAGCGCATTCCGAAAAAAGTCTAATTTTGAAGCCTTACAAAAACTATATGAGCATACTGGTAAATAAACATTCAAAGGTAATAGTACAAGGATTCACGGGCAGCGAAGGCACCTTTCATGCCCAGCAAATGATAGATTACGGAACCAATGTGGTAGGTGGGGTTACGCCGGGCAAAGGCGGCACCACTCACCTGGAACGTCCCGTATTCAACACCGTAGCCGATGCGGTAAAAACCGCCGGAGCTGATGTGTCTATCATCTTTGTGCCCCCGCCATTTGCAGCCGATGCCATTATGGAAGCAGCCGAAGCCGGCATCAAGCTCATAGTATGTATTACCGAAGGCATACCTGTACAGGATATGGTGCAAGTAAAGTCGTATTTATCAGATAAAAATAGCCGTTTAATAGGCCCTAACTGTCCGGGTGTAATTACTCCGGGAGAGGCTAAAGTGGGCATTATGCCCGGTTTCATCCACCGAGCCGGAACCATTGGCATTGTATCGCGTTCGGGCACCTTGACCTACGAAGCGGTTGACCAGGTTACCAAAGCGGGATTGGGACAATCTACCTGCATTGGTATTGGCGGAGACCCTATCATCGGAACTACTACCAAACAAGCGGTGGAGCTGCTGATGAACGACCCCGGCACCGAAGGCATCATTATGATTGGCGAAATTGGCGGAACGATGGAAGCGGAAGCCGCATACTATATTAAGGAACATGGCACCAAGCCCGTGGTAGGCTTTATTGCGGGACAAACCGCGCCTCCGGGACGTACCATGGGCCATGCGGGAGCCATTGTAGGCGGAGCAGAAGACACGGCAGCCGCCAAAATGAAGATCATGCGCGAGTGTGGTATAACGGTAGTGGAATCTCCGGCTGTGATTGGAAAAACCATCGCATCTATGGTAAAAACCAAAGTGCTTAATTAAATTGATAATTGAAAATGGTAAATGGGAATACACAGAGTTGTTTTTCCCTTTGCAGTTTTCTATAAGTTGAATGGACTGAAAACGAAAGGGTACAAAATAAAACCCCCAACCTTCCGTTTATGGAGCATTAGTTCTCGTATGCCCTATAATAGAAGAGTCCTCCTTTTTATCTTGTTTTTGTGGTGTGCCAAGTCCGGCATGGCACAAATAGGCGGTAGTAGCACCTACAACTTCCTCGAATTGCCAGTTTCGGCAAGGGCTGCGGCCTTAGGCGGAACTTTCGTAGGTGTACACGATGGTGATTTGGGACTGGCAGCAACTAATCCTTCCTTTTTAGATTCGAGTGTGAATAACCACGTCACAACGACTTATACGCCTTTGTTTGCGGGCATCAACTATGGCTATTTTGCTTATGCGCATACGTTTGCCAACATTGGTACTTTCGACATCGGGGTAAAAGATATGGACTACGGAACCTTTACCCAAGCTGATGATGCAGGCAACATAACCGGAACTTTTACCGCCGGAGAATATATGTTCAACCTGGGGTATGGCCGCCCTATAAAAGATTCCCTATTCTCAGTGGGAGCCAACCTTAAGGTGGTATATTCTAACCTTGCGGGATACTACTCCGTAGGTGGATTGGTTGATTTTGGGGTATCGTATGTTAGTCCCAATAGGTGCTTTTATATGGGGGCGGTCATTCAAAACCTGGGCGGAGAAATAAAAGACTACATCCCCGGCAATTCTGAACCTTTACCATTGGATGCCGATTTGGGTTTATCATACAAGTTTAAACATGCTCCTTTCCGGTTGAATATTGTATTCACCCATCTCCAATCATGGACGCTTACTTACGCAGACCCAACAGATACCCAAACCGTGAATCCGCTGACGGGACAATCCATTGCCAAGAGTGGTTCGAGCACCTTTTTCGATAATTTCGGAAGACATATCATAGGCAGTTTTGAATTACTCCTTGGTAAAAACTTTGCATTGCGATATGGCTACAACTACGAAATGCGCCAGGAGCTTCAACTCTCCACCGCACCGGGAATAGTGGGCATGTCAGGCGGTTTTGAAATGAAGATATACCGCTTTCATATTAGCTATGCACTTACCAAATATAGTATAGGTGCTTTGGCGAATACATTTACCTTTGCTTTTAATACTTCAGACTTCTATTAAAAGCTCTCATGCCTAAAATAACCATTGCAATTGACGGGTATTCTTCCTGCGGAAAAAGTACGCTTGCAAGCGACCTTGCCCACGCATTAGGTTATGCCTATATTGATTCCGGAGCTATGTACAGGGCGGTAACGCTTCATTGCATTGAGAAAGGCATCATCAGCGCTGAACAATTCTCAGTAGATGGAATAATAGCTGAACTCCCTAATATAAAATTGGAATTTATTTTTGAAGAGAAATCTGAAATACATCTCAATGGGAAATGTGTGGAGAAAGAAATCCGCTCGATGGAGGTGGCCTCACTGGTAAGTCAAGTCAGTGCTATTCACGAGGTGCGTGTGCAAATGGTAGCTCAGCAGCGGGAGATGGGCAAACAAGGCGGCATTGTTATGGACGGAAGAGATCTGGGAACCACTGTATTCCCCCATGCTGAACTGAAAATATTTATGACAGCTGACGAAAACGTGCGCATACAACGGCGCAAACTGGAAATGGAAACTAAAGGCATAAAAGTTACTGAAGAGGAAGTTCGTAAAAACATTCACGAACGCGACGTAAACGACACTACCCGCAAAGAAAGCCCATTACGCCAAGCCGAGGATGCGCTGGTACTCGACAATTCTTATTTAACGAGAGAACAGCAATTGGCTATGGCATTGGAATGGGCAAAGGAAAGAGGGGCATGAAAATCTGCTTATAATCCCGCTACTATCTTTAAAATGCGTTCGGTTGCTTTGCCATCCCACATAGGTGGTACAACACCTTTTTTATAAGTACCATTTTCTACTGATTCAATCCGGCTTTCAATTAATTTTTCATCGAAAGGAATCAGCTCGTTGGTGCCAAGCGTAACCGTTACGGGCCTTTCGGTATTAGGGCGGAGCGTCAGGCATGGTACACCCAAAAAGGTTGATTCTTCTTGTATTCCGCCGCTATCGGTAATAATCATCAAGCTATTTTTAACTAATTTTTGGAATGAGAAATAATCCAGTGGCTCGGAAAGAATAAGTTTTTTGTTTTGCTTCAATTCATTCAGTAATCCAAACTTTTCCAGGTTATTCACTGTACGCGGGTGTGCCGGGAAAACAAGATTATATTTGCTGGTAATATTCTTAATTAATGTATTCAGTTTATTCAGCCCTTCTAATGAATCAACGGTGCCTGGTCGGTGCATAGTCATTAGTAAATACTTTTTAGGAGTAAGTTCTAGTTTTTGCAAAATGGAACTGTTATCAATATCGTTGGAATAAGCCACCAGTGTATCAATCATGGTATTTCCTACAAAATAAATACGGTCCTTATTTTTACCCTCGCTGATTAAATGATCGTACCCGCTTTGTTCCGTCAAAAAGAAATAGTCAGACAAATCATCTGTCAGTACCCTATTGAATTCTTCGGGCATACTGCGGTCAGAACTCCTTAATCCGCTTTCAAGGTGAGCAAGCGGAAGATTCATTTTGTTAGCTGTTAAAGCGCCTGCGAGGGTTGAATTCACATCACCCGGCACAATCATTAAATCGGGTTTGTATTCATTCACTATTTTTTCGAGGGCTTTCATAATATCTGCCATTTGCGAAATAGGACTTCCGGCTTCCACATTCAGGAAAATATCAGGTTGCAAACGGAATTGTTCAAAAAACACATCCGACATATTCCGGTCGAAGTGCTGACCAGTATGTACAATTTTACAATTGAGCCTCGGATGTTTTTTTATCTCCGCAGGGAATTGGGTTACTTTTATAAAATTCGGGCGGGTACCTACAACTACTAATATCTTTTTCATTTCTTTCGTATAAATCAAGGAGGGTTATTTATTGGTTAATTTCTTTCGGGTATACTTGCCCATTAAATCTGCTTCGCCAAGTATATGGCCGTTCATGGCATTTAATAATTGCGATTTGGTATCACAGGAAGGCAAGTTTATTTTAGTATCTAATGCATAGAGCTTAAAATAATAACGGTGCACTCCATCGGGCGGACAGGGGCCTCCATAACCTGTAATTCTGAAGCTAGTTAAACCTTGTTTTGTTCCATTGGTTAATACGGAATCCATAGGAAAATGCATGGGGAGAACTGTATCGGTTGCCGGAATATTATACACTAACCAATGTACCCACGGTTGAGTCGGCACATCAGGGTCGTCCATTATTAAAGCGAAAGCAGCTACCGTAGTAAATGGTCTATTCCAATGGAGTTCGGGAGAAATATTGGTACTGTCGCAAGCATATAAGGCAGGTATCATACTGCCTTGTATAAATGCAGGCGAAGTGAGACTGAAAGGTATAACAGAAGATGTTTCCGTGCGGGTGGCTTGCACGTTGCCTCCATTGCAGCTACTTAAAAGCAACGCAAGCCATACGATAGAACACATCGGGAAACAAAGATTCAGGCGTTGCATAGGCATATAAAGAGGGTTCAAAAATATCGAAATTCCATGAATTGGGCTGAATCTCAAAATATGTTAAAAAAATAAAACAAATAATTAAAGCAAAGGTAATGTGGTAACTTGCAGAACTTTTGCAGCACAGTCTCAATATTCCTACTAAAAATAGCAATTAATATGTCTCATTTAGAACCTTGGAAAGTATTGAAAAGCGACATTGTTTTCCATAATAAATGGGTAACCATTCAACAGGATACAGTAAGACTTCCAAATGGAAACCTGATAGATGATTATTTTTTGAATGTACGGCCTGAAGTAGTAATTACATTGCCCATAACAAAAGGGGGCAAAGCTATTATGGTGAGGCAGTATAAACATGGGGGAAAGGAAATATTTCTGGAGTTTCCGGGTGGTGTTTTTGAAGCAGATAAAGAAACTCCGCTAAAGGGAGGTTTGCGGGAGATGCGTGAAGAAACCGGGTACTACTCCGATGAAATGATTTATTTGGGCAAAGTATTTGACGACCCTACAAAAGATACCAATTGTATTCACTTTTTCTTGGCTAAAAATGCCTTTAAGAAGTTTGAGCCCGAACCCGACCCAACCGAGAATATTGAAGTGATAGAAGTATCATTCGAAGAAATTCCGGAATTGATAAAAGCTAATAAAATACGCGTTTGCGGAGCTATTGCCATATATACTATGGCCGCAATGCACTTGAAATTTAATTGATGGAATATACTATGGAAAGACTGATTTCAATTAGCTGTTTACTGTTCTGTTTTATGGGACATGCTTTCTCTCAATCGGAAACAATACCCAATGCGGGGTTTGAACAATGGCATGTCTATCCGTTTACCATATATGATACTCCCCTGGGTTGGACAGATAATGATTTATTGTATCAGCGTTTCGACCCGGGCTACAAGGGCATAACTGTGCTCAAAACCACCCGCAGCCATAGCGGAAAATATGCATTGCAATTAGGTAACTCATTCGACCATGGCGATACCGTGAACGGAGGTATATATTCCGTGGGCAATATGGATTCGTTAATGAAATTATTACAACACAAGGCTGCGGGCGGATTTTCCTGCGACCAGCGATATGAAAGCTTTACAGGATTTTATATTTTCAATGCTCTTCCGGGCGATACTGCCGTTTTTGGAGCCATACTAACCAAGTGGAACTGGGTTAAAAAAACCAGGGATACTATTGTTAATTCCGTGTTGCGCACAGGCGATGCTCAGAATGATTATGTGCCCTTTACGGTTCCTTTAAAATACCGGATTAAGAATGAAGTGCCCGATACAGCTTTTATATCAATAGGTATACAATCGGTAACGCACCCGAAGATAGGAACAGCGCTTATTATTGACGACCTGGCCTTTTCAGGAAGGGCAAAATGATGGAAAAAACGGCTAAAAACGGGTATTGGTTGGTACTGAAAATTTAAACAGTTTCTTAAATTTGGAATATATTTAGGTATCTAATCAAACCAATAAAAAATCAGTTTATGTATAAGCTATTTGCATCCCTTTGTATTTCTACAATCCTAATAACATCATGCGGAGCCCAATCACATCCTTTAGATGTGGGCGCTAAGGTTCCGCTTTTCTCTCTGAAAGACCAGGATGGGAAAACCTTTAACATGAAGGATTCGTTGGGGAATGGTGTGTTTGTTATTTTCTTCTATCCCAAAGATGAGAGTGTGGTATGTACAAAAGAAGCATGCACCTTTCGCGACAGCATGAATTTGTTTAAGCAGTATGGAGTACAGGTAATTGGCATAAACCAAGGCAGCGTAGAAAGTCATAAAAAATTTCAGCAAGATGATAACCTCAATTTCGAATTGTTAAGCGACCCCGACGAAACAGTGATTAAAGAATTCGGTGTAAAAGGTGGCCTGTTTACTGAACGCGTAACCTTTGTAGTAGATATATCTGGAGAAATAGTTTTCAAAACGGAATCAACTACCGATGGTAAAAAGCACATCCGTGAAACATTAGCTTATATCAGGCAGATGAAGAAAAATTAAGTTTTAATTTGTTTTCTCCTTATCCAGACTACACAGACAAATAGCGCATTTGCAACTAAAATACAAGCAGGATAAAGTGTTGTTGTAATAGAATATGTTCCGATGGCAACCATATTGAGAGTGCTCCATACCACACCCAATAGGAATAATGAAAGTGTTTCTGAATAAGGCTCTACATAAGCTTTTCGCAGCGTTGGTAAAAAACCTACAAAGTCGGTTATGGTAAGCAGTACTACACACAAAACAGGATCATGTAAAAAAGCATAAACGCCAATAGCTGCCAGGGCGCCGATAAGACATACTGTATCGAATGTAGTGATATTTTTTGTTCCGTATTTTAATGAAAGGATAAATATATAACCACATACAAATACACCCACAGCCAATGCTAATGCGCCGATACCTGCACCCGTATTAAACATTACAATAACACCCGTAACTTGCAATAGTGTCCAGATAAGCCATGTGTAGCTATGGGGCTGGGTTTTCTTACGTAAAATATCTCTTGCATAAGGGAAGAAGCTTATCAAACTGATGATAGTTGCAATTATTCCGCAAAATGTTTTAATTGACATGATTCAAATTAGATGTCGCAATAATACGGCATTATGGATGAATAAGCGCCAAATCGTTTTAACTATTCATTAACTATTGTGCAGCAGGTATAAACGTAGCTTTGTATACCCAATCCGAATGCCTATGAAGCTTTTATGGTACCCTGTCATTATCCTTATTCTTTTTCTCCAAAATGACTTACAGGCTCAATCGAGCGGGAAAGTGGGGTTGAAAATTTCCGATTCAGCACAAAAGCCTCTTGATGGAATTATGGTTCAATTGGTAAAAGCTAAAGATTCATCTATGACGCAATATGCATTTACAGGGCAGGATGGCGCAGCAGAATTTGCGAATGTGAAAAATAATAAGTACAGGCTCTACATTTCGCAAGTGGGATACACTAATTATTTCTCACCTGTGTTCGCAATAGACAGCCTACATGAGCAGGTTGATGTTCCTCTTATTTCATTGTATGCACAATCGCTTAAAGAGGTAGTAGTAGAAGGAAAAACGCCGATGATACAACACTATGCAGATAAAACTGTAGTGAATGTAGACCAAAGCCCTTTGAATGCTGTAGGTAGCATTTATGATGTGATAAAGCGTTCACCGGGGATAATAATTGACCCGAATGAAAACATCATCATACATGGCAAACAAAACGTGATGGTGATGATTGACGGCAGAATATTGCCCATGTCGGGAAATGACTTGGCTAATTACCTTAAAAGCATACCATCCGAATCGGTTGATAAAATTGAGTTCATTACAAGCCCATCTGCCAAATATGATGCCAACGGAACCGCAGGCATCATCAATATTGTATTGAAGCGGAATAAAGCCATAGGTTCGAATGTGGCTCTGCATGCAGGATACAGCCAGGGAATTTATCCTAAATCGAATGATGGGTTCAGCATCAGTGAGCGTACAAAAGATTTTAACATTTTCGGCAGTTATAATTATTCATACCGGGGAACCACGAATATGATTAGCCTCAAAAGCAATTATTATAA
>JABDCH010000062.1 GCA_013288205.1 Bacteroidota bacterium | reverse complement strand
ATTGCCTCTTCTTTCTTTTCAGGTTCTTGTTTAGTTGCGGATGCTGTTTTGGCCGCTTTTTTTGTCCTCGACGAAGGTGCAGGAGGATTCATGTGAGCGAAAGGATCGTCAGCAAGAATATATTGTCCCTTTAAATAGAGATCCATAGCCGATGCCATAGAAGGCGAATTAGGTTGCGGAGCGAGAATATGGAATTTTAATCCTGAATTATTGATAGATCGTGCCGTTTGTTCGCCGAAAGCTGCAATAATAGTATTGTTTTGTTTGAAATCAGGAAAACTGTTCAGGAGCGAATTAAGCCCCGCTGAACTGAAGAGCACAACCATATCATATTCAGAAATATTCACATCCTTGATATCGGAATTTACTGCCCTGTAGAGCGGAGCTTTTGCATATTTAATCCCATCCCTGTCAAGGGGCGCGGTATATTCTTCATTAGGTGCGTCGGAACAAGGTAATAAAAATTTATCGTCCTTGTGTTTTTTGCGTATAAGGTCCACCAGGTCGGCATAGGAATGATTACTGAAAAATATTTTCCGTTTGCGGAACTGGATATACTTTTGAAGATAATAGGCCGTAGTTTCCGAAATACAGAAATACTTCATAGTTTCAGGTACAATGATGCGCATTTCGGTGCATATCCTGAAAAAATGGTCAACCGCATTTTTGCTGGTCATTATAATGGCTGTGTATGATAAAACATCTACACGGTGTTTCCGGAAATCTTTTGCCGGTATGCCTTCCACCTGAACAAACGGGCGGAAATGAATCTCTACCCCATGATTGCGGGCGATATCAAAGTAAGGAGAACGTTCCAGTTCTGGCTTCGGTTGTGAAATAAGTATTCTTTTAATCTTCATTCAGTAATAACTCCCTTCTTCGGTTTTTTTCTAAAGATTACAAATGTATACTCTTCGCATATTCAAATAAAATTACGAGGGGGATAATTTCAAGGGTACAAAGATACAAAAATAAATACACTATGTGTAAACCCCTGTTCGTCATCAGAATAAACATTTTCACGGTCCGGTAGGCAAAAAGTAGTAATAATGAGGCTAAAATGCCTTTTTCAAAATTGAAAATGCTTATGTTACTTACAAAGGTAAGAACTATTGCTGCCGGGAATAAGACCACCGCAGCCAAATGGGCCGATGAGTATATTTCGCTGATATAATCGCCGGCCTCCGACTCAACCCGGAAAATGGTTCCGCATAAATAAAGGGCTATTGTTTTAAGCAGATAATAGGCAAATAACACGATGCCTAATATGAAAAACTCCTCGAACGTAGTAAAGCGGGTCTTTATGTTATAAACCTGCATTGCCTGCATAATGAGTAGCGAAACGGAACAAATAAAAATAATGAACAGAGCTATGGAATCGGGGCTAATTGTTTTTTCTTCGGTAAAGCCGCCTTTGAAAAATCCCGATATAAGTGAAGGTATTTTTTGAGGATTGATAACTCGTACCCACGTAAACAGCAATAGGCAGCAAAAGAGGACCAGGGTAATCCAACCCTCGTTTGCAGGGAACCGTAATTGCGGAACAATGGACATTGCTATTTGTTAAACTACAAAACTATGCGTTTTATGTATGTGTTTTACTTGAGTATGACCTCAAAGCCTAAATCTGAACTAAGCACCCAGTACTTTGAATTCTCTTGACCCATATTACTTCTTTTCTCAGTGCCATTATATATATCAATATAAACGCTATTCTCTCCTTTCCTTAAATTAAATACTAATTTTTTATTTTTCTCTCGCTGATATATACTGCTTTTGCCATTAATAGCAATTCTTATAGAGCTTTCAGGAGGCAGAGATCCCTCAAGCTCGACATTATCCATATGCATATATAAGGAACAGTTATGGGAAGTTTTAATAAAGAACGAAAGCCTTCTTTTGCAGCTTCCTTCAGAACCTCCGTTTGTATCGAATGCCAATGTAATAATATCTACCAAATTAAATAAGAATATCGCAGTGTCCTTTTTTATAATAAGGGGGGACATATACCAATAAGTCGATTCAATTTGTACATCAGTATTATGCTGCGCATTTTGCGGGAGGTGTGTAAAAAAGCCACCGCTTTTGATACTATCTCCACGAAAATATAGGGTATCACTAGAGGCATTAATAGAATTTCCGGAGGTTACATTTCCCTTTTTTTGGTCTAAACTATTAGTGTAACTTAGCTTTATGTCATGAACAGAAATAGTTTTCTGCGCATAAATATTTGTACAAAATACTAGTAATATTTCCGCAATTATTAATATGTGGCTTCTTATTCCCATTTTACTTCTTGCAGTCCGGCACTTTTTAATTGGGCGTTCAGTTCTTTTAAATCTTGTTGCAGTAATATCCATTTTTTCCAAACCTCTTCGAACTTCGCATTTTCTTCCGTAGTTTCAGCAATACATTGTGTCGTGGGTTTTGCATCTACTCCTTCTATAGAACCGAAAAGCTCTCCCAGTTCATCATTCAGTGATACTTTACCATCTGCCAGCAAATGATTTAATTTTCCCAATTTGAAATAGCAAGAATCGATCGCATTACGCAGATTATCATAATTGCCTTGTGGAATTTTTACGACAACAACTTTTAATTGTGACTGAAGAGAACTAATATTCTTTAATAACACCAATGTCTTTTGTAAGTCATGATAGCAAATCATGGAGTAATCATGTTGCTCAATCAAGTCGCTGGTGGAGGCTTTTACTCTCGGGTCCATTTTTACAACAAGCGGTTGAGTATACTCCTTTCCACTTATAGTAAGCTTAACAGTATAGGTGCCGGGCATTACCCAAGGTGAAGTAGACGCAGGTGCGGTATTTTCAACTATGGCTGAAATAGGGTAGGAGGGTGGCACATTCAACGGGGTGTAATGCATATCCCATAAAAAGCGATGCGCACCTGAATCAGCAGAAAGGATTTGTTGCGGACGTACCCAATATAAAGGGATGTTCACATCCGGAATTTTGTATAGGCTGTCCTTGCTGGTATATTGTCTTACCAGGTTTCCTAACGAATCGAGTATATCAAGCTTTACGGTATCCTGACTTTTTTCTTTCAGATAGTAATCTATAATAGCACCATCCGGCGGATTTTTACCTGCAGGTTCGTCTGCAGGCAAAGGAGTATCGGGCCACATATCCCAGCGTACTCTATAAGCAGGTTCCGGCTGATAAAGAGTTACAGCATCTTTTATACTATTTTTATTAAATTGTCGTAATGGAGTTATATCATCCAGTATCCAGAAAGAGCGGCCATGTGTGGCAACGACCAAGTCGTTATCTTTTATCACTAAATCACGTATGGATGTGGCTGGCATATTCAAGCGTAATAATTGCCAGTGGTCGCCATCATCGAAGGAAACATATACGGCATTTTCAGAGCCTGCAAATAATAAGCCTTTGCGTATAGGGTCTTCTTTTACTGAATTGATGGGTGCTTCAGGCAATCCGTTTACAATTTCTTTCCAGGTTCTACCCCCATCTTTGGTGCGATAAATATGCGGATGTTCATCGTTCACCCGTATGCAATTCACAGCCGCATAAGCTGTCTTTATATCGGTATGGCTCGCTTCCAGCATCGATATTTTGTTCCAATCAGTTATGGAAGGAGGTGTTACATCTTCCCAACTGTTGCCTCCGTTATGGGTTACATGAATAAGCCCATCATCTGAGCCAACCCAGATAAGATTCTCGTCTAATGGAGAGGGAGAAATGGTATACACTACTCCACGAGGTTTCATATACCTCATGGTATCGGTTGTATAAATCCCTACCGATGCAGGTATATTGTAGCTTGTACGGGTAAGGTCAGGTGAAATCACATCCCAGCTATTACCTCCATCTATTGTTTTAAAGACTACATTTCCGGCGAAATAGAGCGTTTTATGGTCTACAGGAGAAAACACAATAGGTGCCGTTCTGATGAATCTGTATTTACCATCATGGCAATTCGGTGATATATCCTGTACTTGCCCTGTAAGTTTATTGTACTTGGATATTTTTCCTCCATACACAATATTTGGGTCAAGCGGGTCGGCAACTACATAACCATATTCCTCAGCAGATACCGGATGCCAATCGCGATCAGTTATTTGTCCGTCGTTACCACGAGAAGCGATACCTACTGAACCGCTCTCCTGTTGTCCGCTATAAACATTATAAGGGAATGCATTATCAGCGCTTACATGATAAAGCTGTGCAGTAGGCTGGTTATACCATGAACTCCATGTTCTGCCGCAATTAACGGTAATAGCAGCACCCTGGTCTCCTGCTAATAATATAATATCTGTGTTATCAAGATTAATCCACAAGCGGTGATAATCGTCTCCGCCCGGTGCACCTTTCCAGCCTGTCCATGTTTTGCCACCGTCAATGGATTTCCAACTTACTACATTGATGTCATAAACCTCATCGGGATTTTTAGGGTCTACTTTCATTTCGGCAAAATCATCTCCGCGATCCCAATATTTTAAATCGTCATTTAGCAATGTCCACGATTCTCCCGCATCATCACTGCGATACAGGCCACCTCCTTTTTTAGAACTCACTACCGCATATAAGCGACTGGGATTAGAAGGCGCGATACAAAAACCAATTCTGCCCAGGCCTTCCGTTTTTCCGGGGAGGCCTTTCTCTAATTTATTCCAAGTGTTACCCCCGTCGGTCGATTTGAAAAGCCCGCTGGTGGGTGCATTAAATTCTCCATTTTCCCAAGGCCCTTGCCGGGCTGCAAATATGTCTGCATACACAACATCTGAATTAACCGGGTCAATAACAACTTGAATGGCCCCGGTATTTTCGTCTATATAAAATACTTTATTCCAGGTGTTTCCTCCATCGGTAGTACGATAAACTCCACGCTCTTCATTAGGTCCGTAAGGATGACCAAGTGCAGCGACAAACACCCTGTTTTCATTTTTGGGATCAATGGCAAGTCCACCAATTTGATAAACATTGCTCAAACCAAGATGTGCCCATGTTTTTCCTCCATCTACTGATTTATAAATACCATTTCCAACCGATAAATCAGGGCGTTGAACGCCTTCCCCGCTGCCCACATAAATCACATCAGGATTGGAAGGAGCAACTTCTATATCTCCAATAGAGCCTGTAGGTTCACTATCAAATAAGGGTTGCCAGGTGCGGCCATAATCGTCAGTTCTCCATACTCCTCCGTCGTTTACGCCCATGTAAAAAATATTCGGATGCCCGATAACTCCGCATGCTCCAATGGTACGCCCACCACGGAAAGGACCTATGCAGCGCCATTTCATGCAATCGAAAAAAGAAGGGTTGTAAGGCTGCGCTTGCAAAGCTATGAGCGAAGAGGTAAGAGCTAAGAATGTTAAATACTTCTTTAATGATGGCATGATACATCTAATTTGAAGTCAAAGATAAGGGGAATGAGTAGATTTATGAAAAATAGAAAAGATGATAGTACACGTTTTAACATTCAGGCTAAAATTACTTTTTACATTTGCGGAAATATGAAAAAGTCACTTAGCCTCGCATTCGGTATTTTGGCTGCTTTAGTTCTATTGCAAACGGGATGCAATAATTCCAATGAAAAAAAGGCCGATAATAACCAGCCCGCTATTATTCGTCCGCAAGATAGTTTGAAGGCCTATATTGAAGTGTCGAAAATGGAGGCCAATGCATATACTGTATTTCAACAGAGAAATTACGATTCTGCATTGGCGCGTTATAATAAATGCCTCGATTATTTGAATGCGATATTGAGCGCTAACAATAACAAAGGATTATACTTATTCGAAGGCGAGTATGTCAGTATAAGCCAATCTAAGGAAGCTATTTACGATTCCATCAAGCAGCCAGAAAATGCTATGAAGTGTGCTTTGGAGTGCGTAAGTTGGGCTAAACGCATCCGCGATTGTGCGATGCAAATAAAATTTGATTTGCATCTTTCTGATAAATTGAGAAAGAGAACCATAACCTTGTCTAACGATACGACTAAAAGAGGAGCTTATTTAAGACAAGCCTTGTTTTATTCCACAGATGCTGCCCATATAATTGATTCGCTAAAGACAAATGATATGGATGATTCCAGGTATGAGAGCTTTCACCAGACATCTAAGATATATGCTTTGCTGGGCGATAAAAAACAAGCTCAGCTTTATGACAAAAAATATCGGGACGTATATTTTAACATATACAAACAGCAGCCGGCAGATAAGTAGATTACCTTTTATTTAAGAGCATTTTGAGGGTTCGGTCATAGCTTCCTACGTAGCTCACTATAATTACAATGCCCATCACATAAGAGTATGTAATGTATCCCATATCATACAATGCCCAGGTCGAAAAGCCGAATAGGAATAATTCATAACTTAAACGCACAATGCCCGGTACCTCTACCGGAGCAGGATTCGGGTCATTTGGTATGCGGAATACTCCCCAAATGGTGGCAGCTATTAACGGCAATCCAATAGCTAATAAATATTTTGTCCAATCAGTACTACAATGCCATCCCCACATGGCAACTATGGCCAGTGCGGCGAGTTCCATTAAAAAACGGATAAGAAGTAGTAATGGGTTTTTGGACATGAGAGATTTTGTATAAACAAATATAAAGAATCCCTAGGTACTCTAAGTAGAATTCTATTTATCAATTGAAAGCTTAAACCCTATGCCATGTGTATTTTCAATATGAACATGGGCATCTTTATGCAAGAGCTTTCGTAGGCGTGAAATAAATACATCGAGGCTTCTGCCCATAAAGTAATCATCATCTCCCCAAATGGCACGCAGAATGTCTTCCCGTTTAATTATTTTGTCCTGGTTCATGCAGAAAAACTTTAATAACTCTGCTTCCTTCATGGTCAATGTATACTTCTCTTCTCTATCCGATAAAGTAAGTGTGAGGAAATTAAATTGATATTTCCCAATTTCAAAAATAGAAGGTTCATCTTGTTGTATACCTGCTTTTTTACTGCGTTTCAGGAAGACTTCAATACGTAGAATCAACTCCTCTATACTGAAAGGTTTTGTAATATAATCATCAGCCCCTGTTTGAAAGCCTGTTATTTTATCTTCTTTCATCGCTTTAGCCGTGAGGAAAATAATGGGAGTATCTGAATTGATTTTTCGTATTTCCCTTGCCAGCGTGAAACCATCCATCTCAGGTAGCATCACATCGAGGATACACAAATCGTATTTCCCTTTTTTAAAAGCATCCAATCCTGCCTTCCCGTCTTTATAGTATGCCGTTGAATATCCCTTTAAATCAAGATTATCCTTCGTCACGAATCCCAGGTTCACATCATCTTCCACATATAAAATTTGTGGTTTGGTATCTTGCATAGCTTTAAATGGGTATTAGTATTGTGAAGGTACTTCCTTTTCCGGGTTCACTTTTTACTTGTATCTTCCAGTGATGAATTTTGGTTATTACTTGTACATAACTCAGCCCAAGCCCGAACCCTTTTACATTATGGATATTCCCTGAAGGAACACGGAAAAACTTATCGAAGATTCTTTTCAAATCCTCTTTTTTGATTCCAATACCTTCGTCACTTATGGAAAGCAAAAGTTTGTTCCCTTCATTCATGGTAGTTACTGTAATTTTTGGCGAGCCTTTGGAATACTTAACTGCATTATCAAGCAGGTTAAAGATAACATTGGTAAGGTGGTGCTTGTCAGCATTAATAGTGTGATTAGTTGCTGAGAGATTTAACCTAATTTCTCCATGTGAATTATCGGTATTAATGTTAAAACTCTCTACAATTTTTTGAATCAGCTCATGTAGATCAGCGGTTTCTTTATTTAGCTTAAATTCTCCTCTTTCTGCTTTTACAGTTTGTAATACTCTTTCTACCTGCATATTTAATCTGGCAGCTTCCTCATGAATGATGCCGCTATAAGTAAAAAGCCGCTCAGGAGTTGAGATGATAGATGGGTTGGAAATGGTTTCCGATGCAATGGCAATGGTGGAAATAGGAGTTTTAAACTCATGTGTCATATTATTGATAAAGTCTTTTTGCACTTCCGAAAGCCTTCGCTGGCGTAGGATAATAAACAATGCACAGGCAAAAAATATAATAACAAAAAATAAAATGAAAGAAGTGATAACCCAGTTATCCATTTTATTGGTGATATAAGAAGAACGCTCCGGAAAATAGATGACAAAGTAGTAAGTGAGCTTATCCATTTTTGGCAATGAAATTATCCGTCCATTTCCTACCGTAGCTTTTGAGCTTACATAGTTGCCATATACCATTTTATCACTGCTGCAATCGTAAATTCCATATTCGAAATCGGTATTAATACCTACTCTTTCAAATTCGTTGATAAGATAATATTGCAGGGTTTTGGCATCAATACTGTTGTTCAGGTTTACAGCATAGTAGTCAGTAGATATTTTATTAATAAGATCGGTAGAAGGTAGCGTAAACTGTCCATATTGAGCCATTTCCCCCGCTACGTTTCGCAGTGCTATTTCTATCGTTTGGTCAAATTGTTTTTCTTTCAGGTCGAATGCTTTCCTTACCCAATAGATCTGGATAACGATAATTCCGATAATGGAAATTGCACCCAGCAGCGTAATATATCGTATGGTGTTTTTCCCCATTGCTGCCAAGTTAGTCCGATTTTGCTATGGCTGTATTTTCATTAACAAATCATTAACAAATATTGGCAACTCATTAACAGGGAAGGTTGTTGACCTAATCTATGTTTGCGGCATAAAACAATTACTAATAATTAAATTTTTACCTTATGAAAAAAATCATTTTATCAGCAACCCTTCTTATAGGGGTAATGTTTGCCGGAAATGTAAAAGCCCAACAAGCAACTGCAAAAGATGCCGACGCACCGGTAATCGCTTTTCAAAAGGATACCATCGATTATGGCACTATTCCCCACAATGCAGATGGGTATCGTTCGTTTCATTTTACCAATACAGGCAAAGAGCCTTTGATGATTAGTGAAACACATGGTTCATGTGGTTGCACAGTTCCAACGGCACCAAAAGAACCTATTCCACCAGGTCAAAGCGCTGAAATTAAGGTTCACTATGCAACCGACAGGGTAGGCCAATTTACCAAAACAGTCACCGTTACCAGCAATGCTCAAGATTCACCCAAAATTTTGGTGATAAAAGGCAATGTATTGCCTGATGCACCTACGGCTTCTGCTAAGTAATTTGTATATAAAGTGTTGGAGCAGGAATGGCTAAAAGCTGTTCCTGCTTTTTTATGTGAGTTATGCTTCCACCAGCGTTCCTATGCTTGAATCAGCTAATAGCTTTTTAAGATTGCCTTTTTTGTTGATGTCAAACACAAGTATAGGAAGGTTGTTCTCTTTACAAAGTGTAAACGCCGTCATATCCATTATTTGCAGGTTTTTAGAATATACTTCATCAAAGGTGAGCTTTTCATAGCGCACTGCATTTTTATCTTTCTCGGGGTCGGCAGAATAAATGCCATCTACACGGGTACCTTTAATAATTACATCAGCTTCAATTTCAATGGCGCGTAAGCTGGCTGCGGTATCGGTTGTGAAGTAAGGGTTGCCTGTTCCACCGCCAAAAATTACTACTCTTCCTTTTTCCATGTGACGAATAGCGCGGCGGCGTATGAATGGTTCGGCTATAGCCTTCATCTCAATGGCCGAAAGCAGGCGGGTAGGCATATTAGCCTTTTCTAATGCCGATTGCAAAGCCAGGCCATTAATAATGGTGGCAAGCATGCCCATATAATCGCCCTGCACACGGTCGAGTCCTTGTGCTGTAGCTTCTATACCCCTGAATATATTTCCTCCCCCTATTACAATCGCTATTTCGGCGCCCGCATCAATAGCGCTTTTAATTTCCTGGGCGTAGTGCTCAAGAGCGTTTTGTTCAATGCCAAACTGCTGGCTACCCATTAGGGATTCGCCGCTTAGCTTTAGGAGTATTCTTTTGTATTTCATAAGTGTAAAGTAAGCAAAAAAAAATCCTCCGTTTGGAGGATTTTTAAATATTTATCCGATTATTATTCTTTTGAATCCGGTTACTTTTAGTTCCTTATCATTTTCTTGTAAGAACTGTTGAACCGTTTTCTTGCTGTCTTTAATAAAGTCCTGGTTTAGCAACGTAGATTCCTTGTAGAACTTGTTGACCTTGCCGATGGCAATTTTTTCAAGCATAGCTTCGGGTTTACCTTCCTGGCGTGCTTGTTCCTTGGCAATGCTCATTTCGCGGTCGAGAGTGTCTTGGGTAACATCGCCTTTATCTATTGCAATAGGAGCCATAGCTGCAATTTGCATAGATATTTCTTTACCAACTTCGTTCAGGTTATTGGCATCAGCCTTGCTGAAACCGACAATGCTCGCCAGCCTGTTGCCAGGGTGGTTGTAAGCGAATACTTTTTCTGCATGAATTACTTCATACGCGCTAAGTTCCATTTTTTCGCCTGTTTTGCCAATGAATTCTGTGATCTTTTTATCAATAGTCAAGCCATCTCCATAGGGAGCTGCTTTTAATTCATCCAGGGTATTGAAGTTGCTATTAATAGCAATGTCTGCAATTTTTTCAGTTACCTTAATAAATTCTTCATTACGGGCTACAAAGTCTGTTTCGCAGTTCAATAGGGTAAGTGTACCTTTTTTGCCATCTGCAGAAATTTTTGCAAGTACACTGCCTTCTTTTGCTTGTCTGTCGCTTCTGTTAGCAGCTACTTTTTGTCCTTTTTCGCGGAGTATATCAATCGCCTTTTGAGTATCGCCATTGGCTTCTTCCAAAGCCTTTTTGCAATCCATCATACCGGCGCCTGTTAGTTTTCGTAAGTTATTTACATCAGTTGCGGTGATGCTCATAGTGTTTGTCTTAAAATAAAATTTATTTACTTATTTTCTTGTAGGCCTCTTAGAAGGTCCGCCTTTCCTGAAGTTATTGCTTCCGGCTGCCTTAGGGTTATTACCTTTAGGTTTTTCCTGGCGTTCTTCCGTTATTTCAGCAGTTTCATCTTCTTCAGCTATTTCGCCATCATTCTCATGGGATGAAGTTTCTGTCATTACCTCTTCTTCTTTTTCGTCTACCATAGGCTCTTCTTTTTTATCACTTGTTTTGTTTGCAAGTTGAGCTTCTTTACGTTCCTCTATTCCTTCCCTTATTGCACCAACGAGAGTATCAACAATAATCTTGATAGAAGTAGAAGAATCATCGTTTGCAGGGATAGCAAAATCAACCCTGTTAGGATCGGAATTGGTATCAACGATAGCGAAAGTAGGGATGTTTAATTTGTGAGCTTCAGCAATGGCAATATGTTCTTTTGAAATATCCACTACGAAAATAGCAGCAGGCAAACGGGTCATGCCGGCAATACTACCCAAGTGGTGTTCCAATTTTTGGCGTTGACGTGAAAGTTGGAGTTTTTCCTTCTTGGAGAGAGTGTCCAAAGTTCCATCGGTTGCCATTTTGTTCATGTCGGACATTTTACGAACCGAGCGGCGGATGGTAGCAAAGTTGGTCAACATACCTCCAGTCCATCTTTCGGTAACGCTTGGCATATTAGTATCTTTCAAACCGTCTTGGATGATTTTTTTGGCTTGTTTCTTAGTAGCAACAAAAAGAATGGTTCTGCCTGATTTTGCAATTTGTTTCATTGCATTAGCAGCTTCATCTAACTTAATAATGGTTTTATTTAAGTCAATAATATGTATACCGTTCTTTTCTCCGAAAACGTATGGAGCAATATTTGGATTCCATTTTCTTTTTAGGTGACCGAAATGTGCTCCTGCTTCTAAAAGATTTTCAAACGAGGTTCTTGCCATGTGATTTATTTGATGATTTGATAATTTGGTAATTTGATGATTTGGGATTTGAGGATACTTTGGGATTTCATTATCATATTATCAAATCTCCAAATTATCAAATTTGTTTTTTTAACGTTTGGTAAATTGGAATCTCTTACGAGCTTTCTTTTGACCCGGTTTTTTACGTTCCACCATACGGGGATCGCGGGTTAAAAGTTCAGCTGCTCTGAGAAGAGGTTTGTTTTCAGGGTTTTCCTTAACCAATGCACGGGCAATAGCTAAGCGAAGCGCTTCGGCTTGTCCTTTTATTCCTCCGCCGGTAATAGTAGCATTTACATCGTGAACCAAAGCTTCCGGGGTAATGATACCGAAAGGTTGGCGAACAATAGTTCTTAGTATTCCGGTATGAAAATATTCATTGTAATCCCTGTCGTTAATCGTAATTTTTCCTTTGCCTTTGGTCATGTAAATACGGGCTACGCTGGTTTTCCTTCTTCCTAAGGAGTGGATTATTTCACTCATGATGGTTGTTTTGAATTAAATTTTAGTTCTTTAGGTTGTTGAGCTTCGTGCGGGTGCTTGGTACCAATATAAATAAATACATTGGTAAGTAATAGATCGCCCAGTTTGTTTTTTGGGAGCATACCTTTAATAGCATGCATCAAAATGCGGGTGGGATCCTTTTGGGCTACCTTTTCCGGTGTCGAAAAACGTTGCCCACCAGGAAATCCGGTGTGACGGACATAGGTTTTATCGGTAAATTTTTTGCCGGTAAACTTCGCATTTTCAGCATTGATGATGATTACCTGGTCGCCACAATCAACATGCGGAGTATAGGAAGCTTTATGTTTGCCACGCAGTATTTTGGCTACTTCAGAAGCGAGACGGCCAACCACCTGGTTGTCGGCATCCACGATAAACCAGTCTTTCTTTACTGTTTCTTTGCTGGCAGACAATGTTTTATAGCTCGGTGTATTCACAATAATAGATTTTATTTTTTACGTTCCTTTTCTATCTGTTTTTTGAAAAGGGGTGCAAAGGTAGTAAATTTTTGAATGGTGAATAATTAATGATAAATTTTTTTGAGCTATCGACTGTGAAAAACAAAAAAGTACTTCACAAGAGGGAATTGGCCTCAAAAAATCTACCTGCCAGATTTAATGCACTACGCTAAACTTCCCTGTATTTAGCTGGTTACCATTATTATCCATAATTTTGTACAGGTATAAACCGTTGGTATACAATTGGGTATTGATGATAAGAGCATTATTACGCATTGTGTAAGTACCTATGATTCTGCCGGTAATATCATAAACTTCTATCTCCGAAGCCCGAACTTGACCTGCTACAACAGCATTCATCTCGTTTTGAGCCGGATTGGGATAAAGTGTTACATGACAGGAGGGTTCAGTAACAATGGCCGTTCCTGTACTAATAGGTGCTAAGTGATAGCCTGTGCTATCTATATCCATAGTATCGCCCACTTGCGGTTTAGAAAGTAAGGAACAGGCGCTGAACTGGATAAAGATAGTATCAATTTTTGTGGATGGGGAAGTGGAATCGTAGCTAACAACTACAGAATCTTGTTTCCAGTCGTTCACAGTTGCCGCATTATACCAGTGACCGCCTCCAATAAGGTTTCTTACCCCTCCACTCCAATGGTAGAGTGATACCGTACAACTGCAAGAGTCTGTTCCATTGGGAATATAGCGATAATAAAATGAGAATGAGGTTATTTTTGAAGTGAAGGGGATACCGCGCTTGATGGTTACTCCAAAGAAACTGGCATCAATATAGCCGTTAAATATAACTCCGAGTGTATCGAGATAATCAAATTGGTATTGTTTTATCAATCCATACGAAACCACCGTCATGGCATTCGAAACAATTTCTGCACAATATTGGCTATGTCCAACCGGGCTGGGGTTGGCGCTGTCCTTAAATACCGTGAGCGGGCTGCCGCCAAAATAATTTTTGTTGCTGGCAACATTAAAATCCCACCATCCACTGGTGCCGTTACCGCTGTTAGGGTCAGGCGCATTGCCTGCCGAAAGCGTATTACGTGTCCAAGTGTCGAAATTAGGATTTATCAACTGGGCCGATAAATGCAACGAGCTCGATACAATAACGATAAACAAGAAATAAAATACTTTTTTCATAAGTCATTTTTGGGCGACAAATGTAAATACTTTTGATTATAATATTCTATTTAAGAGTATTTTTTGCCAAATGAAATGCCCCGAAAACTAAAAATCATGTTCCATAAAGGTATATAGAAC
>JABDCH010000061.1 GCA_013288205.1 Bacteroidota bacterium | reverse complement strand
TACTACCGGATACCAGGATATACAATTAAACTATGCTCTATCTGCTTCCAGCTCAAAAGGATTGGTTTGGATAGCGGAAGGATGTGTATAAACAATACGGGGATTTCCGGCAGGAATCAAAGTAAAAGGAGCATTGAGCGGGTAGGTTACGGTACCCAGGCTATCCCCACCGCCGCCACCTGCAGGAAGCGTGTTGTTAAAGTCCCAATAATGGATAACTTTTGCTATGCCATAGCCGTTAATACTATCACGCACAGGATTAATTTGTGATATAGTTACGGTAGTGCTTGCGCTGCAACCGGTAATATCGGCAGCGACAATGGTATATATACCTGCCGAAAGCTTGGTAGCGGTAGCGGAGCTTTCTAAGTCACTCCATAAATATGTGTAAGGTGAAGTTCCGTTAGATGCTGTAGCAGTTGCGCTTCCAAACGAAGTACATTCTACGTTCTTAATATTGGATATAGTTAATACCAGTCCTTGTTGAATGATGGTAACGCTTGAAGTACCCATGCAACCTGCCAAATCATTTACAGTAACTGTATAGGTTCCTGCTGAAAGGTTGCTGGCTGTTGCAGTAGTTTGGTGAGAGATATCGCTCCATAAGTAGGTGTAAGGGCTTGAACCGCCTTTTACTCCTTCAGTAGCGCTTCCTTTGCCAAGGCAATTAACATTAGTGAAAGAAGCAATACTGTCTCTTAATGCCGGATCAATAGTTAAAGTAGCTACTGTGCTGGTTACTGTTCCGCAACCAATATTTGTTACAATACATTGGTATTGGTATGTAGTCATGCTCATGGTAGCGCCAGTAATGATCAAGCTGTCAGTAATAACCCCGCTATATACGCCTGCATTCGACAGGTTGGTAAAACCATGGCCTGTGTTTACTTGCCATTGGTAGGTAACATTGGTTCCGCCTATGGTGTGAATTACGAAATCTGCATTGCCACCGCCACCACATACGGTGTAGTTCATCGGTTGTAAGCTAATGGATGGGCATAAGCTGTCGCCTACAAGAGCGAAGTTATCGTAACGGTCGTTACCACTGGTGAGGGTAACATTGGCTCCGCCATAAATCCATCTTACTACAAAATTGGCGTTATTGCTCACCGTAGGATCTGATGTAAAATTGATATTAATTGGATACCATTTGCTGGCAGCTGTGGTAGGGTTAATCATTTGCAAAGTATCAGGACGATAAACACCGCTAATATTGAAAGTATCCATAGCTTTTGTAAGGTTATTCCAGGTGTTTCCGCCGTTGGTACTGTAGCTGAAGATATTATAATTAGCGCCCTTTGTGCTGGATGCAGAGATAGAATAATCTAACCATACGTTATGATAGCCTACTGTAGGCAGATATATATATACAGTATCTAATTGAGCAGGATTGATAAGTCTAACATATTGATTTCCACCAGTTCCGTTACTATCGCTGCCATGATAATAGGAATAGTGGCTGCCGCTATAGTCATAATAATAAGAACCTCCTGAACCATTTTCGAGGTATGATTTTCCTTTTGGATAACCGCCTACTACTATTCTTGGGTTATTGGTTGCATTGGTAGAATAATTGGCAAATAACGGCATGGTGTTTTCGGTAGAGTCTTGAGAACCTGCGAACACAACATATGGATTGGCATAGCTATAGCGGGTACCAAGACTATCAGTACCGGCGCCTGTAAATGGCCTTGTTTGATTAAAATCCCAAAAGTTAATTACCTTTTTTTGGGCGTTGGAATTCACTGTAAATAAAAGGATAAGAGAGCATAATAAAGATGCAGCTCTTGAAAGGTTTTTTTTCATGATGGGTGTTGGGAGTTTTTTGTTTATGCAAGATTACCTTCTTAGTCTTACCCAACTATATCCGCTCCGTTAAGGATTTGTTAACGGCTTTGCTAAAATGTAGCACTTATGCCTGCATAAAAATTTATGCCGGGAGCAGGAATGATCCCGGGGCCGGGATATTCATTAGTGCGGAAGTTAAAGTACTTTGCATTTAACAAATTGCTTATTCCAAATTGAAGAGCATAGTGCTTAATTTTATAGGAAGATGACAGATCTACCACATGATAAGCCGGCATCAGACCTACTTCTCCGCTAGGGTCGATTTCACCATCCTTCCCGAAATTGGTGGCATCGGCATAGGTAAGGCTGGTGTAGCTGTATAAAGCTGTAACTGAAAAATTCTTGTAAGAGTAATTTAACCCTATGCGTTCAATATTTGCGGGGGCAAATTCTTCCATATTTCCTGTATAGGGCCCAGTAACATAGCGGGAGTCATCGTAGGCATAGGAATTAAAGAAGCTAAAATCACCTATTTTTCGATTATTAGAAAATATTTTAAAAACGTGCACCTCTACGTAGGTCTCTATACCTTTGTGCACGGAATTACCTACATTGGTTTCATATTGGTAATGGCCACTTATCCCGTTGAGCGTTTCATAGCCTATTTCTTTATCAAAGGTCATATAGAATGCATCTATATCAAAATTGATAAACCGGCCAGCTTTTCCCCTCCAGCCTAAATCGGAGTTAAAGCCACTCACATCTTTTAAATTTTGATCGATTTGAGCTGTGGTTCCTATGGGAGTTAAGTTTTCATAGGTAGTTGGCTCGTATGCTTGTACAATGTTGCCATATATATTGGTAAAATTACTTGTTTTATATTGCAGGGCACAACCTCCAAGCGGAATTAGCCATGTTCTTGTTACATTGGTTTGGAATGTGTCAGGTACAAGTGGGTTTGAATTGTCAGTTACTCTTCCACTCGCAGTAGACTTGATGTATTCATAACGGAACCCGGGCGTAACAGACAGTTTTCCGAAATGAAAAGTATTTTCAACAAAAGGCGCAATGTTAGTAGTGGTAAAATAGAGCGAATCGCCCCAGGTACCTCCATACAGGTTAAGATCGAAATTGGTTCCGGTTGAGCCCGGGCCTGATTCTTCCCTGTACATCCCGCCCTGGAAATAACGAATACCAATATTAAATGTTGATTTAACGCTTCCAAGTTTCCAACTGGTAAGGAACCTTAATTCATTGGTAACGCTTAAAAAGCTTTCCCGTTCAACTTCGCGGGGCGTATAAGTGCCGCTCGGCGTTATCGTATCCGGTTGTTGTGGCCCTCCATCTTCATTTTTCCAGACTAAATTACGGGCGCTATTGTTTACAACCGACTTCAAGGTGAGGGATGAATTATCGGATATTTTATAGGTAGACGTAAGTGCTAAAAGATTCCAGGGGCTGGATAGCCAGTTGCGCGTGCGGAATGATTGATCGGGGTTTTGGTCGAATTCTGCATCGGTCAATCCACCGGGCATGTGTATCATGTTTCTTAACAAAGTATATTCCAAGCCAATTTTAAACTTGTCGGATGCATCGTATTCTACTTTGGCAAACCCGGTTACCTGTTTCACATCCGAATTGGGCCTCCATCCGTCGGTAGACTTATATTGCACAAACGAATAGTAATGCCATTTTTTATAGGTGCCGCCACCGGATAGAACATCGCTTACAAAATCATAGCTTCCGGCTGTTTGTTCTAGTCCGAATTCCCATGGTTTATCTAAGGGCCCGTCTTTAATTACATAGTTAATAACCCCGCCAAACTGCGGTCCAAACTGCAAGGACGATTCACCACGTATAACCTGGATTTCGCTTACGGCAATAAGAGGAGGTAAATAATAGGACTCCGGGTACCCGTATACATCGCCCGAAAGGTTGTATCCGTTTTGCCTTGTTTGTATTTCAGTAGACTGGGTAGGTATTAATCCCCGGAAAGCAACCCCGTTAGATGGGAATCCTCCGCCTTCGGTTTCAGAATAATTAGAACCCGGCAGGCGTCCCAATGTTTCGCGGAAGTTATCCTGTGCCTTGTTTGCATCTAAACTATCTAGTACTAGCACTTCTGTTTTCAAGCCCGAATAATTCACTCCTTCGTATGTTTCAGGCATATGGCCCATTCCTTGCCCGCTCACAAAGGGGCGTATGACATCTACCTTTTTCAGTTCGTTTATTTTTTGTTGGAGGGTAATATTGAGTACTGTGGTTTGGTTTGCAGTAATCGCTGTTTTTTGTTCCACCGTATTTGCACCCACAATTTCTATGAGAGCGGAATAGTTCCCCGCAGGAATATTGCCAATTTTATAGTTGCCCTTGGCATCTGTAATACCAATAAATTTAGTGTTTTCTATTTGCACAGCTACGGCCTCTACGGGTGTGCCTGCACTATCAGTTACTTTTCCTTTTAGGGTTCCTGTTTGGGCAAATGCAGTTATTGTTAATAAGCATATCGAAATTGCGGTCAGAAGTCTTTTGATCATATAAAAATAAATTAAAATTCTGCCAGCAAAACTACTTGCTTGTTCAAGACAGGTATATACTTAAAATAAGGTATTCGCATACTTGAATTAGGGTATAGTTAAGTTTAGTAGTAGTAGCCGATCACATTTTGTGCCTGGCCTCCGTTGTTGGTCCAGGTAATGATAAAACCATAAGGTATCCCATTGCTAATAGGGGTGCCCTGCTGGTTTACTCCATAGGTGGTAAGAATAGGCTCTGTAATATTTTGAATAATTCCTGCTCCGCTTAATGGATTGTAAGCCAGGTTAAGATTGGTGATGTTTTGTACAATGGTTGAGGTAATGGTGCAGTAGGCGCTGTCTCCATAACGATTAAGCCCCCAGCTTTCCACATTTGTGAATTTTTTTATGGCTGTATCACCCCAGGTGATTGCATTTATTGTGGTATCCGGTTTTTTGAATGTTCTTAACTGGTTAAAGTTCCAGGTGTATAATTGAACTATAGTAGCGTTGTCATTATAGGTATAAGAGACGGAGGCTTTGATATGTACCACCATTGAATCGGTGGGACTAAGGCCTTGCAATAATCCGCCTGATACATTGGTAATGGTAGCTTTCCCCGTTAAGGTTATAGAAGTATTGTTGGTTTTAAATAGTACTTCATAAGCTTTGTTGTTTACATCCCCAAAAGTTATTGTGGCGGTTGCTCCGGCTGTCACCCACAATGTTGTATTTAAATGAATGGAATCGGATGCTGAACGCGACTTCGTATTGTTTGATTCATTTCCGAAATAATTTATTTCATATGCTGCAGGACTGATGGAATCGCTTATAGCACCTGCTATTGCTGCATTATGGTTACTCAAAACTGCTATGGCATCATCCACAGCCTGGTCAAGCTCATTGTTGAGTGTTAATTCATCAGAAGCAATAATGCTTTGTGTGTTGGCGTTTGAGGTAGTGTTGACACGGGTGGTTGTTTCTTTTTTGCAACCCATTATAGTAACTACAAACAATAAACAATAAGGTATATTTTTATAATTCATTCTCTGTTTACTCGATTATAAATTTCCCATTACCAAGCATGTTTCCGTCAGTGTCTTTTATTAGATAGAAGTACATACCCGAGGGTTGGGAAGATAAATCAATCTGATAATTTGATGATTTGGTTATTTGATAATTAGAGTATACTTTTTCACCCAACATATTATAAATCTCAACTGACCACTGACCATTGACCACTTGCGACTGGAGCGTAAACACTCCTTTATTCGGATTAGGGTAAATAGCGAAATTTTCTTTCATGTTTGTTATTTGAGAAATTCCGGCAGTGGTATCCTTCTTACCACAGCTTTTAATAACAACCACATATTCTATACTGTCTTTTAAAGCAGGGGAGCTGTTATCTGTTGCCACAATATGTATAGTATGAGTGCCTGTATCATTCAGGACGGCAATTAACCGCATATTTGCATTATATATGGCATTGGCATTGGTATATGTTGTTGTAAGACCTGATAGGCCTGGCGAATATGTACCAAGTGTAGCCGATTGTCCTTGTTGCGGGCATAAAAATGAAACGGTAAAAGTTGCGGTATCATCTGCACATAGTATAATGCTGTCGCAGTTGTTCTGTTGAACAAGAACAGGAGGAATGAAGTTACCGGTTATACAAGTATTAAAAATAAATGATTTGTTAATTAACCAATATACCCCGCCATTGGAATTAAATGGACCTCCATATGCCGAGCCCGGATAATTAAATTCCCCTATTTGAGCATAGTGTGTATGATCGCCTTTATTTACACCGATGGATGTAGGTATTCCACCGAACCCATTACTGCCGCCGGATGAATCTGCCGAAGCCCATTGCATCAGCCAATAGCAGTAGGATACATTATTGCCCGGAGGTAAAATAGTGTCATTACCATTGGTAATGGTAACTTGAAAATTGTCATATAAATCATCATCAAAAGTATTGTATCCCACTGTGCTCCATTGAACAATCAAATGTGTTGGGGTCATTTTATAATAAATGCCCGAAAATGAATTGGAATAGCGATTATCTATATCTCCGGGGAAGACATCCAATAATAAGGTGTCATTTCCTGCCGGTAACCCTGTACTTGAATAATCGAAATCGGGATGAATGAATGAAAGGCTGCCTTTGTTGTTTATGTATACCGTATCATAGTCTTTTCCGTAGAAACAAAATTTAAATGGTAGTTTGATAGGTAAACTTGAGCAGTTATTGCAGCGGTAGTAAGGAGCTCCGCCCGTATCTGTTCCTAAGCCCATATGCACCAGCGGAAATGTGTCAGCGCTTTGTATATAGCAATCACAGGTTTGTGTGTAGGCTTTGAAAAAACAGAAAAAACTAAAAAGAAGAAATAATATCTTTTTTACCATAACACCCAAATATAGGGAAATTTGAAGAAATGAATAATAGTTATGTTGTGCTAAAACCTACTAATATGTAGATTCATTCACTTACCTTAAGTCCGGAATATTTATCTATATCGGTAGCATCAATGGAACCAAGAATTCTTAATACCTGCGATTTCTCATTATCAGGAGCATCGGAGAATAGGTTGGCAATTTCCGCTGACTTTGCATTAAAGAATAATTGCACATTATAATTGCCGGGGCGGGCGTTGAATACATTCTGTACATCTTGTAAAGCCAGGATGATAGATTGTCTTCCTTTTTCGGGATTTTGATACATTACATCAAGACCTTGTCGGTGGTATAGGTATGCGGCCTTTCTAAGAGGAGCATAATAGCTTTCATCAAGAGTATTATAAACAAGCCAGTAACGGGTTTGGTCTCCATCCTGCGGATTCCAACCCTTGTAAGTTGAGCTTTGTGCATTTGTAACAATGTTCTAGGCTTTCAAAAAGTACGGTGTACCTCCGTTTTGAGAGTAGGAATCATAATCGGTCCCTATAATCATATAGGCATAAAATGCTAGGAGCGAAGTTATATTATCAGTGTATGTATTTATGTTGAATAGTAGCGGTTGGTTCAATACATATGCCAGGTCAATATTATTATCCTGAAAGTTAAGCATGGTGCTATAGAGCGAGGATTTATAAACAGGCCTTCTTGATTGAATTTGCAGGGTAGCATTAAAATCGGAAGGAGAATTTTCAGAGGTGATATTGATATATATGCTGCAATCTATTTTTTCCAGGCTGGTGAAATCGTCATTTGTCCATTTGGTGGTATTCATAAACTGGTAAATGGCATTTTTCATATTCTGAAAGAGTGCTTGAGCTGTTGCATCCTGCACTTGGGGCGATACAACATCTACCGTACAATTTAATTCCTGCGAAAGCGAAATAAACGGAATGCTCAAGAACAGTAAAAGACCTATACTTACTTTTTTAACCATTTTATAATGTAATTTACAATATCAGTTGCCACCTCATCTTTTTGCTTTAACTCAAAATGGGTTGTTTTATTTTGCCTGTCAATAATAGTAATTTTATTGGTATCTCCTCCCGGGCCCGCTCCTTTTATTCGCATGGAGTTTAATACAATGGCATCTAAGTTTTTCTTTTTCACCTTGCCGGAGGCATTTTCGAGTTCATTATCGGTTTCAAGCGCAAAACCTATCAATAGTTGATTATTTTTTTTCATTTTTCCTAATTCCGACAATATATCCGGGTTAGGAACAAGCTCCAGGCTTAGTGCCGAATCTTTCTTTTTTATTTTACTGTTGGCCTGAGCGGCAGGCCTGTAATCCGCCACAGCAGCCGACATAACCACAATATCCATGCCGGGAAAATGCGTTACACATTCATGGTGCATTTCGGCAGCAGAGGTAACACTGATGGCTTTTATTGAGCTGTTATGGGCAGATATATGAACGGGCCCATGTATCAAGGTAACCGAAGCTCCGTTTTTGGCTAATTCTTCTGCAATGGCAAAACCCATTTTACCGGAAGAAAAGTTGCCGATAAATCGCACCGGATCAATAGCTTCATAGGTAGGGCCGGCAGTAACCAAGGCTTTTTTACCGTATAGAGGAAGGCTTTTAAAATGATTCTCTATAATAAAACATATAATATGTTCCGGTTCGGCCATACGTCCTTCGCCATGTAATCCACTGGCCAGCTCACCATCTTCAGCCGGAATAATAATTCTATTTTGCGTATTTAACCGTGTAATATTTTCTTTAATAGATGGGCTAATATACATTTCCCTATCCATGGCAGGAGCTATATATACAGGACAGGAAGCGGAGAATAGTGTAGCAAGTAGGAGATTATCGCACAGGCCGAGGGCAAGCTTTCCAATTGTATTGGCTGATGCGGGGGCAAGAATAATAAAATTGGCCCAATTGGCTAATTCAACATGATTGTTCCAGTTGCCATCTGGCGCACTGAACTCAACAAAAACAGGGTTTTTAGATAAAACAGAGAAGGTGAGGGGTGCAACAAAATCTGTTGCGGAAGGGGTCATAATTACCTTTACTTCGGCACCCTCCTTCACCAGGATCCGCAGTAGAAAAACAGCCTTGTAGGCGGCTATGCTGCCGGAAACCCCTAATAGAATTTTTTTACCTTCCAGCACCGGATATAAAGTTATGAGTTATGAGTTATAAGTTATGAGCCTAGTTACCGGAAATAACTCATAATTTATAACTCATAACTGAGAGATAAATTAGTCTTTCTTGTCTTCTGTCATGCGGTAATATATCTTACCGTCAACATACTCTTGCACAGCAATGGAAGAAGGCTTTGGGAAACGTTCGTACATTTTTGAAATTTCAATTTGTTCTACGTTTTCATACACCTCTTCTAATGTATCGGTTTTGGTAGCAAATTCTTCCAGCTTGCTATCTAATTCTTCTTTCATTTCGGTGCTGATTTGGTTAGCCCTGCGTGAAATAATACAAATGGTTTCATACACATTGCCAATAGGCGCTTCCAGTTTTCTTACGTCCCTGGTTACGGTACTTGCAGGAGCACTGCTTTTTTTATAGTCCATGGTTGCTGATTTATTTAGATTTAATGGTATACTTTATTTCGCTTTTATATTTCACTGCCTTATCATATAATGTTTGGGCACTGGCCAGGTAAGTACTCTTAGGGTAATTATCTACAAATTTAAGATAAGAATCGATTACTGTCTGGTAACGCTCACTTTTTCTATTCAGATAACTATTTGTAGCATACATATAATTAGCCTTGATTATTAAAAAGCTGGCCTCTTCATTGTATTGGCTGTTGGGGTATGATTTAATGTAGTTGGTGAGTGAAATACTGGCCGCATGATAATACTCGATAGTATAGTAGAGCTTTGAAATTTCAAAGTATTTCTTTTCAAGTTTGCTGTTCAGAACATCAATATACTGGTTGGCTTCTTTAATACGAGCGCTGTTTGGATAATCATCAATAAAGGTTTGGAACGCCTCAATGGATTTTTTACTGTCTGTTTGGTCAAGATTGTAATTTGGCGCATCGAGGTATTCGCAGTAGGCGTGCATATATTCACATTCTTCTGCCCTTGTAGCATGTGGGAAGGTGTGATAGAAACTGGAAAAATAATATCCGGCCATCACATTGTCTTTCAATTTGAAATTAGTGTAAGCGTAGTAGTAATAAATATCTTGTTCTTTATCTGTTCCCCGGTAAACTGATAGTAAGGTTTCAAACAGGGGCAGCGCTTTCAAGTAGTTACCTGCATTGTAATAAGCAATGGCGGCATTATACTTCATTTCGCTGTTGCTGCTTTTCTGAATTTTTCGGTAGTCTCCACCGCATGATGCCAAAAAGAATATGGCACAGGCAATAGCTGCGAATTGTATATTTTTAATAAATCCCGGCACTCGTTTTCTTTAAAAGGCTGCGAAGTTACGAAAAAAATCGATTAGGGGAATAATATGGAGGTAATTAACAGACATTAACTAAAAACTTCTGCCTATACCTATCACAAATCTGTAAGCTATGTAACTGGAGGGCATATTATATTGTAACTGATTGACAAACAGTGGAACATCAAAGCGGAGAATTAGCGGATGGACTAGTTGCAAAGGTCCCCATTTTTGAATAGTTAATGCTGCACCTACCCCTGCATCGGCAATGATACTGGTATACTCCGGTGGAAGATGTACATTCAAATTAGGGGAGGGCGCAAGGTTCAATATACCCGCATCGTAGAAAAAGTAGGTAGCAAGCGCGAATGTATTCCTTAGAAAACGCGGGTTAAATGGTATAAGTTTATTAAACTCCAATTCTGCATTTACCGAAGCTCCCGAGTTGCCATAATATGCAAATAAATGATCGTTATTAGAGTTAACGGCAACGTAGGAATATCCGGCGTACCCCCTAATGTTGAGCCCGCCTCCTTCCTGGAGGTAGTTTAAATTGTAGCCGTAGTTTGCCCAACTGGAAGGAATGATTCCGGCAGCACGGGTAAATTCATTGTCGGACATTTCTTCCGGATTGGCTCCTGCTAAATAGAGCGCTAATTCTGTGGGAGTATTATCACCGGCACCATATTGACCAAATACACGGGTTTTTAATACTAATTTCTGGAAGATAGTTTGGGTATTCAACCAGGTGAAGGATGTTTGGTTGTAATCATAATCGTCGGTGAAAGCTGAACTACGGAATTTGAATTCGTAAGAGCCCTTTCCATATTGCGAATAGCGGTAGTCATGCTTCAATCCAATGGTAATGGAATTATTGAATTTCTTATAAGCCCAGGTAGAAATAACATCCCCATAATTGTCATACATATGCGGAGTAAGCTCATACAAACTGTCATATACATAGGGGCGGTACATCGCTTTTAGTTGAGCAAAGAATGTATTTTTAAGCGATTTATCCTTTACCTGGAATAGTATTTTCCCTTCTTCCAATCCGTCAAGGTCTTGTACATATAGGTTTATGGAGGAGTTTGGGATAAATTTGTCAAGCGGGGTTTGGTAATCAATTTTAAAAGCAAGTACCTGGTTTTCGTTAGAATTGGTAGTATTGGCAGGGAGATTGGTCAATATCTGGGTATTGTAATAAAAGGTGGCATTCAGGTTATCTTTAAACAACATATAATCCCCATGAACATGTACACCCAATTGTATTCCGTCGTAACTGTCATACCATATAGAAGGGCCTACAAAGGCTTCGTAGTTTGTCCAATCCGGAGTATTAGAAATCTTCGAGTCAAAATAATATTTAACTGGGAACGGTTTGGTATTATTCATCATATTTATATCAGCAAGGCGGTGTGTGGTATCAATTTCTACCTTTTTTATTCCGCTCGGAACAGTTACCGTTGCGCTGTATGTGGGTTGTACCTTTCCCCATCCAATCCAACGGGGCAGGATGATGGCATTGGTCTTCTTTTCATACCATGAATTGGGAATATAATAACTGTAGGCGCTGTCGTTTTTGCCGGTAACGGTAAAATCGATAGGCATTTGCATATCGCCATTTCTTTTGAAGGTAATAATGTACTGGTTTTTCCCATCACCTTTTTTTATTCGTCCGATTCCGTAATCCATTGTTTTGGGGGTATTCAGCCATTCATCAAAAAACCAGGTAAGGTCCGTATGCACATATTGAGTTATTGAATTCCGGAAATCGTTCAGGTAAGGGTGACAGAATTTCCATTGGTTAAAATAATGCTGCATTGCCTTAAAAAAAACAGAGTCGCCCAGCACATATTGCAAATTATAGAGCATAGTAGCTGTTTTGAAATACACTTGTCCGTATCCGCCATCGTGGCCAACGGCACTGGCAAAATCATCTGATGAGGTATTAAGGGTTACATTCTTGTATCCGAGACTGGCTGCGGTGCGTGCAGCAAACAGCTTACCCTGGTAGTTTTCAGTAAAATCGCCTACTTCCACCAGGTTATTCATCAAATACCCAAAATATACTTCTTGTGCGACCAACTTATCTGGGCGATAATAGTTGCGCACGTATTTATTTGCAGGTTGTCCTTCCACTCCATAAGGGCCATCAATCTGCTGGCATATCCAGCTTTCGGCAAACTGTGTAAAGCCCTCATCCAATGCAGCCCGGTAGGTTTCATTGCTGCCCACCATCCCGAAAAACCAATTATGGCTCACCTCATGCGCCAGCAAGGTGCGGTAATCAGGGTCGCCGCCGCCATCCAGGGTTAGCATAGGATACTCCATACCATCGCGGGCATCGGCCACAATCATTTTCGGGTATCCATACATGCCAAAATATTTTGAGTCGGTAGCTATTATGGTAGCGGTGTAGGAAGCTGCATTCTGCCAGCGTGCCGCGTGCATTTCTTCGGCTAATGCCATACATTGAACTCCATTCCAGCTTGCAAGACCAATACGGTAAGTAGGGTCAGCAGTAAGGGCAAAGTCATGCACATTGGTGGCATGAAACTGCCATGTTTTAGGTTTATTATTTTTGGCAATTACAACCGATGGAGGTGAATTCCATTTTTTATTACTGAAATTGCCAATATCTAATTTCCGCATGAGTGTATCAGGCAGCACTTCATCTTGATTTAAGAGGATTCCCGTTGCCCCAACCACATAGTTATTGGGCAATGTAAATGCCACATCGTATGTTCCGAAATCGCCGTAAAATTCGTGCGCCATGTGTTGTTCCACATCCCAACCAAATTTCATATCGTAAACGCATATCCTGGGGTACCAATGCACTACATCGTATTGTTTGAATAAGGTGTTCTTGTCTTTATATGCAATAAACATCTTCATGCGGTTGCGTGTTCCTCCCAGATCGAAATAGGTAGTAAAACTGACATTGAATGTTACAGAGCTATTGGGCAGTAAAGGCTGCGGCAGTATAACCTTCATCACCGTATTATCCACTTCGGTTTTTAGTTCTTTATTTCCAATGCGGATAGATTTTACATAACAGCCACTATCTTCCGCTTCATACTTACCGAATTTAAGTTTCAGGTGATTGTTTTTATAGAGGTCACTATAATAGGAATGCTTATTTTGAGCATTAGAGTAAAGATGGAAGTAAACTACTCTCAATGTGTCGGGAGAGTTGTTGTAATAAATTAACCGTTCATTTCCATTTATAATATCGGTTGAATCATTCAGCGATGCCACAATAATATAATGTACGTCCTGCTGCCAATAGCCGGCATAAGGGGGACGGTTTTTCCAATAATATTGATTTTGAGTGGTGCGATAATCGTCGGCAGGGAAATCCTCATCCTGGCGTTGGGCGCTAACGAAGCCCGATAGCAGAATACATAACAGAAGACCGTATTGTTTAAGCATGTGTTTACGTGTATAGACGGACAATATTACAAAAAGAAAAGGCTATTTATTAAAATGAATGTACTTTTGTGGGGAATAGTTGTCAGTTGACAGTAATCAGTAGTCAGGGCCTTTAGGGCTCTCCTACTGACCACTAACCACTGACCACTGATTACTGAATTTATGAAACCCTCCATACCCAAAGGAACACGCGATTTTTCACCACAAGAAATGGTGAAGCGCAATTATATTTTTGATATTATTCGCAAGGTGTACCAGCTTCATGGCTACCAACCCATCGAAACCCCGGCTATGGAAAACTCCGAAACCCTCATGGGTAAATATGGAGAAGAGGGGGACAGGTTAATATTCAAAATTTTGAATAGTGGAGCCTATCTTGATGGGTTGCCACAAGATAAAACTGACTCGAACTTACAACTTACGACTTATGACTTACGACTATTGACTAAGCATATTTCCGAAAAAGCGCTTCGCTACGACCTTACCGTTCCTTTTGCCCGTTATGTAGTGCAGCACCGTAATGACATTACATTTCCATTTAAGCGGTACCAAATACAACCCGTTTGGCGCGCTGACCGCCCCCAAAAAGGCCGCTACC
>JABDCH010000060.1 GCA_013288205.1 Bacteroidota bacterium | reverse complement strand
ATTTTGTTTCAAGCAAGGATGAATCGGTGGTGATGTTTAAAACACCAATCTTAGATAAGATGTCTCGTATTCATTGGAGTGTTCCTCTTATTCTCTTTGTTCCGGTTGTTCTTTATTTTGTATATCGTTCCATTTTTGTTCTGCATATAAGCGGCTGGCTTATCGGATTGCTCTATGTTTTGGGTATTTTTGTATGGTCATTTGCTGAGTATGTCCTCCATCGTTTTGTTTTCCACACGGAATTGCCGGGAAAACTCGGGAGAAGGATTCATTTTATTATACACGGTGTGCATCACGATTATCCGAATGACAGCCATCGATTGGTTATGGTTCCATCGTTAAGCATACCGCTTGCGTTTATTTTTTATTTTATTTTCTGGTTATTCTTAGGTCCTGTACTTGCTTCACCTTTTTTTGCAGGATTCGTTTCAGGCTACCTGATATACGATATGACACACTATGCCATTCACCATTATGGCTTTAAAAGTAAATACTGGCTAAAGGTTAAAGTTTATCACATGAAACACCATTACCAACAACCGCATAGGGGATATGGTGTAAGCTCTGCTTTTTGGGATGCGGTTTTCCGCAGTGAATTCAAAGAAAGGTAATCCTAATTTCTTCTTGGTACTACTAATAAATCAACCCCTTTCCTTGGAGGATTTGCTCTGTGCATTTTTCAACCCTTGCCTCACGCGTTTTAGATTGTTTAGTTTGAGAAAAATAAAGAATGTACGCCCGTTGCGTTCCCGGCGTTAATGAATAAAAAGCTTTTTTCAAAGCAGGCATCGTATCTAATTTATTTTGAAATTCTTCAGGGATTGGATAATCAGAAGTCCTTTTTTTAGGCACCTTCAACCCCGCTTTTTCAACCTCAACAGCTTCAAAAATATAGGCTTTCAAAATAGGTTCCAGCTTTATTATTTCCTTTACGGACGTAAACTTAATCCATCGCGCCGCCTGTACCTGTCCAGGGCGGAGGAGAATACCATCGGTATCCTGCAATAAAACACCTTTGAAAAACGCCAGCGCAACAGATTCTTTCAAGCTATTTATTGCAACTATGTTTTTTCCTTTGAGTGTATAAACCGGGATATTCCACTTCAGTTCTTCAGTCAGGTTACAGTCAAGAATAATCGATCTCAATGCATACAATTCTTTCTGCCACCTTTCGGCATTATGAAAATATTCATCTACGTTGAGTTTCATTTTATGGATGGTTTTAAATACGGACAAATTTAGGAAATCTCCTAAGCCATTTCTAAACATTTAGTATTTTCGGCGCCCTCAATTAAATACTAAAATGATTTTTGATAAAATTGAAAATTCCGCCATATATGAAAGTATAAGCCCTTTGATTAAAAAGGCTTTTGAATACTTGAAACAGACCGATTTTTCCAGGATGGAAAATGGTAAGCACATTGTTGACGGGGATGATGTTTTTGCCATTTTGCAGGAGTATGATACTAAGAATGATGCTGATGCAAAATTGGAAGCCCACCGGAAATATATTGATGTGCAGTACATCATTTCGGGAGAAGAACTTATTGGAGTGCGCCCACTGATTAATCAAACTCCGTGCAAAGAATATGATGCTGAAAACGACTATGCCCTTTATGATGACACCTGTTCTTTTGTAAAAGTAAATCCAAAACAATTTGCTGTTTTATTTCCGCAGGATTTGCATAAACCGGGTATAAAAGTGGACTACTCCATCAAAGTAAAGAAGGTGGTGATGAAGGTCAGGGTGCTTTAAGGGGCTATCGTCAACATCGTAACTAGCCATGATTTCGCATAATCCTGGGAAAAAGTATAGTGGGACCTACGGTCAAGAATAATCCTATCGTTGCCATACCCACTGCGGTTCCGACAGTGAAGTCCGTTCTACTAATGAGATGTTCGCAGAGCCCGTATCTAATTAAGAGATAGAGGATAACCAAATATAGCAGGCTTGTGAGCAAGCCCGGAGAATATGTATTGAGGCGGATGGTCCAATAAAAGTGGACGGTTATCGTATGTGTTGCGAATCCGGCTATGAAGATCAGCGGCAGGATAACCCAATGTCCGCCAAAACTATCAAAGAGAATATTGCTAACGGCGATTACTACAATAAAAGCGGCATTAAACCAGAAGAACATTCGCATGTGATACGTCGGCCAGAAGTTCTTCGCAATCCATTGAACAAAGCCGCCATTAAGCAGTGTTTCGTCCAAGACATGAACGATATATGATGCAAAAAATGTCCAGAAGACTATATTTAAGAATGACATATATTATCAAATTTAAGCAGATTCCTGGAATTAACAAATAAAATTTTATTTTTTTCCGGCACCTACCAAATTTGATATGCCGATATACAATGTTGAACTTTTAACGATGAAAAAATGCCGCTTAACGAATAATTATCATTTTTTTTTCAAACCATGTATAAATTTATTTTACTGAAAAACCTGAAAATTATGAATTTAAAGAGAATATTTGGAGCAATACTCACCATACTTGGAATTGGTGGCCTTATATATGCCGCCCATTTCTTCGTCATTTCTACTGATAATAATTATGACTTGAGGGCATTTGCAATCTATGGAATTCTCGGCTTGATTTTTTTTATTGCCGGTATCAGTTTAGTACGAACTACCAAAGATGAGGCCTAAGATTTTTTATGAATATTTGCTGGCTTGCATTTTGGATTCACTTGGTTTTCTGCATTTGCTCGATGGCTATCCATCCTTCCGGTGTGATGCCCATAATTTCAGTGGCTATGCCTAGCGTCTGGTATGTGTCAAAAAAAGCCATTCGTGCAATAGGGTGGTCCACTTCGCTGATGATTGGGTAACCTTGTTCGTGCAAATTGTCTCTCACCTTCTCGAAATCGCTAACCGGTAAGCGAAAAGCAAGGTGCTGTGTACCACCTAAAGGGTATCGGGCGAGGTAATCATGAAATATGCTTTCGCCTGAAACAGGTTGGATAAGTTCGATAAAAGTAGTTCCTTTATAAGCTTGAGTAGTTAGCCATTCGCCGGCTAAAACCTTGCCATGATAAGTCATGCCCAAATCCTTTGCGCGCATAAGTTCCGGTTGATGAAAACCTGCAATGCCCATGGTGTTCGTCAGAAATTTTACGGCAGCATGTATGTCCGGAACTACCCAGCCAATTTGAGCGAATTCTAGTTTGGCAAAGGTGTTGTTGATACTTTTCATCTTTGTTTGCAATTTGTTAATATCAGAAGTATTATTCACCTACTTTAATATTCCTTTTTAAAAAGGAATATTAAAAACCTACTTAAAGGTAAATATAAACTACATTACTCTATACTTTAAAAAGTAAATGTTTTCAAAAATGTTGAATTGAAGTTGATTCTAAAGGCCAGTTTACCTTTGTTTCACCTATCACTCTCTGAACCCGCTAATTTGTAGTTTGTGAAGACGGCTTAATTACCCCATTACAATCTTTCTGCTTGCTGGCCTAAAGTACCATGATAGAACAACAAAAAGCGCTTGGAAAAATGGCCCCATAAGTCCTTTTATGTTATAATCGGCGCAAAATAAATGCGAAGCAAAGGCACCCGTCATAGCGAAAAAGAAACCTGCATAAGCCCATTCTTTAAGCAATTTAAACTTGGGAACTAAAATAGCTATCACGCCAAGAATTTTCCAAGTTCCAAGTATGGTTAAAAAATAAACAGGATAGCCCAAGGCAGTTACAAGCTTAACCCACTGATCTGTTCTAAGTACTGCAAATATGCCACTTTGCAACATGCCAATAGATAATAAAGAGGTGGCTATCCAATAGGTAATCAATTTACCTTTCCCTTGTGTTTTTTGTGTTGTTTCCATTTTTTTAAATTTATTGATTTGTTTTTAATTGAATGTTTGGTTTCGCTATATTATCATACTGCCAAGCGGCGTGAAGCTGGCCGCAAGGCCCATGAAACTATTGGGATAATTATAAACATTAATACCCCTATTGTCTGTCCTGTTTCACCCATGAATAGGTGCGAGAAACATGCCCCGCTAAAAACAAAGAATATGCCGGCATAAGCCCACTCTTTAAGCCGTTTAAATCCCGGTAGTAGTATTGCTATGCCTGCGAGTATTTTCCATGTGCCAAAAATGTAAGGCATATAATGTGGATAGCCCAAATCTGCTATAACTTTTTGTACATATCCTTTATTAAGGATGTCCAAATCCCAAAGCCCTCCAAACATTAGTTCCCATGCTACGGCAACCGTAGTGATCCAATAAAGAACAAGGAAGATTTTTGATTTAGTTGTTGAACCTGTTTCGTTGTTTGTTTTCATGATATTGATTTATTATGAATGATTATTTGTTTAGATAAGTTCTAGTCATCTATTCCTTTTCCCATAAGGATTTGCTTCATATATTTTTCAACTCTTGCTTCCTTGGTTTTAGATAGTTTGGGTTGAGAAAAATAAAAAAGATATCCTCTTTGACGACCCGGAGATAATGAATAAAAAGCCTTTTTCAAAGCCGGGTCTTCATCCAGTTTATTCTGAAATTCTTCCGGGATAGCATATTCCGAAGCCTTTTTCAACGTCGCTTTTATGCCTGATTTTTCTAATTTGATAGCATCCTCTATATATGCCCTCAGAGTTTTTTCAAGCTTGCTTATTTCCTTGACATTAGTAAATCGTATTTGGCGAGGCACTTGGACATTTGGTGTTTGCTGTATTAGAATATTCTTGGTGTCCTTTAACAGAGCCCCTTTAAAAAACAAATAAGCGCAATAGTCTTTAAAGCCATGTATTAGCATAATATTTTTACCGTTTAAGGTATAGCAAGGGCAACCCCATTTAAGCTCTTCCGTCAGCTCGTAGTCAAGTGCAATCACTCTTAATTTCCCATATTCTTCCTGCCACTTGGTGGGCTTGGTAAAGAACCAATCGACCTTTGGATTTAATTTACTTGTTATCATGGTGTGTTATTTTATTTTATGCAAAATTTAGACCTTTAGCGCTCCACGGAACGCCCTACCGCTATAAAAACAAGGTGCAGTGTTGTGATATACGAAGACATGGCCGAAGCGGTAATCAGCAAAGAGGGCACCGCCGAGTTCTCTGATATCAGAAGGTGTTTTTAACCAGCTCTGCGTTTTCGTGTCGAAATTTCCAAGTTTCTGCAACTCCCGGTATTGTTCCTCGGTTAGTGGTTCAATGCCCATGTCAGCTGCCATATCAATAACGTTACCTCCCGGATGTAATCCTTGCTTTTCCCTTTCTTCCTGCCCTTCACGGTCATAGCAAATCTTTCTACGGTCTTTAGGAGTTTCCGCTGAACAGTCATAAAAAATGTATTCGTCCGTCTTTTTATCATGGAAAACAATATCCGGTTCACCGCCTGTTCTTTCCATTTCATTGATTGACCATAGCTTCTCGGTATGAGCTTCCAGCTTTGCTTGTACTTTAGCCCATTCATGACCTTTATGTCGGTTCATGTTTTTCTCAAAGCGGGCTTTTAATACTCTGATTAGTTCTTCCCGTTTTTCTGGCGACAATTCTTTTTTGTTTTTCATTGTCTTGACATTTTATTTTTGTTTGCTCATTATTTCTTGCATCCGGTCATGCGCCATACTTAAGCCTTGTGCAAAAGGCATCTTGAGCAACTGGTCCCGTATGGCAGCTGACTCGTAAATTACATGTGTGGTGAGTTTGCTGGTGTTATCGGTAAGCTTTTCGAATGTTAGTAACTCAAGCTGAACACCCAAGGGAGCATTCTCCATTTCAAATGTGCGAGTGATCTTCTTATTTGGGATAAACTCATGAAATGTTCCATTTGCCTTAAATACTACATTACCATTTGCGTCGGTGGATTGCTGTTCATAGCTGCCATGCTTTCTTGGTTCAAACTTCAGCATTTTGGCAGTGGCATAAGGGTTCGACATCCATTGCTCAACAAGGTCGGCTTCGGTATGGGCTTTAAAAAGTAATTCTGCCGGGAGATCAAATTCCCTGGTAATTGTTAAATCTTGTTTGCCTTCTTCGGCATTAATTTTTGTTTTTAGTTCCATGGTGTTTTAATTTTTTGGTTTATATTTTTTCATTACTGATTCAAGTTTATTATACCTGTCATCCCACATTTTGCGGAATGGTTCAATAAAGTCTGCTATCTCTTTCATTTTGGTTGGATTTATGTTATAGTAAATTTCTCTCCCGTTTTGTTCCTGTTCAAGTAATTTGCATTCGGTAAGTATTTGCAAGTGTTTTGAAACGGTTGGTCTTGCGGTATCAAAGTTGGAGGCTATGGCACCTGCCGTCATTGCTTGTGAAGCAACTAATACAACTATCGCCCTTCTTGTCGGGTCGGCTATGGCTTGAAAAACGTCGCGTCTTAAATTCATTATGTAGTTATTTGACTACGCAAATATATATGTAGTTATTTGACTACAAATATATTTTTTGAATTATTTTTAAGATATTGATGTAAGTTATTGAAAAACAGAATGATAAAAATAATAATAACGGAGAAGAGACAAGTAGTCAAATTCCAGACCTTTTAAGGTCATCTATTTGTAAGGGCCTTTTAATAGTGCTATTATGTAATAATTTTCAAAATTGCAGCAAATTAATATCATGTAACATTTATTAGCCAAGCGCGTAATAATTTTCAAAATTGCAACGAGCCAATATCACGAACTAATTAAAAAATCTTTTTAAGCAAAAAAATTATACTTTTATCTTCTTAATTTTCTGCTTAAAAATAATTGCACATGAAAAAGATTGTTCGTGTTGTTTTTGCAGCTTGCTGTTCTGCAGTGCTTCTTACCTCCTGTTTCAATGGAAAACTAAAAGTTAAAGAAGTTAATTTTTCCGACGGAGAAGTTCAAACCCAGCAAAGCATTGTATTTACATTTAATAACGACCTAGTGCCTGACTCATTAACACATAAATGGGATAGCACTTCGTACCTCGATATTAAGCCCGCCGTAAAGGGCGTATATGAATGGTTGTCGCCTAACCAACTTTCTTTTGCTCCTTCGGAGTCATTTATGCCGAATACAGATTATAAGGTGCTATTAACCAAGAAGCTTTTTACACATTCGAAAAAAACCATGGGCATTGATGATGACCCCATATTATTTCACACACCATATCTTAAAATAAGTAATGTAGAAACCTTCTGGACGCTTAAAGACGGCAACTCTGCATTGGGTGTATTTGTAGGCGTAAATATTGATTTTAATTACGCGGTTTCACCTTCTTCTGTTTTGCAAAAGCTTAAACTAACGGCCGGTAGCAATGTTGTTCAAGCGGAGCTTGTATCGGCAGACAATGGCAACCAGGTGAAACTTCTTTTCAAACCACAGGATGGGACTAAATACCCATGCCAGCTATCGGTAAGCATTGATAAAGGACTTATTTGCGTTGGTAGCGAGCGCGCAACTGACAAGGCGTTAGAATATTCATCTCAAATCCCGCGTCAAGATGATTTTGAGATCGTGAGCGCCCTGCCTGTATTCCAAAATGGAGAATCTTATATTTCGGTGCAAACTTCGCAGCCCATAGCCGATAATGATATATCGGAGTTTATTCATATTTCCCCCGAAGTGAAATTTCAGGTAACCAACCAGTCAAACGGTTTTTTCATTACAGGTGATTTCTCAAGTAAAGTAGATTATTCATTGGGTATTTCTTCTCAACTAAAAAGTATTTTTGGAAAGGAACTGAAATCATATTATCAGGCAACTATTCATTTTGGCAGCCCCCCCGCCTTATATCGGGTTTACGGATAAGAATAGCATTTACCTCTCATCGCAGGGAAATCGCAACCTGGGCATGCAAATAGTAAATGTACCGGTGGTGAAGTTTTCCATCTATAAGGTATATGAAAATAATATCCTTTTTTACCTGAAAAATGGTGAGAGCTATCAGTCATTTTATAATGAAAGTGATGACAATGGTCAAAATAATAATAATGATGAAGACGAAGATAGCAATGATGACCATGACATAGATGATTATGCGCCAAAACCCGATTATGGTGATGTTATTACATCCAGGGAGTTTAATACATCCACCCTCCCCAAAAGCGGAATGACCTCCTTGCTGAATATTAATCTTTCCGATTTGAATTATGATGCAAGCCGCAAGGGGATTTACCTGGTTATTGTGCAAGACAAAAAGAAGCCCTGGGTTCAGGACCGCAAATTGCTGGTAGTTTCAGATATTGGGATGATAGTGAAGAAAGGCGAGAAAAATATTACTGTTTTCTGCCATTCGCTTGTCAATGCACAAAGCCTTGCTGGTGTAAAAGTTTCATTCATTAGTAATAACAACCAGAATATTTACACGGCTGAAACCGATAATGACGGAGTAGCGACATTTGCCTATGATAAAACAAAATATCCGGGCAATGACGTAGTTGCTGTAACTGCCGACTATAAAAAGGATTTCAATTTTATGTCGCTCCGTTATGAAGGGGTTGAAGTATCTAAATTTGATGTGGAGGGAAAAACAACCGAAAATGTGCCCTACGACGCATTTATATATAGCAATAGAAACATATACCGCCCCGGTGATACCATTAATTTTAACTCTATTGTACGCACATTCAGTTGGGAAACGGTGAAGAATATTCCGGTAAAGTTTAAAGTGAAAATGCCGAATGGACGGCAATTGCAGGAGTTGAAAGGCAAGCTGAATGCGGAAGGCTCATGCGCCATTAACTTCTCTGTTCCTTCGGCAGCTATTACGGGCGCTTATTCCCTCGAAATGTATTCCGGTAACGATGTACTGCTCAATAGCTATTCATTTATGGTAGAAGACTTTATGCCGCAACGTATAAAAGTGGATTTACAAATGAATAAGTCAGACTACGAAAGTGGTAACACCGCCAAAATAGATTTACAAGCTATGGAATTATTTGGCCCTCCGGCAGCCAATAAAAATTACGAAGCTACTTGCGATATTGATTTTGGAATTTTTAAATCAGACAAGTTGCCGGGATATATTTTCAACGTAGTGAGACCCGCTAATACCAATTTTGAACAGTTAACCAACAATGGTGCAACCGATGAGAAAGGCCATGCCAATGTTACTTTCCAATTACCGACAGAGAGGAATGTTGGAATGTTAAAAGCCAGGGCCATCATTTCTGTTTTTGATGAAACGGGTAGGCCGGTAAACAGGTCGGAAGATTTTAATATCTTCACACAAAGTACATTTTACGGCATTAAGCATTTTGACGAATGGGTTTCCGTTAAAAAGCCTTTAGATATTGGATTAGTGGCAGCGGATAAAAAAGGTAATCCAATTAATTCACACGCTTATGTTTCTATCGTAAAGCATTATTGGGAAACCGTTTTAACTCATAACAGTTCGTATACGCATTACGAATCGCAGGAAGGAACCAAAACGGTATATTATAAGTACATGGACCTTTCCGGCATTAATTCCCTATTGAGTTATACACCTCAGGAATCGGGTGAATATGAGATACGAATTTCCTCAGATGCGAATAGTACCTCATACGTTACCCAGTTTTTCTATGCGTATGGCATATCATCCACCAATTACAATTCTTTCCAGGTTTCCAAAGAAGGGAATATTGATATAAAAGCCGATAAGGATAGTTATAAGCCGGGTGACGATGCCAATGTTCTATTTACTTGTCCTTTTGATGGAAAGTTGATAGTAACCATTGAGCAAAACGAGGTGATTGAAAAATATTACGTTGAAACAGACCATAAAGCAGCCGGCCTGAAAATCTCTGTTTCCAAAGAAGATTTACCGGGAATATATATATGCGCCACACTTATCAGGCAGCTTAGCGACAACTCCATTCCGCTTACCGTGGCAAGGGGTTTTCAGCCTGTTAAAGTGGATGAACCCGATAATAAACTGGATGTAAAAATCTTAGCTGCCGATAATTCCCGTTCCAAAGTTAGCCAAACCGTTACCGTAAAAACATCACCTAATACCGAAGTTACCATAGGCGCTGTGGATGAAGGAACGCTTTTAATTACCAATTTTAAAACGCCTGATCCCTATGGCTATTTTTATGCTATGAGGGCATTGGAGGTAAAAAGCTACGACCTGTATCCTTTGGTCTTACCTGAATTATCGTTCATGTCGAGCGTAGCAGGTGATGAAGATATGGAAAGCCGCCTGCCTCCTTCGAAAGGGAAGCGTGTACGTCCTATCGCATACTGGAGTGGACCGATTAAAACCAATAGCAATGGAGAATGTTCATATACTTTTCCTATTCCTGATTTTTCAGGGTCTATACGGTTGGAGGCAGTGGCTTATAAAGGTGAAAAATTTGGAAGCAGCGAGAAAAATATGATAGTCGCCGATCCTATTGTAATATCTACTTCATTGCCCCGCTTTATGGCCCCCGATGATGCTAACCAGTTAAACGTTATCTTAAGTAATACAACCGGTAATAATGCCAATGCAACAGCTACTGTTACAGTTGGCGGCCCATTGAAGATTGTGGGAAGTACAACGCAAAGTATTGAGATTCCTGCCCATTCAGAAAGAACCGTTACATATGACCTTACAGCCCTTCCGGGTTTGGATGCCGGCACGGTGAATATCTCCGTAAAGGCCTTACATGAAACATTTACCGACCATGAAGAATTGCCGGTAAGGCCTTCTACACCCCTTCAAAAATTAACAGATGGCGCTGCAGTGAAGGGTGGTGAAAATGCGGCTATAAATCCTTCGGCCGACTTTATTCCGGGTAGCACTAAGAGTTATATCATGGTCAGCAAATCGCCCCTGGCGCAATTTACCAAACACCTGAATAATTTGCTTGAATATCCTTATGGGTGCATGGAACAGACCGTATCTACTGCATTCCCCATTCTCTATTATTCTTCGCTGATGAAAGCTCTGGGGCAAAAAGATGTGAACCAGCGATATAATCCCAGTTATATTATCAATGAAGCGATAAAAAAGATTTATGCGCAACAGCAATACAATGGGGGATTGACTTACTGGCCCGGTGATAATAATGTGAATTGGTGGATATCTACGTATGGACTACATTTCCTTATTGAAGCCAAAAATGCAGGATACGAGGTGGATAATACTGTTTTAACAAATCTGACTCAATACGTGCAAAGTCAGGTAAGTACAAAGCAGACAGAAAACTATTATTACTATGATAATGATGGCAAGCTCCAGCAAAGAGTCATTGCACCGGAGGAAATATTCTATTCACTTTATGTCTTGGCATTGGCGAAACATCCTGATGTATCGGTAATGAATTATTTTAAAATGGAAACAACCCCGCTCACACTTGGCTCGGCATCGCCTACTCACGCAGGTATGATGGGACAAAACAATTTGCTTTCGCTCGACAGTAAATATATGCTTGCCGCGTCGTATGCCTTAATAGGGGATATGAAGGCATTTTCTTCACTTCTGCCTAATGGTTTCTCAGGTGAAAGGGCAACGCGTTCGTTAAACGGTAATTTCGGCTCTTACATACGCGATGAATCCATTTCATTGGCAACTCTACTGCAAGCACAGCCCGATAACTCCCAAATACCGATACTGGCGAAACATATTTCTGAAGAATTAAAGAACACGAGCTGGTTATCTACACAGGAAGAAGCATTTGCACTTATTGCGCTTGGTAAGCTTTCAGAAAATGCGATGAAATCAAATGCTACTGCATCGCTATGGATTAATGGGGTAAAGGCAGGCGAATTAGGCCCTAATGATGTCAGCCTTTCAGTAAAGCAGGATATGAGTAATAAAAAAGTGGAAGTTCGCACACAAGGTAGTGGCTTTGTTTACTATTACTATGAAACGCAAGGTATACCTGCAGGTAATAAATTCAAAGAAGAGGACAGCTATATGAAAGTGCGCAAGACATTTTATAATACCCAGGGAAATGAAATTACGGACTTCCACTTTAAGGAAAACCAATTGATAGTGGTGAAAGTAAGTGTACAATCGCTCGATAACAATAATGTGGATAATGTCGCCATTACAGATGTTATTCCCGCCTGCTTTGAAATTGAAAATCCGCGCTTGAATCCGGAAAGGGAATTTTCATGGATTAAGGATAAAGCAGACCCTGATTATATGGATATACGCGATGACAGGGTTACGTACTTCACCAATGTTACAGCTAAACAGCAGGACTATTACTACCTTGTACGCGTAGTTGCAAAAGGTAAGTATGTAATGGGACCTGTAGCAGCAGATGCCATGTACGATGATTCGTATCACTCCTACTTTGGCAGCGGACATGTGGAAGTGCAGTAAAGAATTTCTATGTAAATAGGATGGAGCCTTTGACAGACAAGCTTAGCGGGTTGCTTATCCGTATTAGGGGTTTTGTGACCCGCAGATTGCTGAAAAGAATTCTGCTTTTATTTCTGGTGATTTCTGTTTCCGGCTTTCTTCTTTTTTTGCTATTCGACAGGCTTTTTCCATTACCATTGCAGCGCTTGCAATATTCCACTGTTGTGGTTTCATCAGATGGCTCTATTCTTTCAGCATATCTGAGCAAGGATGACAAATGGAGGATCAAAATTCGCAAAGAGGATATTCCCCAAAGCTTAGAAAAGGCAGTCATTTTTAAGGAAGATAAATACTTTTATGATCACCCGGGTGTAAATGTGTTTGCATTGGTAAAAGCATTTTTCCGGGATCTACGGGCAGGCAGAGTGGTGTCGGGAGCATCTACCATAACTATGCAGGTGGCGCGTATGCTGCATCCGGAACGGCGCACATTTGTAAATAAGTTTAAAGAGATTTTCATGGCGCTGCAATTGGAAAAACATTTTTCAAAAGAGCAAATCCTGGAAATGTATTTCAACTTGCTTCCCTACGGTGGAAATGTGGAGGGCATTAAGGCAGCTTCTATAATTTATCTTCATAAAAATCCTGTGGATTTAAGTCCCGCCGAAATTTCCACATTGATGATTGTGCCCAATAATCCAAATCATTTCAAACTGGGGATAAATAACCCTGCTATTATAACGGAGCGTAATAAATGGCTCAATCGCTTTGCAAAAGCGCATTTATACAGTCAATCTGAAATAGATCAGGCCATGTTTGAACCTCTTAACGCTAAAAGAGGTACCATGCCGCAAAATGCACCTAATCTCTGTAATCGGTTGGTTAAGAAAATAAAAAATGAAAATTATATACAGACGAACATTGATTTTAACATACAGAAACGCACCCAGCAGATACTGGCGGATTACATACAAAAACTTGCGTTGTGGAACATTACCAATGCTTCGGCAGTTATTATACGAAATAAAGACCATGCGGTTGTGGCATATGTGGGCTCTGCTAATTTTGATGATATAAAAAACCAGGGACAGGTGGATGGAGCCAATGCCTTGCGCTCTCCGGGCAGCGCTCTTAAGCCATTTCTTTATGCCATGGCTTTTGATGAAGGCCTTGCGACTCCTAAAACAATTTTATATGATGTACCCTGCAATTATAACGGGTACCAACCCCATGATTATGATTTAACATTCCGGGGAAAAGTAACGGTGGAAGATGCCTTACTTAATTCGTTAAATGTGCCGGCAGTAAAAATGCTGTCGAAAATGGATTTAAACTCTTATGTTAGATTACTTGAAAATGGAGGGTGCCATTCATTGGTGAATCAAGAGAAGAAATTAGGATTATCATTGGTTTTGGGCGGATGCGGGCTAAAGTTGTGGGAGTTAACAGGGCTTTATGTCGCGTTGGCCAATAATGGTCAGTATACCCCTTTACAATGGACCAAAAACCAGGTGGCTGACAAAACAGTTCCCTTGTTTTCAGATAATGCTGCCTTTATGGTATCGCATATTTTAACTGAAATGACACGCTATGATGTGCCGGCTAATATAGAAGGTGCTGAGGATTTTCCGAAAATTGCGTGGAAGACAGGAACCTCATATGGGCACCGTGACGGGTGGTGTATAGGCTATGATGATAAATATACCGTTGGAGTTTGGGTGGGCAATTTTAACGATGCTGAATCACCGGAACTGAGTGGTGCCAGTTGTGCCGTTCCTCTGATGACAAAAATATTCAGTACCTTGAGTATATATAACGATTTCAATTGGCTTAAGTTTCCGAAGGGCCTCGGCATACGACGTGTCTGTACTGAAACTGGTAAAATACCTGGAATTTATTGCACCAACCAGGTGCTGGACTATTATATCCCTGGCATTTCACCTACAGAGACCTGCGACCATGAACAGCTTGTTTATGTCGACCAGAAAGAGCATTATTCCTACTGTAAAACCTGTTTGCCTGCTAAGGGATATAAGGAAAAGCTATATCCGAATTATCCACCTGATATGATAAGCTATTTTGAGCTTTATCATATACCTTACCAAAAGGTGCCTGAGCATAATCCAAATTGTACCCGCGTCGTTAGGGATAATACCCTTTCAATAGCGTATCCAGTTAACGGCACTGAATATTTGCTGATGAAAGATGAAAGCCAGAAACTCAAACTTCAGTGTAGCGCTTCTAATGATGTTAACCTGGTGTACTGGTATGTGAACGATAAATACATTGCCCAATCAAAACCTAATGAGGCTATATTTTTCAATCCGGATTACGGTCAATTAAAAATATCGTGTACAGATGATAAAGGCCGGATAGCCAATATCCATATCACAGTAAAAGA
>JABDCH010000059.1 GCA_013288205.1 Bacteroidota bacterium | reverse complement strand
CAGGAAAGGAAGTAAAGAATTACAACATTGATTTGTGCGATACCCATGCGGTGAAGAAAATATTTGCCGAGAATAAAGATATCGATGGCATCATACATTTTGCGGCATTCAAGTCAGTGCCCGAATCGGTGGAGAACCCGCTGTTGTATTATCATAATAATATAGCTTCGCTTGTAAATATATTGCAAGCGGTAAAGGAGTTTGCAATTCCCCATTTTATATTTTCATCTTCCTGTTCTGTTTATGGTGATATTGATAGACTTCCGGTAAATGAAGAAACCACGCTTCATGCTATTTCTCCTTACGGTTATACTAAGCAGATTGGGGAGCGTATTATAAAAGATTTTGCACATTCGTACACAGGTGCTAAAGCAGTTTTATTGCGCTATTTTAACCCGGTAGGGGCGCATCTTTCAGGCGACATAGGCGAAATGCCTTTGCAAAGACCTGTTAACCTGGTGCCTGTAATTACCCAAACGGCTATCGGTAAAATAAAGGAAACGGTAGTGTTTGGCGATGATTACGAAACTCGCGATGGAAGCTGCATCCGCGACTATGTGCATGTGAGCGATATTGCACGGGCGCATATTGACGCGTTATCGTATTTGTCTAATAATAAAGAAGCTCCCCGTTACTCAGTATTTAACCTGGGCACAGGCAGCGGGGTAAGTGTATTGGAAATGATTAACACATTTGAAAAGGTAAGTGGCGGCGTTAAGCTGAATTACCGCATTGGAGAAAGAAGAGAAGGAGATGTGATGGCTATTTATTCCGATATTTCAAAAGCGAAAAACATATTGAGGTGGGAACCTAAATATTCGCTCGATGATATGATGCTTTCAGCATGGAAATGGGAGCAGAATATGGCGAAGGGGGAATAGAATTGCTAATGTGCTATTATTAGTTTCCCGCTTCCAATAAGCTCTCCTGTTTCTGTAATTACTCTATAGAGATAAATTCCATTGGGTTGATTGCTTAAATCAATTGAAAATTGAGAGTTGAGAGTTGATAATTGGGAATATATTTTTTCACCCAATACATTATAAACTTCTATGGTATTCTGTTCATTTTCCATTTTCAACTTTCCATTTTCAACTATTGTGAACACTCCATTGCTTGGATTGGGATAAACTTTTATTGTATTGTAATTTACTTTTACTTCATTAATGGAAGTTGTAATATTCGTATCCTTAAAAGCAAAAATAACGCCATTATTATCCAATGCTCCTCCTGATGTTACTCCATACAACATATTGCCTGAAAGTATTAATGAGCCTTGTGGCAATGAACCATCGGTCTTATCAAAATAAAATAAATTATTGTATGTATTTCCATTGGTATCTATAGAGAATATATTCCCATGAGCACTTTGACCTCCTAATGGGGTCATTCCATATAAAGTGTTTCCCGAAAGTATTAATGAACCAAATGGGAACGAGCCAAAATTATAGAGGTCTTTATAGGTATTCCCATCCGTGTCCATAGAAAAAAGGCAACCACTATTCTGGCTGCCTCCTTTTTGAGTCATGCCATATAATGTGCTCCCCGAAAGAGTCAATGAACCCAAAGGATTTGCTCCATTGCTATCATTAAAATCAAGCAATTTTTTATATCCACTTCCATTGCTATCTATAGAAAAAATAACTCCATCATTATATTTCCCTCCGTAATAAGTCATTCCATACAGTACGTTATTAAAAAGAGTCAAATCACCATATGGTTGTTTGCCATTGCTGTCGTTAAAATCAAGTAGCTTTTTATATCCATTGCCATTTGTATCCATCGAAAAAATACAGCCGTAGCCATCTATTCCTCCTTGAGCAGTCATTCCATACAGTCTATTTCCCGAAATGGTCACTGAACCTTGGGGCACCCAACCCGTTGTGCCAGTAAAATTAAAAACAACTTTATAATCATTACCGTTTGTATCTATGGAAAAAACACATCCGGCATTATGTGTTCCTCCCTCCGAAGCCATTCCATACAGTTTTTTCTCCGAATATGTTAATTGGGTGAACTCAGGATATTCTCCATTTGCAGGACTGAAATCGAACAAGTCTTTGTAATTGCTTCCATTTGTATCGAGCGAGAAAATACATCCCTTCTTATCTGCCCCTCCATATTGTGTAAGTCCGTATAATTTACTCCCCACTAAAGTTAAAGAACCCCAAGGGTTCATTCCATTGGTATCGTTAAAAATATGCAATATCTTATACTGCGCATTTACAGCACTGTACAACATTATAAATAATACAATACATTTCGCTTTCATATTTACATTTTTATTGCTTCATCGTACTATCCAAAGGCATCACCAAAACTTTAAAATTAATGGGTTTCAAGAGCCTCACTTTTACTGGTTTCCCGTTTTGTTCTCCAGCTATCCATTTAGAAGCTGCGGTTATCCTAATCGCTTCCTTATTCAGAGTCGTATCTGATGTGCGCAAAATATTAATAGTAGAAACTGAACCATCCTTTTCAACAACAAAATTTACCCACACTATACCAGTTCCCTTTCTAACAATAGTACCAGCGGGGAATTTAATCGTGTTTTCATTAAAATATTTGAGAACATCTCCTCCCAAGAATTTAGGTTGTACTTGTACATAATCAAATACCCTTACACTATCGGGAGGGGGGATATGACCAAAATTATCAGTAGCTTGAGCAGAAACATATTGGGAACCTATAAGGACAAGGAAACCTATTAGTCCTGTTACAAAGAAAGATCTATAAAAACTCTTCTTTATTGTATTCATAATGATACAGTTTTATAATTTAATGAATTTAATAGTTTGGGTAGTACCATTTATATTTGCGACAAATAAGTAGACTCCACTTGCAAAAACATTGAAGTTTACCTGCTCTTTATACGTGCCCCGTAATTTATGTTCATCTCCTAATTTCATTACTTCCCTGCCTGTATAATCTATAATTTTAAATTGAATATAGGAATTTTGTGTTAATTCGTAGCTGATGGTTAAATCTTGATTACTTACCGGATTAGGATAAAGGGTAAGATTATATTGATTTTCTGAAACAGAACTCACATTTAAAGTAGGGTCAATACAGGGTCTTGAGCTCGGTACAAGTTTCCCATAAGAACAGGAAGGAGTATTGGCCGCACTGGTATTTACCACATCAAAACCTCCATATAATGTTTGAGGTCCTGGATATGCCCCGGTTAATAGATTTCTTCTTTTGTAGGGAGGATTAAAGCTATAAAACATTACAGAAGTGGTATCATCTATATGATTTAAGAGGTGGGCATGCCCCAACTCATGTAACAGCACATCATAAAAATAGTAATATAGTCCTACAAACAAGGTATCGGAAACATTATAATTCCACGAATAGCCACCAGCAAGAAATTTAGCCCTATCTATAACAATATCAGCCTCATGAACATAAGTCATCGAATCACCCATGTCGTTGCAACTATTGTCTACATATACGTATGTCTCCATTAGTATCCCAACAGGAAGGGGAGTTGGTGAAAAATAAATAACAGAAACTCCATCCTGTGTACTATTTTCTAAAATGGTATCACTACCCATTTTCCAGTTAATGCCTGTATAACAATTCCATTCTGATATAGCCTGCAACACATCAGCATTGATGCGGGGGTAGTTAGATATGCTTGTATCGCACCGGAAAACAATACTATTAGTATCATCACTCATGGCCATATTGTACCGCAATTTTTCGCCTGACAATGCTTCACTCATAATATTGTAGTTAATTATAAGAGCTGTTTGACCCGAGCCGCTACAAGTATTGGACACTATTAGATTACCGCTACCTGGAGTCATACTACTATATGCAATTAAAGTCGAGGGCACCTTAACCACAATTTGAGTATTGGTCCACGATATTATATCTGTACTATCTAAGTACGCTTGATTTGCTCCTCCCGAATTTGCATCCGAGACCGAAATAAGACCTTTTTCATTCCCAAAGTTACTTCCTTTTATAGTTAAAATGGAAGAGTTAGGTGGGTCACTTTTTCTATTTGTTCCGGCATTCACAGGTGGGATTTTATCTATAACCGGGGCGCAACCCGATGTACCGCATACTACGCTATCAGACCTTGAAGTGAAGATGTGGGTGTAGGTGAGATTAGAATATGAAGTAATAGTATAGGCAGTGTCATGCCTGTAATGCCAAATGGTATCGGTGCAATAAATGGGAACGGTATGGCAAGTATCGTAACAGGTATCATCACAATGCCCCAAACTATCCAAATGGCAGCAATAGGGATGGCAGGGGTAAGCTGGTACAACAGAATCACGGCATATATAACGAGTAGTATCATAATAAGATTTTACTGAATCGGGATGCCCCACGCTATCTATATATGCATAGGTTGCAAAAGGTTGATTGGTATCTGTAAGCATAACCTTTCCAGTTCCGCAAGGGTCTTGTATCCTAAATGCAATACGCATTATTTCCTTGGCCGTATCATTTAGCCATGTGCCATTGAGGGAAGAATCGTTTAAAGAACCAAAGTTTATATAAAATGTGCTGTCAGTTAACTGGCCCACATTTAGAGTAGGGCCATAATCACTAAAATCAGGCCCCGGGTCTACGTATATTCCACTGGTAGGATTGTCTCCTGCAAAGGCAGTTCCCCTAAACAAGATCTCTATGGAACATTGGTTGAGAATGGTAGCCGGAACGGAAGTTGCCATAACATTAAAGCCAAACAAGCTCGGGTTTCCGCAAATCACTTCCGGGTCTGCCAGCGAGATGGTTAGCGTGGGGTCAATATAACAGGTGTTTTCGTAGCTCCCGATATACCTGAATGTCCCCTGGGGATAAATTCCCCATTGGCTTTTACAGGTATTCCAGTTTAAATCGCCTTGTGTTATCGATATAAGCCTCATCAGCGTATGATTCTTGGTACTGCCGGAACCAACAGCCCAACCGCTGTCGGTAGGCAAAGGTGAAACAGTGCCTATTTCATCTAAAAAAGAAAAGATTACACTAGGCGTAAGTGTTATTTGCACCAATGAAACAATGTCTTTTCCCCTAAAAGTCAAACTATCCGACAACATACCGGCTTTATGCGTAAGACCCGTATCGGCATGGGCATTGGCAATTAAAAATGTTTTATGTCCTGCTATGGTTCCATGCAGGGCAATAAAGAAAGGCATAGCATATAACGAACCGTTAGTGGTTCCGAATAAATAATAGGAACTTAAATTGATGGGATTAGGGGTAGGATTATACAGTTCTATGGCATCGTTGAGCCCTATGCCCGAAGGGCCCGGTACAGTATCCTGTATATATTCCGACACGAAGGGAGTGGAGCAGGCACCTGTTGTACCCGGTAACAAGGGTTTAAATTCGGCATGGTAGATGCTTGAACAGCCGTTGGCTCCTGTAATGGTGATGGTAAAGGTGGTATTGGTAACCGGCAAGCTGATAAGTTCGGTAGAGGAGACAGCCGGTGAAAAATTATACGTATAGGGTGGCACCCCGCCCGTAGCCGAAAGAGGCCTATGGGTAAGGTATTGAAGTAACAGCGAGTCAGGATTCACAACAGGAGAATCGCAAAGTGTCATATTGCTATGTAGGGTTGTGTGGGATTTAGCACTTATAGCCCCTGTTATTAAAATTAATAACAGAATTAAGTAGAATTTTTTCATCTATACAAATATAATGGAATTAATAGTAATGTAAAACGGGAACAAACATAATAAATATTTTCAATATAAACACAAATTTGTGTTTATAAGTTTTTTCTATCACCTCAATCTTTGAGGCGTGAAATATTATAAGAATCCCAAGTTTATTAAAGCTTTTGGCAAAAATCTCCGAAAAATTCGCCTTGAAAAGGGAGTCTCGCAAGAATACTTAGCTGATGAAATTGGCATCCCTACAAATCAAATAGGAAGAATTGAACGCGGAGAAGTAAACACGTCTGTTAGTACTGCCTTTGCATTAGCAGTTGAATTAGATGTTCCTATTAATGTACTATTCGATTTTAAAATAGATTGATGCGTGTAAAAACTTATCATGTTCCCCAAAAGTCATTGATTGTTTTTGCATAGCATTTGCTACCCATTTGTATTGACCCCATTATATGTCACAACATACGCCTCTCAAGTGACATATAGTAACTACCTATATACCAATTAATAACAAGCAAATAACACAGTTCATACTGTCGCCAAAAGTGTGACGATTAAGCTCACTAAAAATTTATAAAAAATGTTCTAAGAATCTTACACTTCTCTCCACCACTTTTGGTCAGGATAGCTTTCGCCAATAATAATAGGCTCGCCAATTAAGGGTGTGGTAACGTTCACATGCAGTTCTCCGGCCTTTTTCAATAGCCTTTCAATAGGCTCGTTCCACGGGTGTAGCGCCAGGCAGAACTTGCCCCAATGCACGGGTAACAGCGTCTTGGCATTCAAATCAATGCTTGCCTGCACAGTTTCTTCGGGCATCATGTGTATGTTTTTCCAAGCTTGGTTATACTGCCCCGATTCTAATATAGCTAAATCAAACCGGCCATGTTGTTCGCCTATTGTTTTAAAGTGTGTATCATAACCACTATCGGCGCCGAGGTATATGGAATGCGTAGGCGTTTTCAATATGAATGAAGCCCACAAGGTTTTCGCCCGTGTAAAACTTCTGCCTGAAAAATGGCGAGCCGGAGCGGAAGTAAATTTTAATCCTTTTATTTTTTCTACACTATCGTTCCAATCAAGTTCGGTAACCTTACTCATGTCGAAGCCCCAGTATTCAAGGTGCGATCCCACTCCAAGCGAAGTGATGATGTGCGGAACTTTATCTTTTAATTTCAGTACTGTTTTATAATCGAGGTGGTCGTAATGGTCGTGGGTGATGAGCAAAATATCAATAGGTGGCAAATCGTCTACATTGTATGCATTGGTTCCATCGAAACTTTTAGCCGATTTAAATTTAAATGGAGAGGCATACCCGCTGAATACAGGGTCAACCAAAATATGTTTGCCGTCTATTTTTAAAAGATATGATGAATGTCCGAACCATACCAGCACAGGTTTTCCATCGGGTAGATTCTTTAAATCCTTTTTAACAGTAGGAATGGGGCGGGGCGGCAAAGTATCTTTAGGTTTATTCAGGAACTTCTTAAATGTTTTGAAGAAATCTCCCTTTTCCGACATCACAGGAGTATCATGCTGATTCTGAAAAATACCATCCCGATAATTAGGTGATTGTTGAACTCTTTTCAGTCGCTCGCCTTCGGGGTTTTCCCCCATCGATTTTATGATGCCCATGTGCTATAGTATGAATTGGGAGACGAAGGTAGAGGAATAATGTTGTACGGGCAGTTCCTTGTCATGTTGAGCAGAGCGAAACATCTCCTTACAATCAAAAGATTTTTCATTACGTTCAGAATGACAAAGGCACGTTTGTCATGTTGAGCGGAGCGAAACATCTCCATTATCTTAAATTATTTCCTCTCGAGAAATACTGCCTTCATCAGGAGGCCATACCATGACTTCATTATTAAGAAAGTTCCACTGTGGATTAGAAGTATTTATTAGGGCAACTTTCTTCGCTCTTGTCCAACCCTTAATTTGCTTTTCTCGTTTTATTGCAATATCCACGTATTGTGTTTTCTCAAAATAAATCAAATAATGACAATTGTATTTTCCTGTAAAGCTCTTTTTAGATCCCCTATTTATATAATGTTCTGTTATTCTTTGCGGCAGGTTATTTGTTACACCAGTATATAAAACTGTTTTGGTAGAATTAGTAAGTATGTAGATAAAATATTGGTGGTGATTCATAATTACAAAAATAGAAATTTAGGAGATTCTTTGCCGAAGGCTTGGACTAGTTCCTGTCATCCCGATAGCTATCGGGATGAGTGAAACAAAGAATCTCAACATCACAGAGATGTTTCACTTCGTTCAACATGACAAATACTGGGAGTTCTTATTATCTTATGCGGAATAACAATACAACTATCTTTGTCTCATGCCCCGATCCATCACCATACAAAAACAACAGGTTCCCGTTCCCGGATTAGGCACCTACCAACTGACCGGCAAAGAAGGTGAGCGTGCTATTTCACATGCTATTGCACTTGGCTATCGGCATATTGATACCGCCCAGTTTTATCATAATGAAGAAGATGTTGGCAATGCCGTGAATAATTCCGGTGTGGCTCGCAACCAACTCTTCATCACAACTAAAACATGGCCCACTGACTTTGTTAAGAAGAACAGCATTTCATTTGTAGAACAAAGTCTGCGGAAGCTGAAATTGGATCATGTAGATTTGTTGTTGCTACATTGGCCTGCCGATGAAAATGGAAATGAAAGAGGCATTGATATGCTGTTGGAAGCATACCATAAGCAATATAGCCGGCTGATTGGCGTAAGCAATTTCAATATTCCTCAACTGGAAAAGGTCCGGCAGAAAGCACCAATATTTTGTAATCAGATAGAATATCACCCTTATATAAACCAGCGTGAAATGTTGGAGTATGGTAAGAACAACGATTTACTGCTGACCGCCTATACGCCGCTTGCACGGGGAAAAGTGAGTAAAGATTCTACTATCATTTCCATCGCGGAGAAATATGGCAAAACACCGGGACAGATAACTTTGCGATGGCTTTTGCAACAAAAAAATGTGTGCCCGATACCTAAAGGCGGCAGCGAAAAGCATCTGTTGGAAAACTTGCAAGTGTTCGACTTTCAAATTCAAAATGAGGATATGGAAATAATATCTGATATAAATTCCCACTGAAATATGATAACCATCCGCACGGCTGAAGAAAAAGATATTGCTCCCATATTGGAGATTTATAATTATGCCATTCTGCATACCACTTCGGTATATTCCTATATTGAACATACGTTGGAGATGCGCCAAAAATGGTTTGAAGAAGAAAAAGCAGCCAACCACCCCGTATTGGTTGCCGAAGTGGATGATAAAGTGGCAGGTTTTATTTCGTATGGTCCCTTCCGCTCCTGGCCTGGATATCGCTACACGGTAGAGCATTCCGTGCATGTGCATAAAGATTTCCGCAGGCAAGGCATAGCCAGCCACTTGCTTGAAAAGATGATTGAAGCAGCACGGGAAAACGGAGTGCATGCTATTATTGGCGGGGTTGATGCAGCCAACGATGCCAGCATTAAACTACATAAACAATTCGGTTTTGAAGAAGTGGGTTGCCTAAAACAAGTAGGGTATAAATTTAACCAGTGGCTCGATTTAGTATTTGTAGAGTTAGTGCTTGATACGCCCGAAAAGCCGGTGGAAGGGTAACTAAGCTATTTTATTTATGTGAACCTCAAATTAAATAATTGAATATGAGATAAATTAGATTTTCATACGAAAATGCAACCTGTTTTTATATGATAAATATAGATATATTTGTATATATTTTTTTAAAATACTATATCATGAAAAAATTACTATTTACAACAGGTTTAATTTTTGCTTTTGTTCTGGAAGGTTTTTCCCAATCAGATAAACTAGATGGTTATAAGAAAAGTACATCTGAAAAAAAAACGACTACTAAAAAATATGATATGAAAGGCGTTGAAGGCAGTAAACCTGGAGGGGATAGTAGAAATATAGGAGTTCCTTGTTCATCTCCATCCAAGATTTCTTCCTCACCCAAGATTTCTTCCTCTAAGAGCATCGGACCTCCTATTTCATCTTCCTCCCCAAAAAAACCTGCTCCTTCTTCCCAAGCTTCAACTCCGGTTCATAATCCTGATACTACGCACATAACTAATCGGTGATGGATGTCACGAAATTTAAAGATCGCCTTGAAATTTTTGCTATTATAATTGGTGGTATTTGGGCGGTTTATACATTTTTCATTGAAAAATATATTTTGCCACGAAACGAACCTGCCTTTTTAGTAGCAAATAGTCATATTGAAAAAAGCAATATGGAAGACAGTATGCAAAGTTTCAAGTGTACCGTGGATATAAAGAACACCGGGGAAAACAGGATATATATCCTGGCATCACCTTATACAGTTACAGGATACATTGTAGAACCTAATTTAAACATAAGCGATACAGGGTACACAGCTATGCTAAACGCATATAAAGATGCCAACCAGGATCTACCGAGATTTTACATGGTTGATTCAACTCTAATAATTCAGAACGGTGAAGTGATCAGTAGCATGTCGTGGCTTGAACCGAATGAGGAAATCCCTGTTGAATTCTATACCTTCATACCTAAGAATTTACATTTTAGTGAACTCCTTTTTGATGTTAAATTTTTTGAAAAGAGGGATACAAACGGTCTAAAACTTACATATGCGGTTTCTCAATGCATACTTCATCCTACCATATCATTCAGAGAAAAAAAGTTCGGGAAGACACGGATAAAAACTCTGACTAATAACGACTTCGACTTACACAAAATTTTCTTTACAGAAACACATAGTTATTGTCTGTTTTGAATACCGGGTTTATATTGATTCGTTGAAAAATTTTATTTCTCCACCACCAATTTTCCTTGCCCAATTAAACTGCCGGTTTCACTTATTACTCGATACAAATAAACACCCGCGGGTTGGGAAGATAAATCAATTGTATTGTCACCCTGAGCGGAGCGAAGGGTCTTGGTTAATATAGGTTGCCCAAGCACATTATATACATTTAATATTACATCAGATTCTTCATCGGCTACGCCAGATTCAGAATGACAAGACAACACAAACCTCCCACTACCCGGGTTGGGGTATACGTTAACATAGTAAAGATTCTCCATGTTTTTAATACCGGCAGTAGATTCTGATATTTCGCGTACAACACTATTATTAGCGTCAGATATGTATATGTTTCCCAATGTGTCAAAGGCTAACCCGTCGGGGTAATTTAGTGTGGCATTTGCAGGTGTCCCTCCATCGCCTGTATAACCGGGTGTTCCATTTCCGGCTATGGTGGTAATAATTCCGGTAGAGGCTGTTACCTTTCGGATTGCATTATTTCGGTAGTCCGCTATATAAACGTTTCCGGAATCATCTGTAACTATTCCCGCGGGAGCAGCTAATTGAGCAGTAGTAGCTAATCCTCCATCACCCGAATATCCAGGAGTTCCATCTCCGGCAATGGTGTTAATAACCCATTGGGCATTGCTATGCAGAAAGCAGGAGATAACGAATAAAAGAACCAGTATATATTTTTTCATAGGAGAAAGTATAGGTCTCCATACAAAGTTAAGAAATAGAACTAGAAAACAAATGAATTATTTACTACTCAATCACCAGTTTCTCTATTATTTGCTGGCCATTTATGTTTATCTGGGCTATGTAGATGCCTGCCGCCTGCGACGATAAATTAATTTGCAATGGAAAATGATTAACGGCTGGATTGGTATATACTGCAACTCCAAAGCGGTTATATATTTTCACCGAGCATGTGGCAGGGTTGTTCAGCATCCAGGGAGCATTGTAGTTTATATTGAATATTCCTTTGCTTGGGTTGGGGTAAACCAAAATGATAGGCGAAAAACTATTCAAGCTGGAAATCCCTGTAATGCGGCTGTTGTTATATTTGAAAATAGCACCGTTTCCGGAGACCCCGCCATCGAATGCAAGTCCATATAAAGTATTAGCCAAAGCAACCATTGTACCGATAGGTTTTCCAAGGTTCAATGTGTCTTGACAAAAACAATAAAGCTCATGGTAAGTGCCATTGGTATCAATTGAATACATGGTTCCATTCTCATATATCGGTCCATTGGTTAAACCATATAAAATATTCCCAAAAATTGTTAGCGAAGAATTTGGGCTGGTTCCATTTGTAGTATCATTAAAGTTAAGAAGCACTTTAAATCCGCTTCCATCGGTGTGGATGGAGAAAACAGTTCCGCCACTGTAAAGTCCCCCATATTTTCCACCATGCAGAGTTGTTCCGCATAGCACATTGCCAATCATAGCAAGGTTACCATTGGGTTCATATCCGTCAGTTTCGTCAAAATAAAACAGGTCTTTATAATTAGAGCCATTTGTATCTAATGAAAAGATACAGCCATCATTGTATAGGCCACCCGTGTATGTTGTTCCATATAATATACCGGCAGAGTAGGTTAAATTACCAAGTGGATAGAACCCGTTACTATGATTGAAATTAAAAAGTGTTTTAAAATTATTGCCATTTGTGTCAATTGTGTAAACAGTACCATCTGAATAGGTTCCTCCACCTGTAGTTGTCCCATATAGTTTCCCCGAAACGTAAATTAAAGCGCCCGGGCCGTAGCCATCTGTCATATTAAATAGAAACAGATTCTTAAAGTTACTTCCGTCCGTATCTATGCTGAATATATTACCATCTCCTGAACCAACCGGCGTTGCACCGTATAATTTACCTGAAGCATAAACCAATGTGCTATTAAAATCGGAAGGGAGAGCCCCGTTCGTACCATTGAAATCAAGTAAATCTTTATATTGGTTGCCATTGGTATCAACAGAATATAAACATCCTTTTCCATAGCTTCCTGATGAATAAGTCATCCCATAGAACTTGCCGGAGGCATATATGAGCGATGTTTCCGGACTACTCCCATTGGGGCCAAAGTTATATACTATGCGAAGCTGTGCGGCAGATACATGAAAAATTAATATACCAAGCAATAATAGCAAAGGATATTTATTCATGAAAATCTTTTTTTTCTATATATGGCACAAATATATTCATTTTATTTTTGTATTACCAATTTCCCTTGCCCAATTAAACTACCACTTTCTGCCATTACACGATAAAGATAAACTCCTGCAGGTTGATTACTGAGGTTAATTGTAAATGGTGAATTGTTAATTGTAAATTGGGAATACACTTTCTCTCCAAGAACATTATATACTTCCACAGTACTCTTACCTCTTAGCTCTTCACTCTTAGCTTGTAGTTTGAATTCTCCACTGCTCGGGTTAGGATACACTTTCACCATTTCGTTTTCACCTTTCATCTCATTTATTCCGGTAAGATTTCGTGGACCATCGCGGTAAGTGTATTGCCTTGTCGCGCGCGGGCCGGGTGTTTCATCAATTTCCAGCACCGGTATATGTTGTCCATTTGCCAGCCATTTGTATTGTATTTGTTCGGTGGGTGGAGTTTGAAAGCCGATGTGCAGGGTATCAAGGTAAAAGGAATCTATGGGATAAAGAATCGTTTTTACTTTCAGGGTTGAGAAGGTTCCGAAAGGAGTGATGAGTGTTCCCCAGCCTTCCACATGATTGATGCGATATTGCTTTTGGCCATAATAACCCACTGAAGGAATAGAAATACTGCTGCTTGAATGGCACGAATCGGCATTGCCATAATTCATCGGGAAATTATAAATCACATCGATGTTGTTATCTCTTACCGGCGTAGGGATATTATTCACATTGGCTCCATAGCCTACGCTTTCATAATTCGAGGCCCCGTCTTTATAATAATTCACCAATTGGTTTATGGTAACTACGCCCAATTTAGGAGCCGTTCCGTTTTGTGCGACGGTAGCTTTATAGGATGGATAAAGTATAGGATCGTTGAAGAAGACCTGGTAAATAATAGAAGTAGAGGAAACACTCAGAAAGGTATCAACAGATTGGGATTGTACAGCCAATGCCGAATAATCCCAGGTTATTCCCTGGCCTGTTAAAGCGGGTGTGGGCAATCCTGCCGAATCGGCCGTTATGCTTACGCGCAGCATATCACCTGCCTGGGGCATATCAGCTTGAGTGATGGTGACTTGGGCACTTGTCCGAATGGCAAATGAAAAGAACAAAATAGAAAAAGGTAAGAGTGCTTTCATCTTTTTATTTTTTAGGATAGGTAAACAAAGATAAGAAAGTTTATGAGCCACAGGGTGAAGTCAAGAATTTTGATTTCACGATGGAAATTCCACAGTTGGAAATAAGGGGATAAACTATTTCAAAAATTCACTAAGTTTTAAATTAAAGTGGCTTTGGAGTAAAGTTGATAAGCTACAAGTGTTGATATCCAAAATATCACAAATCAGTGGTATTTTTTTAAATAACTTATTATCGTTTTCTGAGGCAGTTTCCTCTGTTACTAAAATGGGCTTATCAACTCCCAATGGGTCATTATCCTTTATGTTTTTACAGTAAAGGATAAGTTTTGCATCCGCAGATTCTAAATAAGCCCTCTTCTGATTTTCAAATTCTGTTGCGTTTATTTGTGCCTTTTTGACTTGAATGCAAAACTGATGTTCAAGCATATTAAAAAACTTTTTATCAGGAAGTAGGTCGTTTGATTTTGTATGTTTAGATTTTTCACTTAAAAACCCCAAGGTTTTAAGAATGATTCCTTTGGCTTGATATTTTGATTCTTCAATTACTTTATCTAAAATAATTATTTCACCACTATCGATTTTACTTTCAATAAAATTCTTCAAAGAATCATCATTGTCAAATGGGAGGTAGTATCGAACCAAAGCCATTAGCGAACTTGTGTCAATTACTACTTTCATTGAAGGTATTTATCGATTTTGTTCGGCTTGATATGTAAACTTTTACAAAATTCAGCTTCCCCTATAATACCCTCATAAAATGCAGATTGAATTGTCTTTATATATAATGGTGATAAGATAGGTTTAGCAATACCTCCTCCTAATTTTCTTCCTTCTTCTAAAGCTTTAACCTTTTCACGCTCTCGTTCCAGTCTTTCGTGTTCTTCTCTTTTTTTTATATTTTCGCGGATATCATCAACAATAATTTTATAATGTGTCTTAGATATTTTACCGTTTATAAGTAAGCGTGTATATAAAGAGATTGTACTTAAATTCGTATCATTTGAAATGCTTACAATTAAATCATGGTGATAATCATTCTTTGAAGATGCTTGCTCTAGGTTAATAATAGTAGAATCTAGATCTCCAATTAAAAAATAATAAGCAAAATCGTTACACCATTTTTCAACCTGGTTAAAGGAAATACCATCCATTGAATCTTCATTT
>JABDCH010000058.1 GCA_013288205.1 Bacteroidota bacterium | reverse complement strand
TGTGGTAATAGTGGTAGTGGTCTTTCCATTATCCCACAAATATTTGGTTGGATTGGTAGCACTGCTTACACTCAAGGTATCGTGTTTGCCAAAACATCTCCAGTTGGATCCGCTGATGATAGGCTTAGGCAGGGGTACCACTACTACCTGCATCACTGTTTGCACACTGTCGCATAATCCATATACGGTTGCTGTATAGGTGGTCGTCACGGTATCATTCACCGTAATGGTTGCCGTGGTAGCTCCGTTGTTCCATCTATATCCGTTTACTTTTCCACCCAGTCCGGTAGCGGTTATGATGGTGCTCTGGCGCGGGCACACCGTATCATGTATGGCTGCAACGATTGCTGTTATTTTGGGTGTTATCTTGATGGATTGAAGAGCTGAGTCTTTACAGGTAGGACCATAGGCATACAAGGTATAGGTGGTATTTTTTTGAGGTTTTACCCAGATGTTGGTAGTGGTGCTTCCTGTGTTCCACTTATATTTTAATCCACCGCTGGCACTTAATAATATACTGTCTCCCTGGCATACCGAATCAGACGATGCCTTTATTTTGGCAGTCGGTGAAACTACATGGATGACAATGGAAGTATCTTTCGAACAAAAGCCATTATAGGCTGTAACCGTAACGGTAGTGGTGGTGATGGCTTTATATTTTATGCTGGAGGTAGTGGCTCCGTTACTCCACTTATAGGTAGATCCTCCTTTTGCAATCAGGGTATCTGTATAACCTGAACATACCGAATCTTTTCCTGTTAAAGTTGGGGTAGGGGCAGGATACACTTTAATAAGGTTTGTTACCACATCCGTGCACCCATTAGAATCGGTACCGGTAATAGTATATGTTGTAGTGACGGTTGGTGTTGCAATCGGGTTAGCGCAGTTATTGCAACTTAAGCCCAGGGGTGGCGCCCACGTGTATGTTTTGGCACCTGAAGCATTTAAGTGTAATGATGAACCAAGGCATACGCTGTCAAACGGAGGGATTACACTAACCACAGGCCCTGTAGGATTAATTAGGGTAACTAAAACAAAGGCCTTGCACCCCGTATTATCTGTTATAACGCAAGTATAGGTTCCGGCAACAAGTCCGGTATCTTCTTGGGTAGTTTCTCCATTACTCCAGCTATACGTATAAGGTGCTGCACCCCCGGTAGGATAGGCAGTTATATTACCCCTGAATAAGACACATCCGGGATTAGTATCTTTCACCGGTGCGTTATATCCATTCTTTCCATTTATAATAACAATAGCCGAGTCGTGACGGGGTGGGCAGGAACCATCTGTTACATAAACGGTATAAATACCCGCACACATACCGGAATCGGTTTGGCTCGTATTTCCATTACTCCATTTAAAGGTAAAGGGTGTTACACCGCAATTTATAGTTACAGTGGCTTTCCCATCGCATGCAGAACAGGAACTAGGGGCGCCTTTCGCAGAAGAAATAAGATTGGGTGGGTTAGGCACAGTAACTGCACACACAAAACTATCGCCGGCAGCATATAGCAAATTATTTTGTCCTAATACTAAGGCATACACAGTGTTCGGCATAACAATACTTCCTTTTTGGGTAAGAGAGCCGTCATAATACTTTATAGAATCCCTGCAACCTAAATAGATGTCGTCGCATCCATCCACATCAATACCTCCCCAATACGTTTCAACGTTAGAATTAGATACAGCAATACTATCATTCAGAGTGCCTGTGTTTTTAGCATATTGTTTCAATGATGCACCATCGTACAAATAAAGCCAGGTGGGGCTCGCAGCTGCTCCATTCATGGCTCCTGAAGCATAGCTTTGGTTTGCAACATATTTGGCAACATTTGATTCAGCGAGATCAAAATGATCGGGTTTGATATAAGTGGCGGGATTAAGTTTGGGTAAGGGTAGTTGGGCAAATACATTACCCGCAGTTTGAACAGTGGCCATATAACAATATAATCCGGAAGGATCTACACAAACCATTGCAACATCATGGTCAGAAAGCTGGGTATGAAGCCAATCTACCCCTATTATGCTTACCAGATTAGTGTCGAGCATACAAGCCTGGTTTGTATCCGTTGTTCCGCCTGCGCCTATGATAATATTATCGTAACAGGGATTGTAAACAGCTCTCCACATTTCGTTTATAGAAGGGTTACCTACATAGGTTGCCTGTAAATTACCATACGTGTTAACTTTTAATACCTGGGCAGAATCAAGCCAGAAACCGCTTGTAACGTAAGAAGTGCCTGTTTTTCTATCCGTTGCAAAAGCGCCATAATAGTAAGAATTGAAATGGAATGCACTGACAGTAAATGTCCATTGTTTCGTACCCACCTTATTGAATTTTGATAATTGAAATGGCATTTGTCCGCCATAGGCATATACATTCCCAAAATAATCATAACATATATCGTAAGCCCGATCATAATTTGCAAAATTCGGATTGGTAATCCAGGGGTCGATCACAATGGTTTTGTTCTTATCATAATTGCCATTTATACGGAATGATTCTACGTTTCCGGCTACTTGGTATAAAACATTGATGCTTCCCATATCTCCGCTATATCCGCCAACAGGGGAATGTTCTGTAAACTTTCCTAAAGAGCTCGTGAAAGTTATATCCCCATTTTGCAATAGTTTTAGTTTAACTGCATCGGGATATTTCAACAATATTTTAGAAATGTCAGCTCCCGGATGTACAATGAGGGAATACTTTATTCCGTTTTTCCCTACAATAAATTCGTAAACCGCATCGACTCCCGGATAAAGGTTTTTATAAACAAGTTGATTAAATGCATAGGCTTTTATGGTATTTTTTCGCCCTGCTCCGTATGTATAATAATCGTTGTGTATACCTTCTGGTGTTATGGCAGCTAAAGCATTGGCACCTTCCCAGCTACTATTCAAATAGTGCACTATTGCTTTGGCTTGATTATCTTTATCATCATCTTTTACAGTTTCATGCTTTTTAGGCATTTCAACATAGCGATAGGTAACGCCATGTGAAGTAAAGTAGGCCCACACGCCACCTAATTGAACGCCATATAATATCTTCTCATTTCCCGGAATGGCTCCATCAAATTGTCCGTTATTTTCTATAAAAACCTGGTGGTTGAATGGTGCTGTTTTCCATTTTATCTGCGCATTTCCGGCAGGGGCACTTTGAGTTTTTTTGGTAAGAGTTTGTGAATAACCTGGAGTGTTCGTAAATAAAATAAATGCGCAAAATAGAGTAATTATTTTTTTCATTTGGTAGTTTTTCTTAAGAGGGCTTGGTATGTTAATTAACTGGTGTTCAAAAATATTATTACTTATTAGCTATATTAATTATAAAGATACTATCTTATTAATTGGATAAATCCATCCTTTTTATAGGTTGTACTCTGGCAAGTAGCAGTTAGCACATAATAGTACACCCCGTCGGACGCTTTTGCTCCACTTTCAGTAGTACCGCTCCAGTATTGAACAGGATTGGTGCTATTATACATTTCCTTACCCCATCTATCATATATGGTGAGCGACCATGCGTCAATATTTTCAGTCCTGATATAAAATACATTATTCAGTCCTAATGGCCCGGCATTGTCAGGAGTAAATACGTTAGGGAATTTCACATCCAGGCAAGGTATGTCAATATTAACAAGCAAAACCTGTTCGGCCTGACATCCATTGCTGTCTGTTCCCACAACGGTGTATGAAGTAGTGACCGGAGTTATTACTCTTACCGAATCACAGGAAGGATCAAGACAAGTTATTGTTCCTTTAGCAGGATTTTCGGTCCACTTATAGTTTTTAGAATTTCCTCCTGCTACCAATATGGTAGTATCGTTATCTATCAATAATGTTTGGCTGCAACAGGCATTTAAATGAGGATTGGTAGGGGTTAGAGTAGCAGTAGCTGTTTTTGTACAACCATTAGAAACGATTACCGTATATGTGGTTGTACTGTCGGGGCCCGGATTAATGGTGATACTTGAACCCGTTTGTCCGGTACTCCAGGTATAGGTGAAAGGGGCGCCCGTTCCTGTTGCTGTTGCCATTAAGGTGATTGGTTGTCCGGCGCAAAAAATATCCCTCTCGAAGTTAATAATTGGAATCGGTGGGGCCCTTAATTGAACTGTATCGTAAACTGTAACAGAGCAACCTAACCTATTATAGGCTGTTACATATACAATGGAATCTGCGTTGATGACACCTGTATTAATCGACGTGTTGGTTGACCCATTATACCATACATATTTGGTAGGGTTTGTAGAACTACTTACTACCAGATTTGCCTTCGTACCTTTACAAGCCCAAGGCTTTCCACCTATAACAGGTTTAGGCAAGGGTACTATTACTACTTTTATAGTCTTTCTCACGCTGTCGCATATTCCGTACGCAGTTGCAGTGTAGGTTGTGGTGGCAGTGTCGTGTACTGTAATAGTGGAAGTAGTTGCTCCATTACTCCATCTATATAAGGCCTGTCCCCCTTTTACCGTAGCTGTCAATATTGTGGGTGACAGCGGACAAACGGTATCGTTAATCACTGTCAGGGTATCCGTTATTTTTGGAATTACATTAATCTTAATTTTAGCCGAGTCTTTACATTGGCTGGTAAAAGTATGCAGTGTATAAGTAGTGGTAACTAATGGATTAATGTGTAAAGTAGGGCTTGCTGAATTACCGGGAGTCCATAGGTATTTGGTGCCACCGATACCGCTTAGGGTTAAAGAATCGCCGGGACAAACGCTGTCCCTGGTTGATTTGATTACGGCATAAGCGCTGTCTGTTTTTGGTATTTTTAAAATAACTTTATCAACCGGACAGCCCTCGCGCCCGGTTATAGTGCAGGTATACGTGCCGGGAAGTACATTGTGTATTGAATCGAGAGTTACCCCATTATTCCACAGATAGGTAACGCCGGTATCATTACCACTTACCGTTACTTGTGCTGAACCACTATCCGATCCGCAGGCGGCAGGGGTAACTTTAGAAGTATAGGATAAAGAAACAGGAGTACAGGTGAGGCATTTGGACTGGAAATACAAGCCATAAATGAACATGGCATAACAGTCGCCACCCAGTGTTATGGAAACAGTGGAAGTATCTTGACCTGCAATCACATTTGTATTTACCGGGGTTGATTGAAAAAACAATGAAGGAAAGGTTGCCGTTGTTCCATTTTCAGTTAAACTAAAATTAGCCTCTGCATTGTTCTGGATATCGGCAAAATCAGCAAATGCGGTTGCATATGTACTGTTTCCGCAAGCCTTGAATCCGGTATCAGTATACAATTCGCTGCCGCCTTCCTTCGTATATTGACCATCGGACAGAATAAAAGTACCGGTATAGGTAACCGTATTTTCCTGGTAAATAATGATGATTGAAATACCATCCACTTCATAGCCTTCATCTGTAAAACCGTTATAATCTACGGTGTACACACCATTGCCGGCTATGGCCGAAGTAATATCGGCCCTCCACGTGCCTGTACTTTGATCGCTCCAGCATTTAGGTCCGTCTGAACCTATCAGGATTGGGGTGAAGTTGTTTTTTACCTTTGCAGGATTGGTTACCGTAGCTTTGATTATATAATTAGAAGGGGATGAAGTTTCGCACGAAACCTCGCAATAGAGATAAGCTTTCAATACATTGATGCAACCATTGGGTAATCCTGTAACTGTATCAGGTGCAGGAAAACCACAACCCAATGTAGGTGAAAACCTGGTTTGGGTATTTTGAATGGCCTGCACAAAATTAAGTCCGCATAAGGTAGTATCAAATGATATACCCAAAGTCTTGCTTCCGTTAGGAGTTTTATGGGCTACAGGGCTATGATGAAGGTTTCTCCCATCGTGGCAGTCGGTGCATTGAGAGGATACTCTAAAAGCAAATAAGGTAAGTATGATAAAGAGAGTAATTTTTTTCATTCAAATTGGTTACATATTAATATTCGATACTCATCACATATGGGCACTCCTACAAAATTAGTTAAAAAGTCAACATCCCTATTTCTTATTACGATAGATTGTCCCGATAGGTTGGGTCGTGCCTGAAAATTTATCTACTGTACGAGTAACTTCCCTTCATCTACAAGATTCCCAGATTGGTTTAACAGGCGATATAAATAAACCCCTGCCGGCTGGGTGGATATATCAATAGAATATGATTGATAATCAATAACTGATGGCTGATATGTGGAGGAATAAATCCTTTTACCCATTACGTTATATATCTCCAAATATTTTACGTCCGGTGAGTTAGTAACTTGAATAGTAAATTTTCCGTTGCTTGGATTAGGATAAACATCCATACCAGGCATTTTATTAGCCAGTGAATTTAGACCGAGACTTATGCCTCCCCAGGCAGCAATATCAGATGCAGCTATATTTCCTGCATGTGTAAATTCTCCGCCCGCATAAATGGCAGAATCCATAACAGCAAAAGCATCTACAATGTTATCAACCCCCCGGGTGCTTACGGTGTCCCAAACGGTGCCGTTCCAGGTGGCAATATTATTAACCGTCAGGCTTCCTGATTTATTGAAGAGACCACCCACATATAGCTGCCCATTAAAAACACAAAAAGCGATCACCCCGCTTCCGGTAATTACACCGGTGAGCCCTGAACCTGCAGTTGCCCATTTTGTTCCATTCCAGGTTGCAATGTAATGCGCTGTATTTCCTCCGGCAGTGGTAAATGAGCCTCCGGCATATAACGAACCATTGTAAGTAGTCAATGCAAAAATAGGTTCATTGGTACCTGTGCCCACGGCGTTCCATTGTGTGCCATCCCAATATGCTATGTTATTTACGGATTGTCCGCCTGCCGAACTGAATTGACCTGCTGCATAAAGTTTTCCGTTGTATACGGCAAGTGCATATACACTATCGTTTATACCGGAGGCAACAGAATCCCATTTGGCGCCATCCCAGCAGGCTATATTGAATGCCTTTATATTTCCTGCATGGCAAAATGCGCCTGCAACATATAGTTTCCCATTATAAACAGCCATAGCATCGGCCCAGCCAAGGCCGCCGCCACATTCTCTAAGTCCTCTGCCTAGTGTATCCCAATGTGTGCCATCCCAAACAGCTATATCATTTGCTGCCAACTTATCAGCTGCATAAAATCCTCCGCCGGCATATAGTTTGCCATTGTATACACACATCGTTTCTACATTATTGATGCCGCCGGTAAGGCCCGAACCAACGCTGTCCCAGTTCCAGCCGCTCCAGCGCGCTATGTTGCGGGCTGTGATATTACCTGCCTGGTTGAACCACCCACCTACATATAATTCGCCATTGTAAGTAGCCTCTGTAAGTATTCCATATTCGCCGGTAACACCCGCATCTAAAGGGTGCCACCAGAATTGGCCATAGCCAGTGACCGCGAAGAAATAAATAAAAATAAAAGGAAATAAAACTTTTTTATTCAGTCGGGTAGCATATTTATTTTCCATATACCTTCATTATTAAGTGGTAATAGTTTCGTAAATATACAATTCTTCCTTGTTGGCGATATAGTTTTTACAAACCTATTTTGCAGGTTTACACTTGCGATAAAGCTGCCTGGTTTGAAATTTTATAGAGTAAGCGTGCTCCTACATTGGCATCCCACTCATCTGCTCCGGGAGCAACTTCATTAATATCGAACGATATTATTTTTTTACCGGCCTCCACTACCTGCTCAATCAGGTAAAGGGCTTGTTGAAACTCTAATCCTCCGGGCACCGGTGTTCCTGTATTGGGGCACAACTTCGGGTCTAATCCATCTATATCAAAACTGATATAAATATTTTGAGGAAGTTGTTCTATTATTTTGCTGGCAATTTGCTGCCATGTGTAACCCTCGTACATTTTTTCCTTCATTGATTTATCGGAAAACAACCGGATTCTTCCTTTCGAATCTTCAATTACTTTTTTTTCACCCTCCGAAAAATCACGAATACCTACCTGCACAAGCTTTTCCATATTCTTAATCTTGAGTGCATTGAACATAATGGAGGCGTGAGAGAAGGTGAATCCTTCATAGGCATTTCGTAAATCGCAATGAGCATCAATATGCAGTATTCCAAAGGAATCATATTGTTCAGAAACCGCTTGCATTAGGCCTAAAGGTGTACTATGGTCTCCACCAATTAATGCTACTATTTTATTCTTTTTAAGAAATGTAAGAGATCGTTGTTTAATCCATTTCCGTAATTCATCACATTTTTTATTTATATCATTCCGTATGGCCTCCATTGGTTTTGTTTCTGCCTTTCCATCTACAAAGGCATTAATATACCGCTCTGCATTTTTCCGCAATGCTGAATTTGTTTTCTCAACTTCTTTAGGATATGTATCCATGGCTATTCCTATTTTCCAGGCATTGGGAATATGTTCGTCAAATAAATCTACCTGGCATGATGCATTCAGAATGGCTTTGGGCCCCTTTGAAGCTCCGGTGCGGTAAGAAACTGTTGCATCCCATGGAACAGGAAGGGCAACTATTTTTGCATTACCGGTAGTATAAGGTAGTCCAAATAAAGAACCTGCCGCAGCAGGTGCATCCGGATCAAAGGTAGGAGTGGTTTTCTTATTCATGTATGGGTTATTGAGTTGACAAAAATAAAAAAGTCCCTCCGAAGAAGGACTTTTTTATTCTTTTAAAAAAAGCGAATTACTTCACTTTGCTTGCAAGTTCAGCACCAGCTTTGAATTTTACTACTTTCTTGGCAGCAATTTTAATAGCTTTTCCGGTTTGTGGATTGCGTCCATTACGGGCAGCTCTTTTTGCTACTGAGAAAGAACCGAAACCTACGAGAGCGATTCTGTCGCCTTTCTTGAGGGCTTTGGTTGCTGAGGTGATGAATCCATCTACTGCTCTTGCAGCATCAGCTTTGGTGATTTTCGCCTCACCAGAAATGGCATCAATTAATTCTGCTTTGTTCATTTTGTATAAATTTTATTGGTTAATACATTGCGAATATAGAATATAATCTCAATATACACGCATGTTTCGGGGTGAAAATATCGTTAAATTGTTGATAAATGGGGTGTTTTGTTAATAACTCACCCCAAAAAGGGCGTTTTATAAGGCTTTTTTCAGGGGTTTTAGCTAGACCACCTTCCAGCCTTCCCCTTCCAGTCGGAAGCCTCTCAGAAAGTCAGCAGCAGGCATGGTTTTCTTTCCTTCCAGTTGGAGTTCCTTAATTTCTATGGCCGCATCTTTGCATCCTATATATATATATGTATTGTCTTTTACCTGCAATTCTCCGGTTGATAAAGTAATGTTGGTGTTGATCGCTGAATCGTATATTTTCATCACCAGCTTTTTGCCATCCTTATTTACTATCTCTGTCCATGCGGCAGGATAGGGGCTTAGTCCTCTTATAAAGTTATGGACTTGTTCTGCAGGTTTATTCCAGTCAATATGACAGTATTCCCTAAAAATTTTGGGTGCAGGTTTTAGGTCTTCTTTTGGAAAATATTTTTGAGGTAAAGTTGCGACTGGCATTAAATCGAAGCTATCAATCGTTTCAACTAAAAGTGTCGAACCTATTACCATAAGTTTATCATGTAATGTCCCGGCATTGTCATTTTCTTCGATGGGAATAGTCTTCCTATGTATTACATTTCCCATATCAATATGTTCATTTATAAAGAATGTGGTAACCCCTGTTTCCTTCTCTCCATTTATTATGGCCCAATTAATAGGTGCTGCTCCCCTATATTGAGGCAACAAAGAAGCATGAAGATTAATTGTACCCATTTTAGGAAGCTTCCAAACCACTTCAGGCAACATTCGGAAAGCAACTACCACTATTAAATCGGGATTTAGCTTTTTCAGTTCATTAATAAATTCTTCGTTCTTTAACTTCTCCGGTTGTAAAACAGGCAGATTATTTCGTAATGCATATTGCTTCACCGCCGATTGTTGCAGCTTCAACCCACGACTGGCAGGACGGTCGGGTGCGGTAACTACTGCAAGTACTTTATGACGACTTTTGACCAAGGCATCAAGGCTTGCCACCGCGAATTCGGGTGTGCCCATAAATACGATAGAAAGACCTTCGCTCATTTTTTAGTATTCCTGATTATTGCTTCTAATTTTTGATTTTCTCTTTCCCAACTATAATTCTCCACCACAAAGTTATGGCCATTCAAGCCAATAGTGTGGGCTTTATTCTCATCAGATAAAAGTTCACTAATATGTATGGCGTATTCTTCTGGCGTATCGGCAATTAAAATGCTTTCTCCATTCTTAGCACGCAACGCATTATTGGCAAGTGTAGAGGTTATGCATGGAATTTTTAATGCCATTGCTTCCAGTAATTTATTTTGCAAGCCGATGCTCATAAACATAGGTGCAACAAGCATTTTAGCTTTAGCAAAATTTATACGGACATCTTCCACCCACCCACTGATAGTAACATGGGCAGAGGCAAGCGCCCGCACTTTAGCAGAAGGATTAGCTCCTGAAATCAATATTTTTACATCTGGGTTTTTCTTTAAAACAATGGGAAGAATTGCACGCACCAGGTATTCGGCACTTTCGATATTGGGCGTATAACTCATGTTTCCGTTAAATATAATATCGTATTCTTTAGTATGCTCAACAGGTTTAAAAAAATTGGCATCAACTCCATTTGGAATAACCGCTATTTTGCTGTTTTCGGGATGTGGAATCAAATCTCTATCCTGCTGGGAGATAATAATCTTATTATCAAAAAAATTAAATACACCCGATTCATAATTGGCTAACCTTTGTTGCTCTACATTATGCAGGGGTTTTAAATAGAAGGGTACGCTTGGCAAACGCCGCTCAATACCTTTTGAAAACACATCCATATAATCGAGCGTTTTTGGAATGTGGGCATATTGTTTTACATATTCCGTAGTGCGTATCAATTGGCAAAATATATGGTCCGGCTTGTATTCTAAAATAACGGAATCTAATTCTTTTTGTGCCGCACGAGAGTAAAAATACCCTATCTGCCATGGGATGCGGGTAAATGTAGTTCTTACTAAATTAAAAAATATTCGTGCTTTTGACAACCTGAAAACGTTAACTTTTTTGCAGAATTGTTCAATATGTTTTATACTTTTTTCGTCAATGGGTTTATCGCTCAAAGCATATAGAAACACATCGTTATTTTTCGATAGATCTTTCAATTGGTGATAGGCACGAAGCTTATCTCCTTTTTCAAGAGGATACGGAAACCGCGAAACGATATAGAGAATCTTCATTACTGCTTTTGCAAAATTCGCTCGTTATAAAATCCAATAAGTTTCGCTGTGGCTTGATCGATACTGCCATTCTCCTCAATAAATTTTCGGGCCAGTTTTCCTAAATCTTCTTTAAACGTTTTATCTTCTATACAATGGCAAACGGCTTCGGCAAATTGCGCGGGTTCATCGGCGACCAACACATCCCGTCCCAATTTGCATTCTATTCCTTCAATACCCACGCTTGTTGTTATAATGGGTTTTTCCATTGCCATGCCTTCAATAATTTTAATTCGTACCCCGCTTCCGGCAAGCAAAGGTACAAGCATGATGTCATAGTCTTCCATAAATACTTTGGCATCCTCTACTTCTCCATGAAAAACCACATTGGGGTAATTCCCGTTTCGAAGACTGTCAGGCATATTTCTGCCTGCTATATGGAATTGCACATCAGGAAACTTAGTCAATATATTGGTCCATACATTTTTTAGAAACCAGTCTATGCCTTGCAGATTCGGCAGCCAATCTAATGCACCGATATAAAAAAGCGAGTTAGGGTATTTGCTTTTTCCGGGAACATATGTTGAAAGATCAACCCCAAACGGAATATGCGCCATAGGCGTTTTGCAGCCCATCTTTTTCCAATATTCAAGATCTGTATTAGTTATGGTAGCAATGCCATCAAAAAGATCTATCACACTTTCTTCGTATATTTTTAATTGTTTCGACAGCTTAGTTAAGTACCATTTCTTTACTATTCCTTTCTCTTCCGATGCAAGCTTATGCCATATTTTCCATTCTATATTATGCGCCCGCATTATTACAGGGGCTTTGGAGTACTGCTTTATTATAGGCAAGTATGGAGCTAAATACAGTCCTTCCAAATGAATGATATCAAACGATTCCTTTTTTAAGATTGCTGTTAACTTCTTGCTGAAATCTTCCGATTTAAAACGCGATATATTATACGATTTGCCTGTTAGAAGAGCGATGAGAGCTGATAAGGGTTTTACATCAGTATCTATGGTAATCGTTTCCAAGTGCCTGTCATTTCTAAATTTCTCAGGGATGGAACGAATCTCTATAAAATGCTTACGAGTATTCATGGCAAACACTTTCACCTCGCATCCGGCTTTCAGTAAACCTTCCGTAATTGCATTGATGGCAATAACACCCCCATCTTTTTCAGGGTAAGGAATTTTGTTGCTTATTTGCAAAACCTTCATCAGTTCCGGTGGAAAACTTAAAAAATCAAAATTAAAAATTCTGCGGATAGGAATGGGCAGATATTATAGTTCTACCACAACACTTACCTCATCCACTTCCCCGCCAATGGGTGGAGTCTTCTTAATAACTTCAACTGACAGGCCACTGATGGTGAAGAAGGAATTCTTTAAATTATCTGCAATCCGTTTTGCAACATGTTCAATAAGATTTGCGCGAATGCTCATCTCTTTTTTTACGATTTTATAAACATCCACATAATCTATGGTCTCCCGTAATATATCATCAGATGCGGCTTTTGCGATATCGGCTTTTAAAATAACATTAACTACATACTCTCCGCCAATAATGGCTTCTTCAGGCAGACAGCCGTGATATGCATAAATGTGAATCCCTCTGACGTTAATAGTATACAATGCTCTTATTTTGCAACAAAACTAATGATTAATAACCGATAAATGAAAGCTTGCGTTCGGTTGCTTAATATATCACTTATTTTCCTTAAGCGCCTTTTCACAAGCCTTTACCTGCATTTCGAAAAGCGCCGATAAAGCTTTAACGTCAATATCGGCAATCTTAACAATGTGGAAGCAACCCTTTTCTCTTGAATATTTTCCAATTTTTTCAAGTTGTGTTCCATATTTTTCACCTTTTTCTCCCATTAAATAGAAGGCAAAACTTTCCTTGCGGGGTGAAAAACCAATCATGAACCAAGGATTTTCCTTACCACTTGACAGCGTATATTTAAAATCGCCTAAGCCAATAATAGCGCTACCCCACATTTTAGGTTCGCTTTTAGCAGCCTTTTTCATCATTTCAAGAATAGTAAAACCGTCTTTGCGTTTTTGTTCTTCCTTAATAGTATTTAAAAAGGTTTCCGGGCTAGCAGTCGTTTTTTTAGTTTTATTTTCTGCCATAAATTATTTATTGGGATGATTCCTTGTCGGCTCATAGTAAAGAGTTACTGCACCACTACCAAATGTTTTTGTTTTTAATAGTTTAAGATTAACTTTTTCCTTAATGTTTTTGAATAGTGGCAAACCGCTCCCCCAAATAACCGGGTGAACGACAATCTGGTATTCATCAATTAAGCCCAGTTGTGTTAGGGCTACTATCATACTTGGGCTGCCGGCTAAAATGTTTTTACCGGCTCGCTGTTTGAGTTCCAGCACCTCTTCTTTAACGATTTCTTTTTTCAATTCTGTGTTTTTCCAATCAACATGTTGAAGTGTGCGGGAAAAAAGAATCTTTGGAATATTGTCTATCAGCACTGCAAATTCATCCTCCGTTTTGTTGCCGGTCGGGGTTTTTACTATTGCCGGCCAATAACTTTCCATCAGTTGATACGTGGTTCTTCCGTATAAAATGATGTCAGCATTACTCAATACCTCATTAAAATGTTGATGTAGTTCATTATCTGCAATCACTGCCGTATGGTCGCAAAATCCGTCCAGTGTCATATTGATTGCTGCAATTAGTTTTCTCATATTTTATTTTCTAATTGTTATTTTGTCTTGAATTGTTAACAGGGTTAAGCTCCCATAGTACCTGTCTTCACTTTTCCGGCTCGCCTGTAATTGGCAATAATCACTCCTTTGGGTGTAACCGTACTCTCTGTTAATTTTAATGCTGCCGGAATCGCACCTTCGGCAAATAACTTTTTCCCTTTGCCAAGTATCACAGGGTAAATTTTGAGCCAGAGTTCGTCCACTAAATCATTCTTAAGCAGCAACTGAACCAGCTCGCCGCTGCCCCAAACTTTAATAGCAGAGCCCTTTGAGTTTTTGAGTTTTTTGATATCTGCCAGGCTTTTGAGGAAAACCGAGTTTTTCCAATCTGACTTTTTCATGGTCTTGGACAGGACGTATTTTGTGACATCGTTGACACCGGGCCAATAATCTGCATGTTTAGGCCAGTAGCCGGCAAAAATCTCAAATGTCTTTCTGCCCAAAAGCATATCTGCATGTTTCATCTGTTTTTGCATAATGCTACCAGTAACTTTGTCACTATACGGTGCACTCCAACCGCCATATTTGAACCCGCCTGATGTGTCTTCCCCAGGGCCACCAGGTGCTTGCAATACTCCATCTAAAGTAATAAATGATAATACAATTATTTTTCTCATATGAAGATAGTTTAAGGATGTTTACTGAACTACTCTACAAAGATAAAATATAATTAAAATCAGAAAACATGATATTTTGAGCTGATAGAGACAAGTAGAACGAATCTTGTTTTCGCTCGTCTTTTGCGGGACTGCGTCCGCCGTAGCCGAGCTATGGGGTTGCTTTGATGGATAGTTTAGAAAAAATGTTTTTTGAAGAATGCTCTTCCAGAGCCCGATTTTAGATATTTTTCAAAAGCAAACGCTTTGTATTTGTCTTGAAAGGAAATGGTATGTATAAGTTCTACAGGTAAACGTTTCTCAGTAGCCGGTACTCTACCCATTTGATGCCGTGCTAATCTTTCTTCAATATTTTCTGTGCAACCAATATACAAATGGTCATCGCCGCATTTAAGTATGTATACAGTCCAGGCAAAATTCATTTTTACTTTATCATTTTAAGGCGAAGCCCGCCGCCGCTCGTCTTTTGCGGACTGCGTCCGCCGTAGCCGAGCTATGGCGAGGCGAAGGCGGAGAGTG
>JABDCH010000057.1 GCA_013288205.1 Bacteroidota bacterium | reverse complement strand
GATGTGTTTGAATTTGCCAATACCAACGGAGGTTTGCCCCAAGGTTCATTAACCCTATCCGGTACTACATTATATGGCATGGCCACCAATGGATCAGGAGGTAATAAAGGCTGCATATTTTCAGTAGACTCGAGCGGTAAGAATTATAAAGTTCTATTGAGTTTCAGTAATACCAGTTGCTACTATCCGCTGGGCTCATTAACATTTTCCGGTAATATGGCTTATGGTACAGCTTCGCAAGGAGGTACTAACAATAACGGAACTATTTTCAGGTTTAATTATGTATTAGCGGGCATCAATACTATAAACATTGCAGCAAACACAATAAAGCTTTACCCTAACCCGAATAACGGTCAGTTTGCAATGGCATTAGAAGGGGTAGATAAAACAACATTATTGCAAGTATACAACGTAATGGGCCAGGTGGTTTATAAACAGCTATTAGAGCCTACCACCGATATACATACTATTGATTTGGGTTCCCAGGTTTCGGGAGTGTGTTTGTGGAGGGTTACAGAAAATGGTTCTTTATTAAATGAAGGGAAGATAGTTATAGAAAAGTAACTACTATACTATTACCTGATGAGTGTTACGTCCCCGGTTTGTTCAATTTTGGCTCCATCTTTTAGCGTAGCATTTAAACGCCATATATAAGTTCCCACATCCATAGTTGTACCATTATGATGCCCATCCCAACCAATATTTTGATTCTTCGACTCAAACACACGGTTGCCCCAACGGTCGAAAACCATAAATACCATATCAGCAATGCAGGGACTTCGAACATAAAGGATATTATTATGGTCGCTATTAGGAGAAAATATATCCGGTACGAATATATCACCGCAACTTACATCAATGGTTATAAGCTGGCTCGTCGTACAGCCGCTATCACTTGTTAAGGTAACCGTATAAGTGGTAGTGAAAGGAGGCGATACAACGGGGTCGCTGCAAGTACTACAACTTAATCCATCAGTAGGGTTCCAGGAATATGTGCCCGTTCCAGTAGCTACAAGCTGCACACTTTGCCCTGGAGTTAAAGCTGTATCACAACAAGCGGTGAGTGCGGGTGTAGGATTTACCGTCACAGCATCGTAGCCGGTATCAACGCATCCATCCGAATTTTTCATGATACAATAATAGGAAGTAGTCGCTTTAGGGCTCACGGTAATGCTTGAGGTTGTAGCGCCGGTGTTCCACAGGTAACTGCTGCTGCCACTTGCCTCAATTTGTGCAGAATTTCCCACACATAGTGTTTCCGGCCCTTGCAGTGTGGGATTTCCACCGGGGAGAATAGTGATTACCTGTGTTAGTGTATCCATACACTGATTTGCCTTATCAACCAATGTAACCGTATATGTTCCCGAAGAACTGTATACGTGATAGGGGCTTACCATCGCTGAAATATTTTGACTGCCTGATGAGGCATCGCCAAAATTCCATGTATATGAATTAGCACCCCTGGAAGTATTTTTAAAAAAGACCGTATCTCTCGCGCAAACGCTTTTATCGCTGAAGGAACTTGCAATAGTGCTATCTACATGCACTTTTATTACGGTATCTTTTCCGCATCCATTTTTGTTTTCATGCAGTTTTACGTAATAGGTTCCAGGCAAATTATATGTCCATACAGGGTTAATTGCAGAATCCTGGTAAGAGCCTACATTATAAAAGTCCCAGAAAAAATTTGCCCCCACTATAGGGTCTGAACTATTTGTGAATGAGGTTGGCATTCCCAGGCAAACAGTATCTGCAGAAAAATTCGGATTGGGTGGAGGCCCCGGTTTCTTTCCTATGGTTACAGAGAGTGTATCATTGCACGATGCACCGGTAACAGGTGTTATAATAAGTGAGTAGATACCTGCGCTATCAATATCAATACTCTTGGAAGTATTATTCGAAATTATGCCACCGGCGGGGCCTGCCCAGTTATAAGCGCTTTCACCTGCAGGGCCGGTAAGGGTAATGCTGTCTTGTCCGCAAAAGAAATCAGAAGAGCTCAGCACTTTGAGCGGTGAACAGGATGCATCGATATAAGCGTACCCAAAATGCCCGCCCTGGCTGCAATCGCCTGATTCAAAAACAACTGTTATACATTGCCCAATATACTTTTTAAGCGGAACATTTATGGTGGTCCAGTTTTTGTAATACACCGGAACCGAGTCATTTACCCGTGCATCATAATACATAATACTATCGAACTGCTGCGTTCCGTGGCCAGCTACAACATTATATTGTCCGCAATATGGGATGGTATCACCCAATTGGTTAATGAAAAATATCCTGAAAAATGGTTGCTCATAAAAGGTATGATTGGGATTTTCCAACAACACTGCATATTGATACGTAAAGTTGGCATTTGATTCAGTTACGGCAAAAGTTTGTGAAAGAATAGCTACGCCATAATTCACCAGCGTACTGTCGCCAAGCATTACGGAATAATGCCCTCCATAAGGAGATACCACAGGGATGGACGGAATAATAGCATCGCCCCGGGTACCTGATGTTATACTTATCTGGTAATCGGGGCCGGGTGTTGGTCCAATAGTCTGGTTAAAATAGGGGAATACACCTGTAAGTACATCATTGGCAGCTTCTGTAACAGCGCCTGCCGGTCCGCCGGTAATATGAGTGATTACTGTTGAAGTATCCGATTGATTATATCCGTAATAGGCATTCCAACCGGAAAGGTTTCCACTTTCAAAATCAATATTATTGCAGGCAGAATCACAGGGGAGCGACAAGTATACCGGTTTATGTTTTTGGGTGAACTCTTCCACCGATGTAGGGAACTCTGCTTTTATCTGCAGGAATTTTTCATAAAGGTTATTCAGTCGTCCGGTGAAAATGCCTTCATAGCTTTTAACGTTTTCGAGGGTTATTTCTCCATTTGCCACTCCGCGAAGAAAGTCCCCATGTAAAGAATCGACAGCGGAGCTACTGAAGCGGGTAAAGGTTTCAAAATCTTCGCCTTTATTTTGCTTTACCTTATTAACTACGTGCGACCAATTCCGGGAAATATTTTCAGAAGTCTCGAGTGATGGGCGTGTTTGCGCCAAAAGCGTATTCGTTGCTAATGCAGAAATTACAAATAAATAACAGTTAATTAGTTTTTTGGCCTGCATGGTAGCGGAGAAGTATAAATTCTGCCTGTAATGTTACTTACAATAAGATTGTAAATTTACGAAAAAAACCAATGCTACCGTTACGTAAGACCATTATAAAAAAAGCCGATTTTGCTGGCATACACCCAGATATCGATTTAAACAAAAGATAGAAAACTATCCTTTTAAACTTTCTGAGCCTTTAAGGATTCGTGCTGTGGTTGGTATTGCATAGCTGCAGCCACAAAGCCAATAAAAAATGGATGCGGATTAGCTACCGTGCTTTTATATTCCGGGTGAAATTGTACCCCGATAAACCATGGATGGTCTTTTAATTCTATAATCTCCACCAGCCCTGCTTCCGGATGAATTCCCGATGCTTTGAGTCCGGCCTTTTCAAAGTCTTTCAAATATTCATTATTGAATTCGTAGCGATGACGATGGCGCTCGCTTACTTCCTTCTTTTTATATACATCCCATGCTTTGGTTCCTTCTTTCACAAGACAAGGATATGCTCCAAGCCTCATGGTTCCACCCAGGTGAGTAACCTTTTTCTGTACTTCCTGCAAATCAATTACAGGATGGCTTGTAGCCGGGTTAACTTCGGTAGTATGGGCATCTTTAAAGCCCAGCACGTTACGTGCAAATTCTATTACGGCACATTGCATACCCAGGCAGATTCCCAAAAACGGAATATTATTTTCACGGGCATGGCGTATGGCAATTATTTTACCTTCAATGCCGCGCTTGCCAAAGCCGGGAGCCACTACAATACCTCTTATCCCTTCAAAAAGATGGCTAACTGTTTCTTCATTCACATCTTCGGAATGAATCCACTCAATTTCCACTTGCGCATCATTAGCCGCACCTGCATGAACAAAGGATTCGGCAATGGATTTATAAGAATCTTTTAATTCAATATACTTACCCACAAGGGCTACCCTTATTTTTTGTTTTGGGTGATGAAGCCTTTCTAAAAAGCCTTCCCAAGTTTTTAAATCCGGAGTTGTATCGGTTGGTAATCCGAGCTTTTGAAGTACTACAGTATCCAGCTTTTGCTTAGCCATTAAAATCGGCACATCATAAATACTTCTGGCATCTAATGCCTCAATGACCGCATCGTGTGCAACATTGCAAAAACGGGCAATTTTTTCACGAATATCTTCATCTATCGATTGTATGCTGCGGCATACCAAAATATCGGGTTGAACCCCATTTTCCAGCAAGGACTTAACAGAGTGCTGGGTAGGTTTGGTTTTTAATTCGCCTGTAGTATGCAGGTAAGGCAATAAGGTAAGATGCACCACGAGGCAATCTTTACCGTGTTCCCATTTCATCTGCCTAACTGCTTCAATATATGGAAGCGATTCTATATCGCCTACCGTTCCACCAATTTCAGTAATTACAAACTGGTATCTGCCCGATTTACCAAGCAGTTGAAACCGGTTTTTTATTTCATCGGTAATATGTGGTATAACCTGCACCGTTTTACCCAGGTAATCTCCTTTCCGTTCTTTATCAATAACGCTTTGGTAAATGCGTCCTGTAGTAACATTATTAGCTTGTGATGTAGGCGTATTTAAAAAACGCTCGTAATGGCCTAAATCCAAATCGGTTTCAGCCCCGTCATCCGTAACATAACATTCTCCGTGTTCGTAAGGGTTGAGTGTGCCCGGGTCAATATTAATATATGGGTCGAACTTCTGAATGGTAACAGAATATCCCCTCGCCTGCAAAAGCTTAGCCAACGAAGCAGAAATAATTCCTTTACCTAAAGAAGAGGTAACCCCCCCAGTAACAAAAATATGTTTAGTAGTGAATGCGCTCATAACGGAGAGAGGGGTTGTTTTAAAACTTTGCAAAGTTAGGTAATTTATGAATGCTTCCGATACTCATACTAATCAAAATTATAATTTTGCGAATATTCTGTCGTACAAAATGAAAATAACCATCCTTTCCATACTCGGATTTTTACTGTCGCTTTCGCCTACAATCAAGGCACAAGTAAAAACAGATACCCTCCCCGTTTTTATGGCAGACAGTATTAATGCCGTTTACATTTATGCCGATACAGGATCTGCATTAAATAAAATGGATAAAGAAGGTAGAAAGCAAGGACTTTGGGTGAAAAAATACGACGACGGCCATATACGATACAAGGGGCATTTTATGGACGATAAACCGAACGGGGTATTTAAAAACTATTACGATGAAGGTGATAGCCTCGAAGCCATAAGGGTGTATTCAAACGAAGGGCAATCGGCCTATGCACATTTATTCTACACCACCGGTGCATTGGAAGCCGAAGGCAACTATGTAGGTGAACAAAGGGATAGTATCTGGAAATTCTACGATGAATTGCAACGCCTTATTAGGAAAGAACAGTATAAAAATGGCAAGCGGGAAGGCAAATCGGTTGTGTTTTATCCCGACAACGGTGCTGTCATGCAGGTAAAGAACTGGAAGCATGATTCGGCTGATGGCCCCTTCGAGGAATATTACCCCGAAGGAGAGCTAATGGAAGAAGGCACTTATGTAAATGGCCAATTGGAAGATACTCTTTCTATCTATTTATTGGATGGTAAATTGACCCGGAAAGGGCGTTATTTGCATGACATGCACGAAGGCATGTGGATTGATTATAATGATGGCGAACCTAAAGATACACTTATATACCACAGAGGTAATTGCCTTAACTGCTCTAAATATACCCCTACCAAAAAACAGGAAGATTCGCTTAAACTCCAAAACCAGGAAATACAACAACGACTCGACCACCCTACTGATGATATGGAAGATCAAACGCCAAGTGACGGCGAACATTAATGGACTAAAGCCAATCAAAGGGTTCGAATTATATCCCCAGTGCGATGGAATAATTCAGCTTTATGATATTATTATCGCCAAGCATATACGCAGGAAGTTTCCCGTCATTAAATACTGCAATTTTAATTCCATTTTCTTTGAGCCTGTTGCAGGTTGTATCTGCCGGAATACCCCTGTATGATGTCATCCCCGAATAAAACATAGCCCGGATAGGATCTTTACAATTAAAAAGTACATAATCCTTTTTGGGAAACCTATTTCCAACTTCCTTAAAAACAGATGCATTGTGCATGTAGCCTTCTCTTTGAGATACCATTAATCCAACGTCTGTATGGTGACCTTCAATTTCACTTATTCCAACATTCGAATACCCTATCAGTAGAATAAGCAATGCTATCATACCCATTTTATATTTCCTTACTCTTGTTGTTAAATATTCGATAACGAGAAATAAGAGATTACCCAAAGCAAGATAAATTACAGGGGCTACAATAATGGTAAAAAGCGGCATTTTAGTCTGAGCAAGAGTGTAAAATAGTTCTACAGAAAGAAGCCAGGTAATCAACGTAATTTTAAACTCATTTTTATTTTCAAGCGCTTTGTATAAAAAATACAATGAAGGAAGGATGATAAAGGGAACTATCCACCCATATTGTGGACCTATCAAATCAAGATAATAGCTGCCATTGCCTGAATGACTCTCAATAACAGATGTGAAGTTTTGCGAATAGGCACCTAACGTTGCTACTGTTTCCTTAGGAAAACGTATAAGACAATATACATACCAGGCTGCAGGTATTGCAATCGCAATGAGTCCGCTTTTTAGTAATTCTTTATAGGAAGTCAGTCTCTTCCTTTTCTCTTTATTTAAAATGATGTTAAGGAGCCAACAAAAGAAAACCACAAATCCGATAAGCCATTTAGTTAATACTGCGAGGCCTGAAAAAAGTCCTATCAATATCAGCCAATACTTTTTATTTGAATGTTTGTATTCAAACCACGCCCAGAAGCTGGTACAAATAAAAAACATGGATGCAACGTCACTATGATCTCCATTAATTATCCCAGAAACCATTTCTAACTGATAGTTAGCAGTTGCAAATAAAAATGCAGCTAAATAGCCTATTTTTTCATTGACTGTTATTTTCCCTATCCTGAATAATATAGGAACCATGAGTGTTGACATAATTATGGAAGGAATCCGGGTGGACAACTCACTTACCCCAACTATTTTATAAGATATGGCAATTAACCATAGAATGGAGGGCCCATGTATCCAAACAGTATTGGATACCCAGCAGGTAGGGTCATATGGGAGCACAGGGTTTGTATACAGCATGGGTTTAAATGGATTTGCCATTGTATTTTTTGCAACAAGAGCATGAAATGACTCATCCCACATATACAGAAACGGGTCAAGCTTAATGATGAAAAACCTTAAAACAAATGCTCCTATTGAGAGAAAAGTGATGCTGAGCGATAAGCTTTTTTTAAAATACAGAAAAATACTTATTAATACCAATGCAAGCCCTATGCTTAAATTCAGTATATCATTAGTAAGAAAGTGAGTTCGCATCAATAATCAGGTAGCATTATGAAAATCAAATATAAAGGAAACTTAATTTCAATACTACTATTTATAACTATAACCTATACCCCACCCCAGCCGTTATATTTACAAGATACATATCTGCTATGCCCGAATGAAGCATATCTGCATTCAGCATTCCAAAAAACCTTTTTGAGAACATAAATTTGACGGAAATTCCTATATCATAACAGAAGGAATTATTAGTTTGAGCAGGTGCATCCCATGTACCTACAATGTTCGGATAATATGGACTATTACTAAGCTTTGTGCCATTATAAATTACTTCGGGGGTTTTAAAATAAAGATGTCCCACCAGAACCCGGAAATGAATTAATGCGATACCTGCTAATGGAAGTTTTAGGCAGACTCCAATTAATACAGTACCGATGTTATAATTGCCCGCTTGTAAGGACGTTACATCAACTCCCTCGTAAATTGAATGCGGTAAATAAAAAGCGTTTGAACCATATCCAAGCATTCCGGCAAAATCAAAACGGGTGTGCCTTATAGGTAGGGTAGCATACATATTAATAAAAGGACCACTACGTGCATCATTTGTAAAATTGATAATATATGGGTCGCTATAGGAAGCTGGTATTCCAACTCCTGCATGTATGCTAATAGATACAGGAGCTTTAACCCCGGTGCTGTCTTTATCAATTCCTAAGACTATATAAGGAATTATCAGGCAAATAGTTACAATAAACAACAGCCGGTATTTTTTCATCTAACCGATATTTTAGTTAAATATATAAATGATTTAATTAGTAGTTCCTATTTTTTCTACTTTGTATCTTAAGTAAATTGAAAAAGGATTTTGAAAAAACCTTCCTAATCAAAACTTGTAATCTACCCCAAAAGCCATTGACCGTTTTTGCCTGGCATTTGCTATCCATTTGTATTGACCCCATTATATGTCACAACATCTGCCCTTCGTGTGACATATCGTAAGTAATTATATACCAGATAATAACAGGCAAATAACCTGCTTCATACTGTCGCCAAAAGTGTGACGATTAAGCTTCCGGAAAATTTATATAAAATAGTAAAGCACGCTGGTTTTTCAAACTAATCGCCACCCAGACTGCTTATGTATTGAAGTTTTCTATTTTTGCACCTGCTAACAACATGAAAATGGAAAAAGTAAAGGCTAAGAAAACGGATTCTGTGAATTATACAAAAGAGCAATATCTGAAATGGTATGAAGACATGCTGTTGATGAGAAGATTCGAGGAACGTGCCCAGCAAATGTACCTGCAACAGAAAATACGGGGTTTCTGCCACATCTATATAGGACAGGAAGCCGTAGCAGCAGGCTCTGTAACCGCTATCCGTCCTGAAGATAATATCATCACAGCTTATCGTGACCATGCTTTCCCTTTGATAAAAGGAACAGAACCCAAGCATGTTATGGCTGAACTTTTTGCTAAGGCCACAGGCTGCTCCGGCGGTAAAGGTGGCTCGATGCATATTTTTGATTTGAAAAATAAATTTTTCGGAGGTCACGGAATTGTAGGTGGCCAGATACCATTGGGTGCAGGCATAGCTTTTGCTGACCAATATCGCAAGAGCGACCTGGTTACCCTCTGCCTGATGGGCGATGGAGCCGTACGTCAGGGTGCATTCCACGAAACATTAAACATGGCTATGCTGTGGAAACTTCCCGTGGTATTTATCATTGAAAATAACAACTATGCAATGGGTACTTCCGTTCAACGGACCAGTAATGTAACCGACCTATATGAATTGGGCAAGGCTTTCGAAATGCCTTCCTTCCCCGTGGATGGAATGCGTTGCGAAGCAGTGTACGAAGCGGTTGCATCGGCTGTTGAAAATGCGCGTAAAGGAAACGGGCCAACCTTATTGGAAATGAAAACCTACCGTTATCGCGGCCATTCCATGAGCGATCCGGCCAACTACCGCACAAAAGATGAAGTAGAAAGTTTTAAAGCCAAAGATCCCATTGAACATACCCTTGATCTGTTGAAAAACAACAAATGGATTACGGATGCTGGAGTCGAGACAATGGAAAAGAAAATAAAGGATGTGATTGATGATGCAGTAAAATTTGCTGACGAATCACCTTATCCTGATGCATCGGAGTTATATAAGGATGTATACAAGCAGGAAGACTATCCTTTCATTATGGATTAAATAACAAATTAGAAAAAATATGGCAGAGATAATAAAGATGCCCAAACTAAGCGACACCATGACCGAAGGAGTGGTAGCTGAATGGCATAAAAAAATAGGAGATACGGTTAAGAGCGGAGATTTGCTGGCAGACATCGAAACCGATAAAGCCACCATGGAATTTGAATCGTACCAGGAAGGTACCTTGCTTTATATAGGAGTTGAAAAGGGAAAAACAGCTCCTGTTGATGCCATACTTGCTATAGTAGGCAAACAAGGCGAAGATATTTCTGCATTATTAGCATCGACAACTAATAAACCTGCTGAGGCATCGGCTCCTGCTGCTGCAACTCCTGAACCTAAAAAGGAAGAACCTGCAACGAAACAGGAAACACCCCAAAAAGAAGAACCTGCCAAGGCCCAACCGGCTCCGGCTCTGCAAGCTTCTACTGCTAACCAACCCTCAACCCCTGTGCCCGCTGTAGACTCTACCGGACGTTTTAAAATATCTCCATTGGCAAAAAAGATGGCCGGAGATAAAAATATTAATCTTTCCTTCATTCGAGGAACCGGCGATGGAGGCAGAGTTATAAAACGTGACGTTGAAAATTACCAGGGTGGTGGCGTATCCACAGCTATGCTCGAGGAAAGCTACAAGGATGAACCTGTATCGCAAATGCGTAAAACAATTGCCCGCAGGCTTGTTGAAAGTAAATTTTCGGCACCTCATTTCTACCTGACTATGGAAATAGAAATGGATGAGATGATAAAAGCCCGCGAAAGCATAAACCAGGTAATAGTATCCGGGAAAATATCTTTTAACGACCTTGTGATAAAAGGAGTTGCTACCGCGCTTAGGGCACACCCAAAAGTAAATGCATCCTGGAGAGGGGATTTTATTCGTTATAGTAATCATATCCACATAGGCATGGCTGTCGCTGTGGAAGATGGCTTATTGGTTCCGGTGATACGTTTTGCTGATTCTAAAACCTTATCGCAAATTTCGACTGAAGCAAAAGATTTCGCTCAAAAGGCAAAAAGCAAAAAACTTCAACCGGCCGATTGGGAAGGAAATACATTCACTATTTCAAATTTGGGAATGTTCGGTATTGATTCATTCACTGCTATCATAAATCCGCCCGACGCATGCATTATGGCCATAGGCGGTATCCATGAAACTCCTGTAGTGAAGGATGGGAAGATAGTACCGGGCCATGTTATGAAAGTTACTATGTCATGCGACCACCGCGCAGTTGACGGAGCTACTGGTTCTGCTTTCCTTCAAACCTTTAAACAATTGATGGAAAACCCGGTAATTTTATTGGGAATGCAAAGCATTTAACTAAGTAATTGCGTTATATTTTTATATTTGTAGAAAGTTTTAAGTATAATATCCATGAAAAAAATATCTCCATGAAAAAAATATTTCTCATAGCCGGAATCTGTTTGACAATTTTAATCAGTGCCAAAGCTCAAACAGCAACAACTCGAATCCCATCAGATGAAGAGCAAAAAATCAGCCAGGAATTGAGCGGTATTATTTCAGCCTGCAATTTAAATCCTGCTCAAGCAGCAAAAGCAAAACCAATTGTTACCGGAGCTGTACAATCAAGAGAAGCTAACGTGAAACAATATGGTTCGGATAAAAACAAACTAAAAACTGCTAATGAAGCAACTACAAAAACAGAGGTTACCCAATTAGGCGGAATATTGAATGCAGACCAAAAAGCTAAATTAACTGCCTACGAACAACAAGAAGCGGCCAAAATGCAAGGCAAGGCTGGTTCCATGATCAAGTAAATATTTATGTATGTATTTAAAATCCCCGGCTATGAAGTCCGGGGATTTTTTTTGCAAGTATGTAATCTCGCTGGTTTTTATAAGTTTGTAATTATATGGCAAATAAAAGCATAGCTTTTTTCATAAGTATTTTTTTCTGTATAACACATTGTTGTGCCCAACAACATACAGTGGAAGGAAAAGTGATTGATAAAAATACAGGAACAGCTTTACCATTTGTTAATATGATTGTTACTGCTCACCCGCAAATAGGTGCTACTGCAGACATTGACGGAAATTTTAAAGTATCTGCGCCTTTTAATATTACTTCGCTCACCTTTACATATGTAGGATACAGAGACACCACAGTGCTTATTAATAATCCATCCGGAAACGTAAAAGGCCTTATTATAAAATTGCAGGAAGCGAGTTTTAAGTTACAGGAAGTAAAAATCCTTCCCGGTATAAATCCTGCATTGAGAATTATACAAGAAGCCATCAATGATAAAGATAAAAACAACCCGGAAAAAGTACATTCATTCACCTACGATTCTTATAATAAGCTTTATTGCACATCTGACTTAAAAGCCTCTACAGATACAGCGAATTCCCTTGATTCTATCCCAAAACGTCATGATAGTGCTCATCATGCACATCATTCGGTAAGAAATTTATTAAAAAAACAATATTTATTTATGATGGAATCGGTCAGCCAGCGAAAATATTTATATCCTGATCACAATTACGAAAAAGTGTTAGCTACGCGAACGTCGGGGCTTACCAACTCTCCTTTCGCGCTACTTGCCCAGCAATTGCAATCATTTTCTTTTTACAGCAATGAAATAAACATTTTCAGTGTTGACTACCTGAATCCCGTATCGAATGAAGGAATTAAGCGTTACTATTTCATTATCCAGGATACCTTATACAACGGAAAAGATTCTGTCTTTGTGATTTCTTTCAAGCCGAAACCGGGGAAGAATTTCAATGCTATGAAAGGAGTTATCTATATCAATACAAACGGATACGCCTTTCAGAATGTGCTTGCGGAACCTATTGCAGAAGATAAAAGTGTGAGCATACACATCCAACAAAAATATGAGTTCATTGATAATAAGCAATGGTTCCCGGCCCAATTAAATACCGATTGGTATTATAATAATTCTCATTTGGGCGATTCGACAATTGCTATTGGATCTAAAGTAATAGCAAATCCGGATGACGAACATAATAAACTGAAACTAGTTTCACGCAGCTACATCAAAAATATTGTGCTGGACACTGCCTTACGAAAAAGCCAGTTTGGCAAAGTGGAAGTAGAAATTGCCAATGATGCCTCTGATAAAACTGATGATTTCTGGAACAAATATAGGATTGATACGTTATCTAAAAAAGAGAAACGAACATATCATATAGTGGATAGTATTGGAAAAGCAAACCATTTTGACCGTATACTAAAGTGGACCGAAGTTTTAGGTACAGGAGAATTAAAAATACATTGGATAAATATTGATTTGAATAAAATTCTGAATTATAATGGCTATGAGAAATTTAGGCTTGGCATAGGGGCTCATACCAATGAGGATTTTTCCAAACTTATTTCTGTAGGCGGATACGGAGCTTATGGCACAGGCGACGGGGCATTTAAATATGGAGGAGATATAGGATTTATTTTCGATGCGGATAATCATGTAAAACTTGATTTCGCCTATCAACAAGATGTGATAGGTGCAGGTATAGTAGGCTTTTATAATGACCACAATCTTCTGTCTACTGAAAACTATTATAGTTATTTTGTAAATAATATGGATAAAATGCAAAAGGAAGCTGTTTATTTTTCCTTTGATGCACTCCGTTATTTCCAATTCAATCTATTTGGCGATGAACAACTGAGAACAACTACCAATTCGTATGAATACGGCATAGGCAATGATTATGTGACTTTTTTGACCAACCAATACTGGTTCTCGGAAGCAGGAATACAATTTCGTTTTGCTTATAAAGAAAGCTTTATGAAAAGTCCCTTAGGGATGATTTCATTAGGCACCAAATATCCCATTGTTTGGGGAAATATTACACAGGGGTTTAACGATTTACTGAATGGCGGATACGAATACACCAAATACGATCTGAAAATAAGCAAGGATATTAAAATTCCCCTAGCTGGTTATTTTTCTATAATGGCTACTGCAGGATATGTGCAGGGAAATGTTCCTTATACTCTATTATATGATAGCAAAGGCACTTATCAGCAGCTTACAGCCAGAAACCTACCCTTATCAGTAGATAATTCATTTGAAACGATGAGGTTAAACGAGTTCCTGTCAAACCGTTATGCCAATGTTTTCTATTCGCACAATTTTCAATCATTTTTATTTCATACAGAAAAATTCAGGCCCGAATTAAAGCTCATATTTCATGCAGGTTGGGGCAATCTTTCTAATTCCCAAAATCAATTTGGCATTACTTATAAAACAATGGATAAAGGCTATTATGAATCGGGGATAGAGCTTAATAATCTTATAAAGTCAAGCTTTCTGCATATTGGTATTGGAGGGTATTACCGCCTCGGGCCTTACTCATTGGCTACCCCATCTGATAACCTGGCTATCAAGCTTACTATTACTACTTCTTTACAGTAGCTTTCAGTTTCGGGTTTTTCTTATGACGGGTTTTATCTCGCTTGCCTTTCTTCTCAATATTCTTCAGGAAAGCTTTTTCCAAATCAGTGCTCGTTTGGTTGGCAATACAAATAAGCACAAACAAAACATCTGCCAGTTCTTCGCTCAAATTTTTTCCCTTATCTGACTTTTTGAAAGATTGTTCTCCATACGTTCTGGCAATTACACGGGCCACCTCACCTACTTCTTCGGTAAGCATAGCCATATTGGTAAGTACATTAAAATAGCGTACCCCATGCTTGTTTATCCAGTCATCTACAAACTTTTGCGCTTCGGTAATGGTCATTGTTTTCATTCTTTGTTTTTGCTATCTATAATAATTGTTACAGGACCATCATTCACAAGGCTCACTTCCATATTGGCTCCAAACTCCCCGGTTGCAACCGGTTTGCCTGACTCTTTTCTTAATATCGCTACAAATGTATTGAAAAGTGGTAATGCCTTTTCAGGACGGGCTGCCTGTATATAAGATGGACGGTTACCTTTTTTAGTGCTGGCGTGTAATGTAAACTGGCTAACAACCAACATTTCACCATTCACTTCTTTTAATGAAAGATTCATTTTATCTTCTACATCATTAAATATGCGAAGGTTAATAATTTTAGCGCTCAGCCATGTAGCATCTTCTTCGGTATCGGCTTCTTCAATACCTGCAAGAATAAGCAGCCCTTTACCACAACTACCTATTACTTTTTTATCTACCAATACGCTTGCAGAAGAAACTCGTTGTATAACAACCCGCATAGAATTATCTTTTAGCTAAACAAAGATAATTGTTCGTGGCCTTTCCGAAATGGCCAAATTGAAACTAGTGCACGTAATGGTTACCATTACATCTGTAAATGAAGATTTGCGGATGATACTGGAGCCACGCACAGTTACCTATAAAAATAGATTACGGGTATTAAAAGAACTCTCGTCGAATGGTATACCCTGCGGGGTAATGGTAGCACCTATTATTCCACATATCAATAGTTATGATATACCCGCCGTGATTGAAGCAGCCGCTCAAAATGGGGCTAGCAGGGCAGGCTATACGATTGTCCGGCTCAATGGGCAAATAGGCGTAATATTTAAAGATTGGCTGCAAAAAAATTTCCCCGACCGGGCTGAAAA
>JABDCH010000056.1 GCA_013288205.1 Bacteroidota bacterium | reverse complement strand
TGGCTATCGCAGTGGTTTGTATGGGTGTTGTGTTCCATGAATAAGTGTAAGGGCCTGTTCCACCCGAAACGGTAGAATTTATATGTCCTGTGCCTCCGAAACAGGCTATGTTCACAGGCGTTACGCTGGCAGATAATAAGCTTGGCTGGGTAATATTCACAGTAGCGGTTGCGCTGCACCCAACAGTATCGCTAATAATGATGGAATATGTACCCGCCGATAAACCGGTGGCAGTATCAGTAGTCTGGAAGATTGGCGTCCATAAATATGTATAAGGTGCATGGCCTTTAGCCGGGATTCCGTATGCACTGCCCTTACTATCACCGAAACAATTTTCATTGCTTATTATATTTGCAGTAGCCGAAAGAGCACAACAACTCGGGTTAGGCTGGACAGCAATAAGTGCAATCGTCATCCAAACATTACTTGCGCCTATATCAGTAGAAGTAATGGTATAGGTTCCGGCATTGGCATAGGTCGAATCAGCTTGGGCACCATCTACGCCATTACCTAAACTATAAGTATAGTCCAGAGGGGTTAATTGCCCGTTCCACGCTACCTTTCCGGTACCGCCATTATCATTGTTATCAATCGTTCCATATATCCATGAGCCGTTTTCAGTAGTTGTAATACTAGCAGTTATAGTAGTAGGTCCATGGTTACTATCAGATCCACCCACTACAATATTACCCAAATTCAAGCCTATAGGGCAATTGGGTTGGTAAACAGACGAAGCGAAATTAAGGTAATAAGTATTATTTAAAGTCAGCTCAGTACAAGCGCAGTTGTAAGTGCCCGGGGTCGGCGCAACATATGCCCAAATTTCGCATACCCATGTAAAATTGAAATTTAGCCACTCGCCCCTGGTAATGTAGGTTGCATTATTGCCGTTTACGGTTACAGTTCCGGGGGTAGTATGGAGCGTATTTCCTCCTGTTCCATATCCACCCGCAGAAATAATAATTAGTTCATTAGGATAATTTGTAGTGATGGTCCAATTAGATAAGCCCTTGGCCGCGCTGTGTGAATCGAGCAAAACTTGCTGAGATTTAGCAGTAAAACCGCTAAAACCGATTTGACCTGAAGTGATAGTGAAAAATATCGCCAAAATAAGTAATGACGCTTTTATCCAGAAGTTTGATATAGTAGTTCCTATTTTCATGGATTAAAGATTTAATATAGTTTACAAATATAGGTATTTTCTGTTAAAAAGGAGTCAATTGGGCTCTAAATACTCTAATAAACGAATACCAGGATAATTTTGTTGGGTAACAATTTAAGAAAGTAAATAATTTATGAGCGGAACGGAAAGCTTTCATCAAAAGACAGGTATATATCTTAGTGCACATATAAAATGTTCTACCTTATCAACTGCACAAAGCCATCTTTCTTAAAAGTATTATTCTGACAAGAGGCATTAATAATGTAGTAATAAACTCCATCAGGAGCTTTGCCTCCACCTTCAGTATTTCCATCCCAATATTGAGCTGGATTAATGGAACTGAACATTTCTTTTCCCCAACGGTCATATATAATAATAGACCATGAATCTAGTCCACTTGTTTTAATATAGAATACACTGTTTAGTCCCAATGGCCCGGCATTATCAGGTGTAAATACATTGGGGATTGCAAAATTAATACAAGGTGTTTCTACTACAATGATAATTGTTCTTTCCACCTGGCATCCGGCACTGTCGGTAAGAGTTACCGTATAGGTAGTTGTTAGGGTTGGTGATGCTTTTACCGAATCGCATAAAGGTGGATTAAGGCACGTTACCTGCGGCGACCATTGATAGGGCTTAGTTGTATTTCCCTTTGCAACAAGGGTAGTATCATTTCCTGCTACAATAATGGTATTGCAACAAGCACTCAGTATGGGAATATCTGGTGGAATGGTGATGCTGGTATCGTGTGAGCAACCAAAAGAATTGTAAGCAGTGATAGTGAGCCTCGTAATCGAATCTATAATTCCATTGTAAGTGGAACCTGTAAATCCATTGCTCCATTTGTAGGATGAACCTCCGCTGACGTTTAAATGGGTACTGTCGCCCTGACAAATTTTAGTGCTCCCTGATAGATTAATTTTTGGTAAAGGAATTATTGTTACTGTTACTTTTAAGTTAGTATCCTCCTTACAAACCTGGTTTTGTATGTTTACTGTATAAGTTTGAGTAGCTGAAATATTTGTTAGGGAAATGGATGAGCTGGTAGGCCCGTTGCTCCAATTATAATTGTAACCTCCTTTCGCATTAAGGGTAGCATCGCTCCCCTTGCATACTGTTGTGTCGTGTGTTAGAAATAGTGCCTTAAAACTCATTGTGTCTACAATTACTTTGACCGAATCTATAAAGGTTCCGGCACATGCTCCTGTATCGGTAGCAGTAATCGTGTATGTAGTAGTGATAGTAGGGCTTGCCACCGGGTTAGGAATATTTGTTGCACTTAAACCCATTGAAGGACTCCATTTATAGGAAACAGCTCCACTGACGTACAGGGAAGCAGAGTCGCCTCGACAGATAGTGACGACGGGAGAATCAACTGAAAACCCGTTTTCGATTGTAAATTTGCCAATAAATGCGAGCTCATTTTGATAAAATAAATTGGTTGAATCACAATAGGCCCCGCCTCCGGGATTAACTACCGGAAACTTTGAACTAAGATTACCATCATAAGCATCTCCCGCTACAAATAAATTGGTTCCATCACTCCATGCACAGCTACCATCATTTTCCTGACCAATACCATAGTAGGTGGCCCATTTACGCATTCCGGATGTATTGAATTGTAAGATAAATACATCCTGAGATTGGACGCCACCTATATTATCTTGGTTATATCCGCATCCTGAACTGAGAGTAGGGAAATCTTTAGAAACCGTTGCTCCACATACCCACACATTTTTTCCATCGCTTTGTATAGTATAACCAGTTTCTCCATATGTGTTATTATTATTTGCATTACCGCCATAATAGGTAGCCCATTTACGTATTCCCATAGTATCAAACTGGAGGATGAACACATTGCCTTGATAATCTGCTGTTAATTTTCCCTGGAAATAAGCTCCGTTGCCGGGGTTCAGTGTAGGGAAATTACTGGAGCCTGTTTTGCCTGTTAGCCACACATTTTTCCCATCGCTATTAATAAAGTACCCTATGTCTCCATATGTGGAGTCATTACCACCATAATAGGTGGCCCATTTGCGTACTCCTTTGGTATCGAATCTTAAAATAAATGCATTCTGAAGTCCCCCAATCGTTCCTTGGAAATAAGTTCCACCACCCGGGTTATAGGTAGGAAAATTGGTAGAAGGGGTTACCCCGGTTATCCATACATTACTACCATCGCTATTAATAGAGTATCCGACATCATAATTTCCGTTACCACCATAGTAGGTGCCCCATTTTTGCACTCCCGCAGCATTGAATTGTAAAATAAACGCATTTTGACTTCCTCCTCCCAGGGCACTTTGAAAATAAGCTCCACCACCCGGATTTAATGTGGGAAAATTGGGTGACTCTGTATATCCTGTTATCCATACATTTTTTCCATCACTATTAATAGAATACCCTTCATCAATCTTACTTCCTCCATAATAAGTAGCCCATTTGCGCGCGCCAGCGGTATCAAATTGTAAAATAAATGCATTTTCTCCACCGGCCAATATTCCCTGATAATAAGCACCCCCACCTGGATTTAATGTTGGGAAATTGGCTGAACTTGCATAGCCGGTTACCCAAACATCATGCTTATCGCTATAAATAGAGGTTGCCCAATCATAACCAACAGTTCCCCCGTAATAGGTAGCCCACCGGAGTATTCCATTTACAGTGAACTTTAAGATAATAATCTTTCCATATCCGGGCGCAATTCCCTGAAAATAAGCACCGCCGCCCGGGTTATAAGTGGGAAAGCTGGAAGAAAACGTAAATCCGGCAAGCCATACATTGCTTCCATCCGTTTGCATGGTGTAAATATCATCTGCTTCAGACTGAACAATTGCATTCGCGTAATAAGTTGCCCACACCAATACAGGGTCAATAATTAATTGCTGGGTAGAATTATAATCGCTTACGTTAAAATGTATCTCGCTATCTTTTATAGTATAGTTTGTTTGTACTTGTTCTCCATTACAATAACTGATAGGCGTTCCCTCTGTTATATTTCCCATAGGGGTACTTATTTTAACGGAGCCATCGGGTTGCAATTGGGGTTCATCAGTCCATTTGTAATGCAATTTAATTAGTGATAGGTCCGCTCCGGGATGCACAATGAAATCATATTTCAATCCGTGCTTACCACTATGCAGTATCCAATCAATTCCGGCATAAATATTCTTAATAGTTACTTTGCTATAACTGTGTACACCTAAAATTCCATCGGGGCAGATGCCGCCATAATAGTAATCGGTTCTGTTTTCACTTTCACCTTCTTGTATAATGTTTTCTTTTTTAATACTTGCTCCCACCAATTGCATATCGGCTCGGCAATAAGTTTCGGTAATGCTGTCGTTATGTTCTTTAAAATGAACGGGTGAGCTATTCTTCTTTTTATGTTTCTCCAATTTTACAAACACATAACTCAAACCCGATGTGGTAACATACACATCCATTCCGCCTCCACTTGCTTCATACAATACATTGGGCACAGGTTTGCGTTGCATGTCCATCATCTGGCCTTTGTTTTCGAGGAAACGCAATCCCGCAGCACTATTCACCCATTGGGCTACTTTAGTTTTTAGTGCTGAGTCATTGGTTCCGGCTGCAACTGTAAAAGGTATTATTATCCCCCACACTATAAAAACAAATAGGATAACTACCTTTTTCATTCTATTGATGAGTCAATAAGCAAATACACTTTCTTTGAATGGAGCAACCGTTATTTTTCTATCGCTGAATTATTATCTTTCCTTCGCCAATCAATACCCCTGCTTGAGTAATAATTCGATAAAGGTAAATACCATTGGGTTGAGAAGATAAATCAACTTGATAATTTGATGCGTGGGTAATTTGATATTGGGAATATACTTTCTCTCCTATTACATTATAAACTTCTATTATAGGATTTGATTGCTTCGCTTCACTCGCAATAATGAACGTAAAAGCACCGTTACCTGGATTGGGATACACTTCTACCTTTTCACTTTCGCCTTTTTTCTGTGATACACCTAAGCTATTTGTATCTTTAGGCACATGCACCGAGGTGTCTTTTACAAGAGTTAAGCCATTAGGATCAACACCAGTATATCCCGTAAACTCAAATAATTTTGAATAAGTGCTGGTAGCTATATCGTAGCTAAAAATAACGCCATATCCTACAGGGTTAATAAAATCACCTCCTTCTTGTGCAATACCATATAGAAAACCATTATCAGGGTCCTGAATTAGCCTAAAGGCAGGTAAACAGCCATCTGTATCCTGAAAAGTTTTTAATACTTTTTCTGTATTGTTCGTTGCATTAAAACTAAAAAGAACTCCACAACCCCTTGTATTTATATCCCCCCCCTGTGGTACCAAACCATAAAGCAATTTATTAGTTCCTTCTAATAATTCACAAGCGTTGGGGTATGCTCCATGTATTCCTCCAAAATCATATACTTTTTGCATCACCCCATGGGTTCTATCAAAACTATATATAGTTCCGGAATCCGGAACTCCACCAAGTTCTGTCATTCCATAAAGTAGATTGTTATTTGCTAAAGTAAGCCCTCCCATAAATCCGTAAGGATTTGAGCCATTCGATGTTGCAACAACATATCTCGTCAGATGATTATTAGTAGGGTTGAACCCATAAATAACCCCAGCACCATTTGGAAGCCCGCCACCTAATGTTACGCCATATAATATGCCACTTGTTGTATCTTGCCATAATTCCATCACAGGTCCTGCATTTAGTCCTGCCGAAGTAGAATCATTAAAGTTATAGCGTATGCTGTCTTTATGCGTATGAATATTATAACTGAATAATACTCCTTTCCCATATTTACCTCCTCCCGAAGATGTTCCATATAATAAGCCATCTTTAGCTTGCATAAGGATACTTACCCCTCCATCTAAATAACCATTAGCACTATCAAAATTAATGACCACCGTCTCTTTATGTGTTATTGGATTAAAGCTAAATACAGTACCCATATTATGTGCACCCCCAAAATAAGTTGTGCCATATAATAAACTATCGGAAGCGTATAACAATGTAGTACGTGGTGAATATCCGTCCGTATCATTAAAACTAAAAACTACAGCCTGTTTATGGGTCATAGGATTATAACTAAATATAGTACCATAATAATTAGGATTCCCATTTGATTTATAATATATCCCGCCTCCCTCTGTAGTTCCATATATCATATACTGGCTAAAAGAAAATGAAAAATGAAAAATGAAAAATGAAAAAAACAATAGCTTTTTCATGATTTATTGGTTTTGTTATACAAATATAGCATTTCTAAAATAAGAATCCCCGGCTTCGAAGGAGACAGGAGATTCTTAAGTAAGGCTACACAGCTTTAGTGCAATATCATTTGCTTATCAGCTTTTATTACATTACCATCTTTATTAGTTATGCGATAATAATACATTCCGGATGGAAGGTTATTGATGGATAAACTAGTCATTTCATTCGTCAACTGCATACTTTCTATCTTTTCTCCAATAGCATTATACATCACAAAGTACGCTGTTTGTCCATTTTGCACATTAACTTCCACATTCAGCAAGGTATTGGCTGGGTTAGGATACACTTTCGCTATTATATTGTTAAGCGTATCTTGTATTTGTGCACTTCTCTTTTGGGCTTTATGGTCACCATTACCTTCACCATCACCGCTTCCTTCTCCTCCATTTTGGGTGCAAGTGTTAGGCCACCGGGTAGTATCAAATTTTGCTATAAAAGCATTGGCGCCACCCCCAATAGCCGCCTGAAAAAAAGCGCCGCCTCCCGGGTTCAAAGTTGGAAATATCCTTGAATAGGTCTCTCCTGTTAGCCATACGTGCGTGCCGTCACTTTGTATAGAATTCCCATACTCTTCTGCATTTCCACCATAATAGGTGGCCCATTTACGCACCCCGGTAATGTCAAATTGTAAGATAAACGCTGTGAGGTTTCCTCCCTTAGTCGCTTGAAAATAGGTTCCGCCTCCCGGGTTTAATAAGGGGAAATCGTTTGATTCTGTAACTCCCGTTATCCACACATTCCGTTTATCGCTACAAATGGAAATAGCATCGTCTCCTCCTGTTCCACCATAATAGGTGGCCCATTTAAGTACACCAGCCGTATTGAATTGCAACATAAACAGTACAGCACTTCCGGGAGCAATTACTTGAAAATAGGTGCCTGCACCAGGATTCAGAGTGGGAAAATTAGATGAACCTGTTTGCCCGGTTACCCATACGTTTTTACCATCTTCATGCATACTGCCCACCTCATCTAACTCCACGTCTCCCCCCCCCATAATAGGTGGCCCATACTAATACAGGGTCTATTACCAGCGTTTCAGCGTTTTTATAGTTGCTTATTTTAAAATGTATTTCGCTATTATTTACACTATATGTCGTTTGTATCTTATGTTGTTCATTGCCATTATAACTTACCGGAGTGCCTTCCGTTATATTGCCCATAGGGGTGCTTATTTTAACAGAGCCATCATCCTGCAATTGGGGCTTGTCGGTCCATTTATATTTTAACCTTATCAGTGATGGATTGGCTCCGGGATGTACTATAAAATCATATTTCAACCCTTGCTTGCCACTATGCAATACCCAATCAATTCCGGGATAAATGTTCTTAATGGTTACCTTTCCATAGCTGCGCACATTTAATATTCCATTGGGGCAAACATCACCGTAATAATAATCGGTTCTGTTGCCGCTTTCATCTTCCTTCACAATATTTTCTTTTCGTATGTTGGCACCTGCCAGTTGCATATCGGCGCGGCAATATTGTAGTGTTAGACTATCATCTAGATGATGGAGAGATTGGTTGGGCCTGGCCGCTGTGCCCGTTTTTGAATGTTTATTTATTTCCGTAAAAACATAGCTGAGCCCGGTAGTGGTAATATACACATCCATTCCACCTGCTCCGGCTTTAAATAACACATTCCTTACAGCCTTGCGTTGCATATCCATCATCTGCCCTTTGTTTTCTACAAAGCGCAAACCACCGGTATTAGCAATCCATTGGTTAACCTTCATTTTCAAATCAGAATCACTTCCAACCTTTGAATTGCCATTACCAGCAATAATCTTAAAAGGTACTGCTATGCCTACAACAATAAAAATAAATAAGAAGTATATTTTTTTCATTCTTTATTTGGATAAAACAATTGGGTTCCAATAGAATGCAAAGGTATGCCCAATAAACCCAGGTCAATCCTATTAACTGATGTATTTATCCTATGGTTGATACGGACTATAAACTGTAGGATAAAAAGGATTAAATGTTATTGCAATGCTTTTAAAAATATGTATGAATAGAGGATAAGGGTAAAAAGAAATGGCCGCTACTCTTGGCGACCATTTCATAAGGTAATACCCAATTTTATGATTATCGAACCAATTAAGTATAGACGATCATCAAGGTATTACCCATGCAATGCTTTATTATAATTGAACATAATCGGGAGACAAATACGCCAATCTCTTGTACGAAGTTGGAGACATACCTGTGATTTTTTTGAACTGGTAGGATAAATGACCCACACTGCTATAATGCAATTTATAGGAAATTTCTTTGAGGTTAAGATTGTCATACAACAGCATTTTTTTTATTTTTTCGATTTTATGGATGATTATAAATTGCTGTATGGTAATACCCTTCACTTTTGAAAATATATTGGATAGATAAGTATAATCGTAATTTAATTTTTTACTGATGTATTCTGAATAATTGATATTGGGAAAATCATCGATATATTGAATCATTTCTATAATTACATTTTTTATTTTTTCAATGATAGTATTCGCTTTAATATCCATTAATTCCAAGCCCGACCTAAATAAATTTTCTTTAAGTTGTTCACGTTGTTTTTCCGTTATATCATCCAAAAGTTCAACCGTTCCAAGCTCAATTGCTATATAGTGTAGACCCATTTTTTCCATTTCTTCCTTCACTATTAATCTGGATTGCAAACTGACCATAGATTTAATATGTAGTTTAATACTTTGCCCTGGTAATGAATAGGGTACATACCCAACAGGATGCTTGCCAATTTCGAATGAAGTTTTATATTCCGCAGTCTTTTGTGTGTTCATACTTTTGAAGTTTAAAGGTTAATTTTATTGGATTGCCGTATTTGTCTTCTTATAAAAATTAAGGTTAGCACGCTGTTCGCCATTATATAAAGGAGATTCTATGTTATCTTTTTCGACTTCATCAATAAGGGCAGTAGCATACTCCGTCTCCGGTATCCTGCTTTCGCCATTTGGATGAGTAAAGAGGGTTTCATGGCTAATGCGATACTTGCCTTTCTCCTTTTCTGCTTCAGGCTCAATAGTATGAGCATACTCCCACTGAAGTTCTTTTTCACTTTGAAAAAGCTTAAGCGCTTCACGCTGGGCATTAATAATAGGTTTTAAGAAACCATAGAATTCCTCCCCCGTTTCTGCTGGCAGCCCAAGTGGGTGTGCTGCAAACAGGAGCTTATTTACACCCGAGTTTTTTACTGCTTCAATTACTAAGTGAGTAATGCGTACAAGCTCGCGCGATTGAGTTTTAGTAGACTCGAGTGTATAAATAATAGCATCGTGCCCTTTGGCATATCGGCGAATATCATCTTTGTTTTTCACATCGCCCATAACTATCCTCAGGTTGGGGTGTTGTATGGTAAATTCATCTTTATCGGGCACAATGGCTGTAACATGGTGCCTTCTTCTAAGCGCCTCTATTGCTAAGCGATAATTTATTTCGCCGGAGGTTCCGAATAGAGCAATTTTTTGCGGATTCACGACTTTAAAAATTTAAGAATTAATACTAATTACTCGTTTTATAATAAAAACTTTAGGGTAAGGTATTATATTATGTTCTTTTTCCCAAAAATTTTCGGCGAATAGGCCTAAATATCCCCCGAATATTTAAGAAATGGCGATAAACCCAGTTACCCATCCTTGAAACTTTTATAATATACTATTGGTGAGATTGGGGTGTAGATAAAAAAACTGGTCGGCAAAAATACCGACCAGTTCGCTCAGGTGACCCCGGTGAGGATCGAACTCACGACCCAAAGATTAAGAGTCTTTTGCTCTACCAGCTGAGCTACGGAGTCAAAAATGGGCTGCAAAGATATTTAAAATGCGTAATCGTGGGCAAGGGTGAGAAGATTTTATGAAAATTTCTCCCATTTCAGTTTTAAAAGCTCTGCGTAAGAATTAATTGACAAAGCCGTATTTTTGTGAGATGTTAAAAAAATCGGGCATCTTCCTTTGTATCTTGGCTGTTGTTTGTATTATTATAGCGATGAAAGAAGATACCTTATCCCATCCAATAAAATATATTGCCCTGGGCGATTCGTATACTATTGGTGAAGGTGCGAAGTATGGAGAAGCTTTCCCTGATTTGCTTACCCGGCACTTAAATACAGATGGAATTGCTGTAACGCTATCTGCCAATCCATCGGTAACCGGTTGGACAACCCAGGATTTGATTGACCAAGAGCTTCCTGTGTATGATCGGGTAAAACCTGATTTCGTTACCCTGCTTATTGGGGTAAACGATTGGGTGCAAGGCGTGGATTCTTCTACTTTTCATACAAACCTCAGTCATATCCTCGATCATATTCAATCTTTATTGCCTGATAAAAGCAAGGTGCTTTTAATTACTATCCCTGATTTTGGAGTGACTCCCACAGGTAAAAGATATAGTGAAGGAAGAGATATAAGCAAGGGGATAACTGATTTCAACAACATTATTAAAACAGAGGCAAGATTACGTAATCTGCCTGTTGCGGATATATTTCCAGAAACTCAAAAAATGAAAGATAGCCTGGATTTAATTGCCCATGATGGCTTGCATCCTTCTGCCAAAGAATATGCTTTGTGGGAAAAGATTATTTATCCTGTAGCGTATAAATTACTTACAAAGTAACTTTTCAGCTACCTGCCCAAACCTCCATACATCTTCAAAGGAATTATATAATGGAACAGGCGCGAGCCTTATTACATTCGGATTACGCCAGTCGCAAAACACTCCAGATTTGGTAAGCGCATCGTAAAAGTCTTTTCCTATACCTTGTGCAATGATAGAAAGCTGGCAGCCCCTCTCACTAGGTTCAGTAGGGGTAATGATTTCCAGTTTAAGATGCTTGTTTTTTATTTTTTCGTTGATTCCATTAATGATGAATTCAAGATAGGCGGTGAGCAAAAGGCTCTTTTTTCGCAAGGGAGCCATTCCTCCGGCTGCGGTGAAAATATCTACAGATGCTTTGTGAGCAGCCATGGAGAATACAGGAGCATTACTCAGTTGCCAGCCTTCTGCTGTTTGCATGGGTGCAAATTCTTTATCCATGATAAAGCGTTTCTTTTTATCATGCCCCCACCAGCCTCCCAGCCTTATTAAGTCAGGGCTCTTGAGGTGTTTTTGATGAATGAACGCACCTGCTACAGAACCCGGACCCGAGTTGAAATACTTATAGGTACACCAGCAGGCAAAATCAACATTCCAATCGTGCAGTTTTACATCAATGTTGCCTGCCGCGTGTGCTAAATCAAACCCGCAAATAATACCCTGTTTATGGGCTGCATCTGTTATGCGCGGCATATCTAATAATTGGCCGGTGAGGTAATTTACTCCTCCGAAAATTACCAGCGCAATTTCTTTCGAGTGCTTGTTTATGGTATCAAGAGTGTCTTCAGTGCGCAATGTGTGCTCGCCTTTTCGAGGAGCAACTTCAATAATAACATCCGATGGCTTGTATCCGTGCAACTGTACTTGGGTTTGCAGAGCGTAATTATCGGAGGAAAATGCATTCGATTCGCATACTATTTTGTATCGTTTACCTTCGGGCCTGTAGAATGAAATCAGCAGCAGGTGCAGGTTTACAGTCAACTGGTTCATAATAATTACCTCATCTTCGCGGGCACCCATCAACTTTGCGACAGGTTTTGTAAACATTTCATGATAGGAGTACCATGGATTATGTCCGTCAAAATGACCTTCTGAAGCTAGTTTTGCCCAATCGTCCAGTTCTACCTGTATGTGTTTCGAAACACTTTTAGGTTGCAAGCCCAAGGAATTCCCCACAAAGTAGAGGGCATCTTTGCCCTTATATTGGGGAAATAGGAAACGCTTTCTGAACTCCTTTAAAGGATCTTTTTTATCTTGCGCACGGGCAAACTCAAGTGAATTGATATATTTCATAAACTAATGTCTTGTAGGGGCTACTCGTTTAATAACACGTAAAAAGAGGCTGGGGAAAAGTCGGCTAAAGGTCACTGCGAGAAGTTCTTTTCCGCCTATCATGAATTCGTCTTTCCCTTTAGCTATGGCATATAGTATTCCTTCGGCACACTTTTCAGGTGCCATGCCTTTTTCCTGTCCTTTATCCATTTTCCCATGTGCGCCGCCCTCTGCAGTTACGGCGTTGATAGATACATTGGTTTTAATATAACCGGGACAAATCACAGTAACCCCCACAGTATCTTTATAAACTTCGGCTCTCAAGGCATCGAAAAAGCCTTGCAGGGCATGTTTAGATGCACAATACATAGAGGAGCCGGGCATACCTATTTTACCCATTACACTGCTGATAACTACAATACGACCCGATTTTTTTTCGAGCATACCAGGCAGAACGGTTTTCACCAGAGCAATTACGGAGAAGAAGTTCAGCTCCATTACCTGGCGGTTGACTTCCATAGTACTTTCTACAACAGAGAACCGTTGGGCTATGCCCGCGTTGCATACTAAAATATCAATGGCGCCAAACTTCTCGTTTATTTTTGCTATTGAATGAGCCATGCCTTCCGTATGATAAAGGTCTAATGGAAGCACCAGGCTGGTTTCGTTAGTTAATCCGGCTTCTTTTTGAACACGCAATAATTCTTGTTCCCTGCGGGCAGTAAGAACTATCCTGCATCCTCTTTTGGCGAACGACTTCACTAATGCTTCGCCAATGCCCGATGATGCTCCTGTTATCCAAACTGTTTTTCCTGAAAATGGTTGCATTGTATATAGTATAAGTGGTGCAAAGGTACAAGTCAAATTGGAATAAGCCAATGGACAAGCGTTAATTAGCCCATTTAGGCAATTGCCCTATATTTGTGTGGAATTTTATATATCCTTATAGCAATGAAATGGTATTTGCCCTTAGCGGTTGTTTGTGTTTTTTCGATATCATGCGGTAAGAAGAATGCAATAAAAATCCCCAAGGATGTGATGTGTCGCGATACAATGGTAAATGTGCTTACAGATATTCATTTGGTAAAAGCATCGCAACAGTTGGGTATGGCTATAAACCCTAAGGATACAAGTCATACAGGCACTCCCTTTGATTATGTGTGGACCAAGCACCATATTACGCAAGATGAATATGAAAAGAGCCTCGATTTTTATACACACAATCCTGGTATTCTCGATTCTATTTATGAAAGTGTTCTGAATAATCTCAGCAAGGAACGCGCGGAATTATTAGCGAAAAGACGCTTTAAATAAAGGATATACATGCATGTTTTTATCCATGTCCTGTCACTTTGCTTTGCATTTATAGGTGTTATTTACTTTTTATATATCCTGGTTCACTTATTTGCGTGGATTAAACTACCTACTGCAAATAGGAGCGATGACTATACTCCCCAAACAAAAATCAGCATAATTATTCCTGCGCGGAACGAAGAGTCTACAATTTCAGCTTGTATTGGGGCTATTTCAGAACAAACATACCCCGCTAATTTGATAGAGTTAATTATCGTAGACGATCACTCTACAGACAATACAAAAGAAATCGCCAAAAAAGCGGTATTGGGACTAAAAATTGCTAGCCATCTAATTACAATAGAAGAAGATCATCACGGCAAGAAAAGTGCAATAACGGAAGGCATAAAAAATGCATCAGGTGAACTTGTTGTAATAACCGATGCCGATTGCAAAAGCAACCCCAACTGGCTAACAGCAATGGAACATGAATACCGGCAATCGGGGGCATATATGTTTTGTGGGCCGGTACAAATAACACAACCACGAGGTTTTTTAGAATGCTTCCAAAGCCTTGAATTATGTGGGCTATCTGTTTTGTCAGGTGCGGGAATTCAATTAGGCATTCCATTATTGTGTAACGGAGCCAATGTAGCATATACCCATTCTATATTTAATAAATTGCATGGCTTTTCTGGCATTGATGCCAATCCTTCTGGGGATGATGTTTTGTTTATGTTCAAAGTGCATCAAAATTACCCCGGTAAAGTATGGTATGTAAAATCGAAGGATGCTTTTGTATTCACTTCAGCACAAGCTACCTGGCATGATTTTTTTTCGCAACGAACTCGCTGGACATCTAAAGGGTTAACATCAAACAACCGCTTAAATAGTCTAATCAGTGCATTAGTTTTTGCAGTGAATTTTTTGTCTGTTATTGCAATTCTGTCTATACTTGTATGCGGAAAACTATCTGGTTTGCTTATGTATGGATTAGGTTTAAAAATTCTGGCTGATTTTTTATTGCTGTTAGTTGCTACCAGCTACTTTGGCAAGAAAAGTCTGTTATGGATTTTCCCTTTGGCAGAGTTATTCACTATGCTGTATACGGTTTGGGTAGGCGTAACAGTATCTTTTTCTTCCTATAACTGGAAAGACAGGATATATAAACCTCATTTATAATCCTGATGTTTTTCCACAAAAAAAATATACCTGTTGAATCGCTTTCTCTAAGCAGTAAGGCCTGGAAGAAGTTCAGGAAAAATAAAATAGCTACGGTCAGTTTTTGTTTCATCCTGGCTGTTGCTGTAGTTTCAGTGTTAGGATATTTAATCACCCCTGATTCAACTCCAGATGCGAATAATCAAATACTTCAACTCTCTGCAAAACCTCCCGGCACAAGTGTGAAAATGTTGCTTGTGAAAAAGAACATGGAAATAACACAGGTTTCTTTCTTCCATAAAATGTTGTTCGGCCAAGAGAGTCCGTACTATTACATACCCTTACATTCATATAAGTATGTAGGAGATACTTTGGTCGCAGAAATATATACAGGTAGCAGCCCTAACAATGGCCCTGTTAAGAAATATAACCTGGCTGAAATTGTGTATGGCTCTGCCGGATTTTTGGGAACTAATACAGTAATGCAAGATTTGAGAAGTGAGGTGGAGAAAAATAATATCGTTACAAAAACT
>JABDCH010000055.1 GCA_013288205.1 Bacteroidota bacterium | reverse complement strand
ATATAAAACAATAAAATAATCAAAAAGCATAATGGCCACAATTACAGTTACAAAAGAGATTGCATTAGAAAGAATTCAAGAAATTATTTCAGATGCAAGAAAATTAATAGAGGAATGTAAACCCACTATTACACAAAATGATTATAGGACCTTGTTAAATAGGTATGAAACCTGGATGAATTCTACTATTATTGTATTAGCTGAAATTTTCACGGAAAAAAAAATATCCGAAACCTTTTTTAGTGCAGAAGATATTAGTTTATCAGAAGAAACTCATTCAGAAAAGATTTTAAGCCTAACTTCTGAAATAAGCAATGAAATTACCAAATTAGAAGGATTAATAAAAAGCCTTCAAATGGGCATTTATTCCCAAGAAGAAAATCCGACAATTGTTGTTGCAAAAATAGCCAGAAGACAGGCTATAACAATTTCAATTATTACCGCAATTGCAGGTATTATTACTGGTATTATTGCAGGATATCTGGGAATACCACATAAAATAGACCCTGTAAAACAACAAGGATTTAAAAATATTTCTTTAAATGGTAAATATAAATATCTCTGCACTTCTTTTGATGGTACTTATCAGCATGGGGGAAGAATAATTGTCCAAAAGGGGGCAGATGGCTCTTTGGTCTTACACGGTGAAAGAATGTGGAAGGATATTAAAGATACTATCACAAATAAATGGCATGATTCGAATTTTGCTGAAGGTAATTATCTCCAATGGAGTTCGGATTGGATTTATGTAATCAATGATTCAAAAATAAATTTTGAATACGAGATTTCATCTCAAAATAATCTTATAAAAGGGTATTGCACAGGTGATATTCTAACCGATGAGAAGGGTAAGGTTCAGTCACTAACTGGCAATTTCTATGTCTTAAATTCAAAACCAATACTGAACGGTTCAATGCTCTTTCAAGCAGTAAATGATTCAATATATAATACCAAATCCACGTTAAAGAAAAATCATAGTTGATAAGTCATTTTTTCCTTACTATTTATTGGGAAAATAACATCAACATGGATAATGAACTAATAATCCGTCAACTAATCCGTGAAAGCTTAAGAACATTACGTAAAATGGAAAGTGTAAGACGGAATAAAAGTGAAAGAATAAAATTTTCTGGTGGGCGTAAACTTTTGTACGATAAACCAGCCGAATCACCTAAAAAAAGGGAGAAATAAAACATACCAAAGTTTAAAGCTCCTTAATAACTTGATTTCTAAATGGAATTAAAATGGAAATCAGGCGAATATTACTTTATTAATCCATTGATTGTCTGTAAAATAGGACTGAATTTAAGCTATTTTAGAGACATACGGAGTTATGGCAATTAGCGCTATATATCTCATAGCTTATACCTTATAACTATTTTGTATATATTTGCGAAGCATTAAGGGGTGTCCACATAATTGTTGGACTGAGATTATACCCTCACAACCTGCACAGGATAATGCCTGCGAAGGGATAAATGAGTACAATTTCCGTCCGTCGTCTCCCTTAAAGTTTTATTAACATCTATGAAAGTACGCATAAACGATACCGCCATTGACCTGCCGGGCTCTTCTGCAACCCTTGAACAGGTCGTACACCACCACGGCGTTACGGATGTAAAAGGCCTTGCTGTGGCTGTAAACAGCACCGTCATTCCCCGCACCAACTGGAGCGCATTTCAACTGACCGAAAACGATACTATAATTATAATCCGCGCTACACAAGGCGGCTAAATCTAATCTCATGAAAAAAGAACAAACACCGACAAACGAAACATTGCCCACTACAAAGCCTCTTCCGGCTTCTAAAAAAATAGTTGTTGCCGGAAAACTCCATAACATAAAGGTGGCTATGCGCGAAATAAGCCTTAGCGATACCCAATTATCAGGCAATGGGAAATCTGTACCAAATCCTTCGGTAACCGTTTATGATACCAGTGGCCCATTTACCGATGAAACTGTTTCTATCGACATAAATCAAGGCATACCTCGCATTCGCGAACAGTGGATTAAAGACCGCAACGATGTAAACGAACTGGAAAGTTGCTCGTCTGAGTACGGTAGAAAACGTCTTGCTGATTCATCGTTGGATAGCATACGTTTTAAAAATATCTACAAGCCCTTAAAAGCAAAGGCAGGCCACAATGTATCGCAAATGCATTATGCACTTAAGGGAATCATCACCCCTGAAATGGAATACATCGCCATCCGCGAAAACCAACGAATGGACGAACTCTTTAATAAAAATGATGTTAATTGGAAACAACATCCCGGTCAAAACTATGGAGCTGCCATGCCCAAGGGTCTTATTACTCCCGAGTTTGTTCGCGACGAAGTAGCTCGTGGAAGGGCCATTATTCCTGCAAATATCAATCATCCGGAAAGCGAACCGATGATTATTGGCCGCAACTTTTTGGTGAAGATAAATACCAATATAGGTAATTCGGCAGTTACATCAAGCATTGCAGAAGAAGTGGAAAAAGCCGTATGGAGTTTCCGTTGGGGAGGCGATACCATCATGGATTTATCTACCGGGAAAAATATTCATGAAACCCGGGAATGGATTATTCGCAACAGCCCGGTGCCTATTGGAACAGTACCCATTTACCAGGCATTGGAAAAAGTGAATGGCAAAGCGGAAGAACTTACCTGGGATATTTTCCGCGATACACTTATCGAGCAAGCAGAACAAGGGGTCGATTACTTTACCATACATGCGGGAGTTTTATTGCGCTATGTTCCCCTGACTGCAAGACGCACAACTGGCATTGTATCGCGCGGAGGAAGTATTATGGCCAAATGGTGCCTGGCGCATCATAAGGAAAATTTCCTTTACACAAACTTTGAAGAAATATGTGAGATTATGAAAGCGTATGATGTCTCCTTCTCATTGGGCGATGGATTACGCCCCGGAAGCATTGCCGATGCAAACGATGCCGCTCAATTTGCTGAATTAGATACACTCGGAGAACTCACTAAAATAGCCTGGAAGCACGAAGTGCAAACCATGATAGAAGGCCCCGGGCATGTGCCTATGCACATGATAAAGGAAAACATGGATAAGCAGTTGGAAGTATGCGGCGAAGCCCCTTTTTATACGCTAGGCCCACTGACAACCGATATTGCACCGGGTTACGATCATATAACATCAGCCATTGGCGCTGCTATGATTGGCTGGTTCGGTACGGCTATGCTTTGTTATGTTACGCCCAAAGAACACTTAGGGCTTCCTGATAAAAAAGATGTGAAAGACGGAATTATTGCTTATAAAATTGCCGCTCATGCTGCTGATCTTGCCAAGGGCCATCCCGGAGCGCAATACAGAGACAATGCGTTAAGTAAAGCCCGGTTTGAATTCCGCTGGGAAGACCAGTTTAACCTGTCTCTCGACCCGGAAACCGCCAAATCATTCCATGATGAAACCTTGCCGGCTGAAGGAGCCAAGATTGCTCATTTCTGTTCTATGTGCGGTCCACATTTTTGCTCCATGAAGATCACCCAGGATATACGCGATTATGCAGAACAAAACGGACTGACAGAAATTGAAAAAGGAATGCAGGAAAAATCGGAGGCATTTAAAAAATCAGGAACTGAAATTTATTCGTAATGCCTGTTAAAAGCCCATATAATCGTCCTTACAGACCAATAGCTCTTACCATTGCCGGGTATGACCCATCAGGCGGTGCAGGTGTGTTAGCCGATATTAAGACTTTTGAGTCTTTGGGAGTTTATGGTCTTGCCATAATTACGAGTAATACCCACCAGAATGATGTTTCATTCAAAGGTGTTACGTGGCTAGCTAAAAAAGAAAAGGAAAAGAATATGGCTTTGCTGGCTGAACGCTTTCCTGTGAAAGCTGTAAAATTAGGTATGCACAAGGATTTGCAAGATGTAGTGCACAGCATAAAGCTTTGTGAACAACATTTCCCGGATATTAAAATTACCTGGGATCCTGTTTTGGCCGCTAGTGCAGGCTTTGATTTGAATATAAAAATCGGGAAAAACTCATTACATAATATTCTTTCAAAACTTGTGCTGATTACGCCCAATCAACAGGAGGCAGAGAAACTTGGAAAGTCAAAGAATGCAAATGAAGCTGCAAGTGTTCTTTCTAAAGAATGCCCTGTATTGTTGAAGGGTGGCCATTCTTCGGATAAAAAGCACTCCACAGATTATCTCTTTATAAATGGAGAAAATAAAAAAGAATATTCTTCTGTGAGAATAAAAGGAATCGAAAAACATGGGAGCGGTTGTGTACTTTCTGCTGCTATCACTGCTTCGCTTGCTAATGGAGATAGCCTGAAAGAAGCTATAGATAAAGGAAAAAAGTATGTTACCCATTTTTTAAAAAGCAATAATACCTTACTGGGATACCACTTGAATTAAATATGTTTTCACGTTTACAATATATTACCGATTCACCCAAATTAGCCGAACAAGCCTGCAAGGCAGGGGTTAAATGGATACAGGTACGCATTAAAAATAAAGATGAAAAAACCTGGACACAAATTGCCGGGGATATTGCAACTATATGTAAAACACATGGCGCGATATGTGTAATAAATGATAATGCTGAAATTGCCTTAAAAGTAAATGCAGATGGAGTACATCTCGGTCAAAAAGATATGTCATTTTCCGAGGCAAAAAAAATATTCAGGAATAAAGAAATGATCATCGGAGGTAGCGCTAACTCTGCTGAAGATGTTATAAAAATTGCCAAGCAGAAAATAAGCTATATGGGTTTAGGGCCATTGCGATTTACTTCTACGAAGAAAGATTTGAAGCCTGTTCTTACGATGGGTGGCTATAAAATAATTATGGATGCTGTAAACAGAGCCGGACTAAGGGTTCCTCCTATTTATGCTATAGGTGGCGTTATCGCAAGTGATGCAGACAAACTTCTGTTATCGGGCATTCATGGAATAGCCGTTTCATCCGCCATTAGCGACGCAATAGATATAAACCAAGCTGTGCAGGAATTTTATGCTGCACTCGGCGAAAAAAAATTGAATAATGAAATCAACAGATGAATTAAAAATAGGTGATAAAGTATTTACCTCGCGTTTGTTCACAGGCACTGGTAAATTTGGTTCTCTTTCTCAAATGAAAGAAGCATTACTTGCATCGGGCTCGCAACTAGTAACAGTAGCGCTCAAGCGGGTAGATATCAATAAGCACGATGAGAATATTCTGCATTTTTTAACCGATTCTCAATTCAATATACTGCCTAACACTTCCGGAGTGCGGAATGCAAAAGAAGCTGTTTTTGCTGCCAATGTAGCCCGTGAAGCATTAGGTACAAACTGGCTGAAACTGGAAATCCATCCTGACCCGCGCTATTTAATGCCCGACCCGGTGGAAACGCTGGAAGCAGCTAAAGAATTAGTAAAGCAAGGTTTTATTGTGCTGCCTTATATCCACGCTGATCCTGTTTTATGCAAGCGATTGGAGGATGTGGGTGTAGCTGCTGTTATGCCACTCGGCTCTCCTATTGGAAGCAATAAAGGATTAAAAACAGCTGATTTTTTGGAAATAATTATAGAACAAAGTAATGTGCCGGTTATAGTGGATGCCGGAATAGGTATGCCATCGCATGCAGCGCAAGCCATGGAGATGGGGGCTGATGCTGTTTTAGTAAATACGGCTATAGCTACAGCTACGAATCCTGTATTAATTGCCGAAGCATTTAAACAAGCTGTGGAAGCAGGACGCAAAGCCTTCCTTTCGGGTTTACCGCAAGCACGCAGCTATGCTGAAGCAAGCAGTCCCTTAACTACCTTTTTAGATACATAAGCCATGTTTAGCGAATACATAAAAAAATATTCCTGGGATAAAGTGCATGATATGATTTATGCGAAAACCAGCGATGATGTGGAAATAGCCTTGGGTAAAAAGAAATGTACTTTGGACGAGCTAATGGCGCTACTATCTCCTGCTGCCGAAACCTACCTGGAGCAGTTTGCTGCTAAAAGCCATGACCTTACTATACAGCGTTTTGGCAAAACCATACAACTCTTTGCTCCCATCTATCTCTCGAATGAATGCTTAAATGTTTGTACTTATTGCGGATTCAGCTTTGGGAATAAAATCCCACGCAAAACACTTTCAGAAGCGGAAATGCAAACAGAGTTCCAGTTTTTGAAAGCAGGAAATTTTGAGCATGTGCTGCTTGTAACAGGAGAAGATGCAGTACATGCCAATCCTGCATACATTGCAAAGTCTATTGCTATTGCAAGAAAAAGCTTTGCAGATGTCTCTATAGAGGTGCAGCCTTTGAATGAAACTGAATATGCCCTCTTTAAAGATTCCGGTTGCGATGCTGTATTGGTTTACCAGGAAACCTATAACCCTGAAGTATATAAGACCTATCATCTGAAGGGAAAGAAAGCTAATTATACTTACCGCCTGGATACACCCGATCGTATTGGCAAAGCAGGCATGAATAAAATAGGACTTGGCGTGCTATTAGGACTCAGCGATTGGAGGACCGATGCTTTTTTCCTGGCACTTCATCTAAACTATTTAGAAAAAACATACTGGCAAACCCGTTATAGTATTTCATTTCCAAGATTGCGCCCGGCAGAAGGAGTGGAATCGGTAGAACATCCGGTAAGCGATAAGCAATTTGTACAACTTATATGTGCCCTCCGTATTTTTGATCATGAAGTGGAAATGTCCCTTTCCACACGTGAACCGGAGTATATGCGCAATCACCTCATCAACATGGGTGTAACCTCTATGAGTGCCGGTTCTAAAACAAACCCGGGGGGATATTCTTCCTCTCCTGAAACATTGGAACAGTTTGAAATAAGCGATTCACGTACACCGGAACAAATTTTAGAATTGATTATACAACAGGGCTACGAACCTGTATGGAAGAACTGGGATAAAGCCCTTACAGCCCACTAATGACCGAAGAAGAAAACATACGGTATAACAAGCAGCTAATATTACCTGAATGGGGTATGCAAGCCCAGGAAAAGGTAAAAAGTAGTCGCGTACTGGTTATTGGTGCAGGAGGCTTGGGCTGCCCCGTATTATCTTATTTAGCAGCAGCCGGAGTGGGCCAAATTGCTATCATGGATTTTGATGTGGTAGAGATAGGTAACCTGCAAAGGCAGGTTATTTATGATATGAATGATGTAGGAAAGAACAAGGCATTGGCTGCATCTCAAAAATTAAAAGCGTTCAATCCCTTAGTTGGTATAACAGCTATCGAAAGAGCATTGAATAGAACAAACGCTCTCGAAATAATAAAAGAATATGATGTAGTGGCAGACGCTTCCGATAATTTCGAGACTCGTTACCTTATTAACGATGCCTGTATACTATTAAACAAGCCTTTTGTATTTGGTTCCATACTTGGGTTTGAGGGACAGGTTTCAACATTCAATTACCAGGATGGCCCTACCTACCGCTGCCTGTATCCGGAACCTCCGGCAAAAGAAAATGCAGCGAATTGCAATGATGCAGGAATAATTGGAGCATTGGCGGGCGTAATTGGTTGCACACAAGCAAATGAGATTTTGAAGATTCTATCAGGAGTAGGGAAAACCTTATCGGGTAAATTATGGATAGTTGATTTACTAAGCAACAAGTTCTCTGCGCTTTCAGTTAAAGCAATTCCCGGGAATAAAAATATCACATCATTAGGCGATTACACTGAAGTATGCAATAGCGAACCCATCCGGTTTGTTTCAAGAAAGAACTTTGCTGAGACATTTTCAAAAACCCCGCACCTTTCTATTGATGTAAGCGATGAACATGAATTTATTCCTCTTGAGAGTGAAAGCAGAAATATTCCTTTGTATGCCATAGAAGAGCAGTGTTTTCAAGATACAGATATGCCCGTAGTACTTTATTGTAGAAGCGGTATGCGTAGCCGCCAGGCAGCCCTGCTCCTATCTCAAAAAGGGTTAAAGAATATATTTTGCCTTACTAATTAGTAGCCGCTACGGCTTTCTTTAATTTAGCAAGCCGTTCGGCCGGATTTTGACTTTCCCATATATACCCTATACAAGCTGCACCACTGAAGCCCATTTTGCGAACTTGCATAACATTCTCATCGGTAATTCCACCAAGCGCGATAATGGGAAATGGAACCGTATGGGCTAAAAAATCTTTTATTTGCTGAATATTCAAAGAAGGTTGATAACCTTGCTTGGAAATGCTTGAAAAAATGGGACTCAGGAAAGCATATTCAAAATGTCTGCTTTCATTTATTATATTTTCCAACTTATGAAAAGATGTGGAAACGACTTTCATAGTTTGTTTCACAGGGTCTTCTTCCCTTACTTTTTCCGAAAGATGTATTCCTTTTAGGTTAAAATCCTGTAAAAGTTCGTAATGATTATGAATGATTATCCGGGGGTGAAAATTGACTGAAACTGAATTTATCAAATTTCGAACCTCGTTTATGCCGTAACCTGGTTTTCTAATGTGGAGTAATTCAAGCCCTGCCTCAAACAAAGCATTGATTAAAAGACCTTCGTCTGAGACGGGCTTTTCGGGTGTAATAATTAGTATTTTAAAATTGTCTGCCATTTATTACTCGAAAAAGTAAAAGTAAGTTTATATTTTACAACCGTCATATCTTTTATATGACATATTTTATACTTTTGCATCGTTTAATAATACAGACCGGCAAATGGATATATTTCAAGCGATTATTTTAGGAATAGTAGAAGGATTAACAGAGTTTTTACCTATTTCATCCACAGGTCACCTGATGTTCGCCAGTTCACTGATGGGCATTGGAGACGATGCATTTACTAAGGCCTTTACGGTTGCTATTCAATTAGGCGCCATTCTTGCTGTAGTTGTTCTGTATTGGAAACGTTTTTTTAAGAGCATTGACTTTTATTATAAGCTTTTTGTAGCTTTTCTGCCAGCCGGAATTTTAGGATTTATCTTTATCAAGAAAATTGATGAAATGTTGGGGAATGTAATGGTGGTAGTCTGGACATTTCTTATCGGTGGTATTATATTGTTGTTTGTTGACAGATGGTTTCGGAAATCGGAAAAAGAACCGGATAAAGAAGTGAAGTACCAAAGCGCATTTATGATTGGTTTATTCCAGGCTATTTCTATGATACCCGGAGTTTCACGCTCGGCTGCGACCATTGTGGGCGGGCTAAGCCAAAAACTCAATAAAAAGAACGCTGTTGAGTTCTCGTTTTTCCTAGCCGTACCGACCATGTTTATGGCGACCGTATTTAAACTTTTCAAATATTACAAAGAGGGGGATGGTTTCCACGGACAGGAAGTAGGCCTTTTACTAATAGGTAACCTGATTGCTTTTGTGGTTGCTATGATTGCCATAAAATTCTTCATCACCTATTTACAAAAACATGGATTCAGGGTATTTGGTATATACCGCATTATAGCTGCCATAGTTATATATATACTCCACACCAGGGGCATTCAATTTGTCCTATAGAAACCTAGTATTCTCAAGTACTCTAAGGCAATTTCCTTCGAAATTAGTTACATTATACTCCTTATTGTGGGGTTATTGTGAAGATAAAGTATAAATTTGCATTTAATCAAACCATCCTGTTGTTTATTATGAAGCGCATTCTAATTGTACTTTTATTAATATTCCCCGCTTTCAAATATTCCACCGCACAAACTTTTCAAGCCGGTTTCTATGTTGGGGCCTCTGTATCTGATATACCGGGTACTGATAATATAGATGCTGATGCCGATTTTGAACATTTGGGATTTACCATTGCAGGTACGGTGAGTACAAAAATAAGCCCCAAAACTACTCTGCAAATGGAAATCCGCTTTATAGAAAGAGGAGCGGAACAAAAGCCCAATATTGTTAACGATAGCGCGAGCACACCCTATATCAATCCTACAGGGCAATATATAAGCCCTTATTTCACTATAGACTTAAATTACGTAGACGTGGTAATAGGTATAAAACATGCCATTCATTTTAATTTGCGAAATAAGGCCACCGATCGCTACGGAATTGAAGCGGGTGCATCCGTAGGGGCTTTAGTAGGTTATTCTTATGAAGCGCAAAGCATTAATTACTCACTTGACCTTAACTCAATAGATATTAGCCCTTATATAGGGTTCTATTATAATATTACCCCTCATTTTTATGCCGAAGCAAGATATAGCAACTCTATTAATACTGCACTGGTACATGATAATGCAAATGTGGGCAACTTTTATAATCTCTCCTATACTTGGGACAACGGGCATAATGTAGGATTTACTATGACGCTCGGTTTCGTTTTTGGGGGCTCATCTACCCCAAACCAAAATGAGGGAGCCGCTCCATCTCATACTAATGATGATAACTAAGGCTTCTCGTTCTTAGTAAAATAACTCACCACCGGATATATCCGGGTATAGAGGATTTTATCGGTTTATACTTTGTTATCTCTTCCAATAAACCCGGAAGATTACCGGAGACGTATTTAACTGCATCTCCAAGGTATATTTTATGAAACCCCTCAAGGGAATTTCCTTGACCCATTATTTGAGCATGTAAATCCTCATCAAAAAGCCTTATTTTCCCGTTATGCATCACCATCAATATATCCTCCGGATTCAATGCAAAAAATGCATCCATTGCCTTAGTTCCTGATTTTCTTTTTGCAATAGCAATATCTGCTGCATAACCGGGCTTTACTATCCCCGAATTAGGTATACCCCATATATCTGCAGGTAAAACAGTTAACATATTCACTAATTCGGTATCTGATACCATGCCTGTCTTCCTTGCCAGGCGCAAATGTTCCCATATATTCCAACCGGCTGACACGGTAGAATCTGTCCCGAAAAGAATTTGGGTTTTATTCTTCAGTCGGGCTATTTCCGCGGTTTGTCCCAACAAAAAATAATTTGAATCAGGGCACCAAACAATCGCTTTAAAATGCTCGGCCTGTTCTTCATTCATAGCTACTGCATGGATACATATAATGTTGATTTTAAGCAAGTTCCATTTAATTAGTCGGTCTATTTCTTCTTCACTTATCTCGTCGGTACCCTCACCTATATGAATAGATACAGGACAATTTTTGTCTATGAACGGATTATTTAATTTGTATTTCCATTTGCTTTCGAGTTGCACAGAATGCAGAGAGTAGGATTCCTGCCTAATCGTTATCAATTCATCCTTAACATCAAGCTTCGGACCATGATTTACTAAAGTAGTAACACCATTTAAGAGGTTTTTATAAATACCCCATTGTATCCTTAATTCTTGCGGGATTTTTAGTATGCTATTTATAATATTCTTATTTTGCAAGTGAATATCTTCCCCCCACTCCACATAGTTCTTATAAATTCTATTTCCCAGTTGTGGGAACAAATTAAAGTCCAGGTGGTCATGTGAATTAATTAAGCCTGGAAATGCGATGGCATTATGAAACTCAATAGTCGGTTCGCCAGGAATACTTGTTTCAGAGTCCCCTGATTGACAAATGGACTTTATTTTCCCATCCTCAATAAGAATATCAATGTCCCTTCCTCCTGTTATAGGGGTTACATTATTTAGCCGCATTCTTTTTTACTAAATGAATTCCATAAATAATTGAAGTTCCTTTAAACCGCTCAAAAACAGGCAAGCCATTCTGTTCTTCATAATATGCTTTTACCGTCTCGTCTATTTTCTTTTCAATAAATGTTACTACTTCAAAATCGAGTTTCCGGGCAATATTTTTAATCTTCTTTATAGGATGAACGTAGTTCCTAACGGCAATTTGTTTTCCGTTGTGTTCAAATGTTCTGTTGCCGCCTTTGGCCAAAGCTTCAGGGTGGTAATCGGTAATTATAATATGCCCATCTGGTTTTAGTACTCGAGCCCACTCCGAAAAAGCATCCGTTATATTTTTTATATGTGCAACCGCAAGGGTAGAAATGATAATATCACAACTATTCTCTGGCAATCTGGCCAACCGATTCGTCTCCAGCTTATAGGTTTCTGCCCCCGGATGTTTCCTTTTTAATATATTCAACATTCCTTCTGAAACATCGTATCCAATAACTTTAGCAGGCTGTTTGGCATAGATTTTTTGCCAATGTCTGCCGGTACCACAACCCACATCGGCAATTATCTTGTTCTGAAAACTAATATTTGCTATCAATTCTGTAAACATCGTCTCATCTAAGGCTAACATTAAATTATTGGGTTGCTCATCATACTTTGATGACCACATATCATAGGCATGCCTGACATCTGTATCAAAAAGTGAAGCAACAGATGCCGGGATATATCGTTTTATTTTGCTAATTATTCCCATATCATTGGTAATAGATGCATAATTATCTCAAAAGTAGACTTGTTTTTACAATACCAGAAAAAACACTGTAAAATCAACAAATTAAGAATACTATTGTGCTCCCGTCAAAACAACTACATATACCCCACCTTTTTAAGTCTAATGACATCTTCTATGTAATAAAGCCACAACAAAAAACCAACAGGATACTATTTGCGTAATTTTAATGACCACCCTTAACAATCCGGATATCTTATGATATACGAGTATGATACTAACTATATAAATGCGGTATTCAAGGCTAAAAAAAAGGTTCTTGCACACGAGCTGCTGAAAGCTCTTTTATATTTTGACATATTTAGTTTTCCATTAACAGCAAAAGAAATTAAAAGATTTTGTGGAAGTAATGCTACCCTGGAAGAAGTAGAAAACGAATTGGGATTCTTTGAAAAGTTAGGATACCTGCAACGGAAAGAAGAATTTTACTCATGTTCGCAGGAAGATATCGGCCTATTGGTTACCAGGCGAACTAAAGGTAATATTAAGGCGGTTGAAATGCTCAAAAAAGCTCTCAAATACTCGGCCATTATTTCCTATTTCCCTTTTGTAAGAGGGGTTTATCTATCAGGTTCCCTTTCAAAGGGGTATGCCGATAAGGATAGTGATGTAGATTACTTTATAATTACTGAACCCGGCAGATTATGGCTAAGCCGGATGATGTTGGCACTCTTTAAGCGGTTATTCTTGTTCAATTCCCATAAATATTTTTGTATAAATTACTTTATTGACACCGATAGTCTTGAAATACAAGACAAAAATATATTTACAGCCATCGAATTGGCAACCTTGATTACAATGTGCAATACGGGGCTTTACAGGAAACTGATGCAATCGAATGCGTGGATAAAAGATTTTTTTCCAAATACGATAATGGAGTGTATTTCAGGAGAAAATATACCTGCTAACGAATCACGCATAAAAGGATTCATAGAGAAGCTGTTTCAAGGGAAATGGGGAGACTCGCTTGATACTTTATGTTACAAAATAACACTAAAAAAGTGGCAAAGAAAATTTAAAACATTAACAAAAGAAGAATTTGAACTAAATTTGCGTTCAAAGAAGAATGTCTCTAAGCATCATCCTCGCGGATTTCAGACAAAGATTCTTAACGCCTATCGTAAGAACATAAAAGAATTCGAGCAAAAATTCCACATCAATCTTAGCTAAGATGGCTAACGTACTGTTAACGCATTCTTATTTTTTGCAATTCGACCCCAAACAGTGGAAACAACAGCAACCTTATGCTCCCTTGGGAACAATGTATGCAGCAGCAGTGTTAAGGGAATCCGGACATACTATTGCACTGCATGATACCATGTTTTCAACTACTGCAGAAGAAATTGCCCCCGTTGTTGAAAGAGAACATCCCCAATATTTGGTAATTTATGATGACGGATTCAATTACCTCACTAAAATGTGCCTTACCAATATGCGTGAGGCTGCATTCAAAATGGCTAAAATAGCCAAGCAAAAAGGGTGCAAGGTGATTGTTTCAAGTTCCGATTCTACCGACCATCCCAACGAATACATTGATCATGGCGCTGATTACATCATTATTGGTGAAGGTGAAATGACGTTGCTTGAGCTGATAAACGACATTGAAAAGGATGGAAAAAGCATAGAAACCATTCAGGGGTTAGCTTATAAAAAAGATGGACAGCTTATACTTAACAATAAAAGAGAAGTTCTTAAAAACCTTGATAATCTTCCTATGCCAGCATGGGACTTGATTAATATAACTCCATATAAAGAAGCATGGATAACCAATTGGGGGTATTTTTCGATAAATATGGCTACTACTAGGGGATGCCCATTTAAATGTAATTGGTGCGCAAAACCCATATATGGTAATAGATACAACTCTCGCTCTCCCAAAAATGTAACAGAAGAGCTGATTTATTTGAAAACGCACTTTAATCCGGACCATATTTGGTTTTGTGATGATATATTCGGGCTAAAGCCTATGTGGGTAAAGGAATTTGCCGATATCTTAGAACAAATGAATACCAAGATCCCTTTTAAAATACAGTGCCGTGCCGACTTATTGCTACAGGAAAACTTTATATTGGCCCTGGCAAAAGCAGGGTGCGAAAGTGTTTGGATGGGAGCCGAATCGGGTTCACAAAAAATATTGGATGCCATGGATAAGGGCACCAAGGTATCGCAGATATACGAAGCTACCCGTTTATTAAAGAAGCATCATATAAAACCGGCATTTTTCCTTCAATTTGGATATCCGGGAGAAACAATGGAAGATATACGAGATACCATTAAAATGCTTCTGACCTTAATGCCATCAGACATCGGAATATCTGTTTCCTACCCATTACCCGGCACTCTTTTTTATGAACGTGTAAAAAATGAATTAAAACAAAAGGCTAATTGGACCGATTCAGATGAACTGGTTTTATTGTTTAAAAACACATATCCTCCGGAATTCTACAAACAATTGCATAGGTTTGTACACAAAATTTATAAGGGTAAGCAAGCCCTGATAAGTTTAGAAAATATTTTAAAAAGACCACTTTCAATGAGTTATAGAGAATTGAAAAACGGATTATCGATTCTCTACTATTTTCCCGCCTCATATATATACAAGTGGAAAATGTTAACCCATGAAAAATTTTATAGCAGCTGAATTAGCAGGGCAGGAACAAAATGTTAGTACGGCATTTTCAAAACAATCTTCTAGTTTTGATGAGGTAGATGCCGGAAATGAAATTTTGCAGTGGATGCGTACGCGCGTTCGGGAAAATGTACTGAAATTTTGGCATAAAGGAGAGCATATATTAGAATTAAATGCAGGAACAGGTATTGATGCTATATACTTTGCCCAAAAAGGCTACTATGTCCATGCTACCGATAATGCCCCCGGCATGCTCGGCATACTGGAGAAAAAAGTATGCGAACATAGGCTGCAAGATAAAATAACAACTCAAAATTGCTCATTTCTTGAGCTGAAAAATATAAAAGAGCAAAAATTCGATCATATTTTTTCAAACTTCGGAGGGCTTAATTGTACCCCAAAACTCGAGGAGGTTATTAAATCCTTCTCGCCCCTGCTTAAGCCTTGTGGAACTATCACTTTAGTACTTATGCCACCTATTTGCCCATGGGAAATGCTATATGCTTTAAAAGGTAACTTTAAGCTGGCTTTCCGCAGGTTTAAAAGGAATGGTACACCTTCCTACCTTGAGGGAGTCCGT
>JABDCH010000054.1 GCA_013288205.1 Bacteroidota bacterium | reverse complement strand
GGCATATTGATAGATAAGAGCCAGGATATAAAAATAAAACAAAGATATTTTCTGTTGGAGATAGAAAGTATAAACCGTAAAAAATAAGACGAAAAGTGGATTTTAAGCAGATAAAAGCCAATTTAAAGAAAGATTTTTCAGGCTTTAAAACAATCAAAGTGGCCATTCTTGCAGATTCGGCTACCCAATACCTTACCCAGGCGATAAGGGGAATGGCATATGAAAAAAAACTGAACATTGAAGTATGGGAAGCTGAGTACGATGCAATTGACATTACGGTATCCGATGCCGATTCGGAATTGTATAGCTTTAAACCTGATTTCACAATTATATTTCTTTCTCCGTATAAACTAAAGAAGAAATTTTATAAAAACGGTTCGAGTTCTGATTTTGCGGAAAACTCCGTGGAACACCTAAAACAGATTAGCTCCACTGTTTCTTCTCATATGAACACTAATTTCCTAGTGTTTAATGTCCCTGATGCATTTGATGCCATATTTGGCAATTTTTCAGGAAAGGTAACTAGTTCTTTCAGCTACCAACAGAAAAAGATGAACATGGAGTTGATGAATTGGGCGCAAAATGATGCAGCTGTTTCATTGGTTGATTTGTGTGGGTTGCAAGCATTGCATGGAGCAATGAACACATTCGATAGCAGGCTCTATATAAACTCGGATGTAATATTTAACTTCGATTTTATTATAACAGTTGCGGATAATTTAATACAGGTAATTGAAGCATTTTCCGGCTTTGCAAAAAAGTGCCTGATTCTTGATTTGGACAATACACTTTGGGGAGGGATAATTGGTGATGACGGGATAGATAATATTCAAATAGGCGATTTAGGTATTGGAAAGGCATTTACAGAAATACAGTTATGGGCAAAAGCCTTAAAAGAAAGAGGCATTATTTTAGCGGTATGCAGCAAAAATGATGAAGCAAATGCTAAGGAACCTTTTGAAAAGCACCCTGATATGGTATTGCACACCGATGACATTGCTGTGTTTGTGGCTAACTGGTCCAATAAAAACGACAATATAAAATACATACAGTCGGTACTAAATATCGGGTTTGATTCTATGGTGTTTATTGACGATAATCCTTTTGAACGTAATATCGTTAGAACTTACCTGCCCGATGTTTGTGTGCCTGAACTACCTGAAGACCCTTCGGAGTATTTGACATACCTGAACAAACTCAACCTATTTGAAACAAACGCGTATACTGACGAGGATAAGGAACGCACCCTGTTGTATAAAGCGGAAGCGCTCCGAAATAGTGCCAGCCTTTCCTACACTTCAGAGGTTGATTTCCTGAAAAGCCTGGATATGGTATGTGAAACAAAGTCGTTCAATTCATTTACCATTCCCCGTGTTGCTCAACTTACCCAACGTTCCAATCAATTTAACCTCAGGACTAAACGATATACCGACGAAGATGTAAAACGAATGAACGGGGATCACGATAAGTATCATACGTTTTCGTTCACACTAGCTGATAAATATGGTTCTCACGGATTAATCGGGATGATTATACTTGAAAAGAAAGATGATGGGGATTTATTCGTAGATACTTGGATTATGAGCTGCCGGGTATTGAAAAGAGGCATGGAACAATTTATGTTAAATGAAATTATGGAATATGCGCGTAAACATAAAATTGATAACATTGCGGGCGAATACATAGAGACCAAGAAGAATGGTATGGTTCGTAATCACTATAAAAGTCTTGGATTTACAGCAAAAGGCGGTCTCTGGTATGGAGATGTGAATAGTTACCAACCTAAAACATGTTATATCAGAAACTCTAATTAAACTATGAATACAGACGAAATCTTAAATGAATGCACCAAAATTTTTGTCGACCAACTCGATAATGACTCCATTACATTGAAGCGTGAAACTACCGCCGCCGATGTAGAAGAGTGGGATTCACTTTCGCATATACAACTTATTGTAGCCATCGAAAAGCATTTTAAAATACGTTTTACAACTGCTGAGATACAAGGTTTTAAGAATGTAGGTGACATGTGCGATACTATTGAAAAAAAACTGAACAGCAAATAAAAAATTCAGGCTGGTTTTAGCGCGACTAAAATATCTTTTGGTAAACTGCTCGATGTAAAGTATCTCATTAAATGATAGTTGTATTATGAAATTTCATCATATAGGAATAGCGTGTAAGAACATTGCAGAAGAAATAGAAGCAATTAAGCAGATGCATGATGTTGTTGATGTCAGCCCTATTGTGCATGATCCGCAGCAGAAGGCAGAACTTTGCATACTGAAACTAGGAGAGGGAACTACCATCGAATTAATTTCGGGCGAGCAGGTAGAAAACCTTATAAAGCGGAGAATAACCTATTACCATCTCTGCTTTGAAACAAATGATATAGAGAAAGAAATTATGCGGTTGCAGGATTTGGGAGGATTTCTTGTTTCTGAACCTAAGCCCGCCATTCTATTTGAAAATAGACGGGTTGCTTTCTTGCAGGTCTCTTATGGTCTTATTGAACTAGTTGAATCTGCATAGCCTTTTTATATCAATATCATGAGTATTTTTAATGATGCAAATTTTCTTAGTGACCTGGGTAGCATTATAACTTGAAAATGTCGATAGTAAAATTTATAATAACTGTAATGCAATAACAAGTAATAAAACAGTTAACATTTATTTAATAAAGCATGTTCATAAGTGGACATTCAGATACATATAAAATAAGATAGTTTTACTTATTAGCCAGTTAATTCACTTGTCTTTTTATAATAACCTCACATAGCTGGTTATACTTGTGAATGGAGGCTTATAATTTTTTTGTCATTGTATTGGTAATTCTTTTACCTTTGTTCCCAAATTGTAATACTTTACATGGAGCATCAGTTAGAAAGATTAGATATGAGGTGGAGTACTGTTATGCTTGCCACATATGTAAATGCTTCTCTTGCAATAGCCTTAAAACATCCCCTATCAGAACGCAACAAGTACCTTTTATTTACTATAAACACCAAATAATCAATAAAAAACGCCTATCATGAAAAAACATTTGTTTTTACCATTTCTTTTCGTTGCCCTAATTTCTTCTGCACAACAGAACGTAAAGTTTGAAGAGAAAAACTTTGAAAATGACAAACAGGGATACACTCATGCCGTAACTTATTTAGACTCTGGTGAGGTTCTATATAAAATGGGCCCAACAAGATATAACGAGGCCATTCCTTATTTCCTTGAAGCTGAAAAATTCAATCCGAATAATGATCAGCTCAACTATTTAATCGGGTTATGTATGCTTTCGAAACATTCTCCCGATAAAACGACTGCTTTAACTTATTTGCAAACGGCTTATAAAATAAATCCGAAGGTAACCCCTGATATTCACTATCAGCTTGGAAGGGCATATCATGTTAATATGCAATGGGAAGATGCTAAACAGGAATATAATGCGTATCTAAAATCAGCCGGTGTAGACAAAGATAGAGTTGCTGATACCAAGAAAAAAATAGAAGAGTGCGATAATGGGGAAGAATTAACACAAAATCCAATTAAGAATATTGTTATAACCGATGCTGGGGAAAATGTAAACACCCAATATCCTGAATATGGGGCTGAAGTTACTCCCGATCAATCTGAAATAATTTTTACATCCAGAAGACCCAATAACACTGAGAAACGTGATGTAGCTCCGGTAGATGGCTTATACCTCGAAAATGTGTATATGTCATTAAATCAAGGCGGAACATGGGGTACTGCAACCAATATGGGCCCGACGGTTAATACCACCGGTCAGGATGCTTTAGCCGGTATTTCGGCAGATGCTCAAACACTTTATATATACCATGGAAATGATGGTGGAGATATATACGAAAGCCATTTGCATGGAAATAACTGGTCGACCCCTACATTATTAAATGGCAAAATAAATACACATCACGAACAAAGTGTTAGTCTTGCTCCTGATAATAAAACTTTATACTTTTCAAGTGATCGTCCGGGCGGATATGGAGGAAGTGATATTTATGTGAGTGTTGCTGATGCCAATGGCGTGTGGGGTGATGCTAAGAACCTTGGCCCTGTGGTGAATACTAAGTACAATGAAGGACAAATGTCAATTCAATCAGATGGCTTAACCATGTATTTCAGTTCTGAAGGACACAATAGCATGGGAGGATATGACATTTTTAAAACCAGTAAAAATGATAGTGGAAAGTGGACAACACCTGTAAATGTTGGTTACCCAATTAACGGCCCGGATGATGATATTTTTTATAGCATATCATCTGATGGCAAGCACGCTTATTTCAGTTCCATTCGCAAGGGAGGTTATGGCGACCAAGATATATATATGGTTAGCTATGTTTATCCTAAAAGAATACCAAGACGTACCTTAGTACATGGTGTTATTACAGATTCTGCTACTCATCAACCTATTGCTGCGACTGTTGAAGTAGTTGACAATAAGAAGGATAGTATTGTTGCAAATGTAGTATCTGATCCTTCGACTGGAAAGTATGAAGTCTCTTTAAGAGATGAAGTTAACTATGGTGTCGCTGTTAAGGCAAACGGATATTTATTTTCTTCGTTAAATCTTGATTTATCAGATACCAATAACTATCACAAGGATATCGTTGAAAACTTTGTTCTTCAACCACTTAAGGTAAATAGTTCTGTTGTACTGAATAATATTTTCTTTGATTTCAATAAGTCTGTTTTACGCGATGAATCAAAAGCCGAACTTGATAGGGTAGTTGGGATGTTAAAGGATAGCCCCACTATTAAAATCAAAATATCCGGCTATTGCGATAGCGTAGGTACAGTTCCATATAACGAGGCATTATCAATAGCCCGTGCAAAATCAGTAGTTACTTACCTGACAAAAAATGGAATATCTGTCAAAAGATTGACCTATAAAGGTTATGGTAAAACACATTATGCCGCAAGTAATTCAACAGATGAAGGCCGTCAAAAGAACCGCAGGGTTGAGTTTGAAATTGTTGAAATGAAAAATAAGAAATAGCTTTAGGGCAAGAGTGTAATTTGTAATCTATGTTAATTTAAGGTAGGTAGTCATTTTTCTTTTGATGTATAAGAAATATGCTACTCTGGTATTGTATATAATTTTAAGACTTATTTTTCTGTCAAACATAGATTCCATAAAATCAACTAACTTTGCACCTTTTTGTGAGAGTGCTCAATATTAATTTCAATCGATAAATAAATGATTAACAGGTGTGTTCTGCTTTTTTTGATGATATTGTGTTTGACATCATGTGTTTCTCGCAAAGGAATGGTATATTTTCAGCCGAAGGAGAAGAACTCGGATATTGAAAGTATTCAGATTAAAGGGAGTTATACCTCGAAAATCCAACCTGGAGATATATTAAGCATAGAAGTATTTAGCTTAAGCCCTGAGGCAAATCAAATGTTTAATGTTTTTCCTGAAGGACAAATGATGCAATCCCAAAATCAAAATAGTTCATCTACTGAACTTACTGCTCCTGTTGGTTTCCTGGTTGATAAGGATGGAACTGTTACACTTCCGCTTGTAGGTAAGATAACACTTATGGGTTTGAACACTAAGGATGCATCGGATACTATTACAAGGAGATTAGGAAAATACTTAATGCAGGCTACCGTAAGCGTAAGAATCTTGAATTTTAAAATATCCGTATTAGGTGAAGTAGCGAAACCTTCGGTATATACTATCTCTAATGAACGGGTTACTTTACCTGAAGCACTAAGTTTGGCAGGTGACCTTACAATTTATGCGAAAAGGAAGAATGTTCTTCTGATTCGTGAAGAAAATGGAGTCAGGGAATTTAAGAGAATAGATCTTACCAAAAGAGATTTTTTTGATTCATCTTATTATTATCTCAGGCCAAACGACATTCTATATGTAGAGCCTTCAAGGGGTAAAGTAATTAGTTCTGGCACTGCAATTGTAATATTACCAACCATAATAAGCTCACTCTCATTATTGATATTGGGATATTATTATTATCACATAACAAAGTCCCAATAATAAGCTAAATCTCACAAAATCTCATTATAGATATTCCTACTATTATTATCCCATAACAAAGCAAAGCCTATAGAGATAAATGTTAATACTAAAAATAAATATTGTTAAATGAGTACATCTCCAGCAAAAGATTTTTTTGAAGAACAAAAACCTGAACCCTTTAATTTAAAAGAAGTAGTTTATAAGTATTTATCCTACTGGAGATTCTTTGCGGTTTCTTTAATAGTTGCTGTTGTTTTTGCATATGCATATCTTAAGTATACTCCTCCTTTATATAAAATACATGCAAGTATCGTTCTAAAGGATGAAAGCAAAGGCATGGGGCAAGACCAATTATTGAAAGAGTTCAATATCTTTTCCTCGAGTAAAATTGTTGATAATGAAATAGAAATTCTGCAGTCTTATTCTTTAAAGGAAATGGTTGCTAAGAAACTCAACCTGAATGTAAGTTATGAAGAACAAAAACGTTTTCATATTGCGGATACAATGGAGATGTATTTATATAAAAACAGCCCTATTTATTTTCAACTTTTAGCCTCAAATAAGCTCACATTCAAGGCCCCTCTTGATGTAACTATAATTGATAATGGAACATTCAGTATTAATAATGGGCAAAAATTCTCACCCGGGGATTCTGTAAAAACTCCTTACGGAACATTTAAAGTTGTACTTACAGGCATGAGTCCTCAAGTAAAGAAACTGATGGTATATGTTAAGCCTGTAAATGTAGCTGCCCAAGCCATAAATTTGGATGTTCAAACCCCGACTAAAATGTCGAGTGTGCTTGATTTGGAAATAAAAGATGTTATACCTCAAAGGGGAATGGATATCGTTAATAATCTGATAGATTCTTATACTCAGGAAGCTATCGATGACAAAAATGTGGAGGGTACAAAAACTCTTAGTTTTATTGAAAAACGTTTGAGTTTACTTTCTACTGATATGAATAAGATTGAAGATACCATTGAGCGATATAAAAGCAAAGAAGGTATCACCAACCTGAGCGAAGAAGCTAATTTATATCTTGTGAGTGTGCAAGCTAATGATGCTCAATTAAACCAGGTAAAAATACAGCAGAGCGTTTTAGACGGTATTGAAGATTATGTAAAAAATGATCAAGGAGGGATGGTTCCTGGAACGATATCAGGTGTTTCTAATTCTGCCGGACTTAGTGACCCTACACTTATTGCACTTATTGGTAGGCTGAACCAATATCAAATGGATAAGGAAAGCGCCGTAAGAATAACCGGCTCAGAAAATCCGATGGTTTTAGCAACAGATGACAAAATTAAAAGTTTAAAGAAAGATATCCTTGAAAATATAAAAACTATCAAGGAAAATTTGGACAATACAGCTGCTGAGTTAGAAAACAAAAATGGTCAATTAGAGGGAATATTAAAGAATATTCCTGATAAGGAAAGGACCCTGGTAGATATTAGCCGTAAGGATTCTGCAGAAAGTCACCTTTATAGATATCTTCTCCAAACAAAGGAAGAAACTGAAATGTCGTTGTCTTCCACTATTTCTGATATTCGTATTATTGATAGTGCAGAAAGTAGTTTTGTCCCAGTACAACCTGTTCATGCACTTGTATATATGTTATTTATTCTTGGAGGGCTCGTTTTTCCTTTAATTTGGATTTATGTAGCAGATAGCCTGAATGATAAAATCAGGAATAGAAAGGATATAGAAAAAGGAACATCTCTGCCTGTTTTAAGCTCTATATCCTATACCACGCATGCTGATGCCATTATAATGGACGTAGGTCGTCGCACAGTTTTTGCTGAGCAATTACGTTCATTACGTACCAATCTTTCATACTTATCGGTGGGGAAAGATGTTCAATGCATTCTTTTTACTTCCAGCTTAAGTGGTGAGGGGAAATCATTTATCTCTTTGAATTTGGGAGCAAGTTTGGCAATGACTGGGAAGAAGACGATAATTTTGGAGTTCGATATGCGTAGACCCAAGCTAGCTAATGCTTTGAAGTTGACGGAAACAAAGGGACTTAGTAACTTTTTAATAGGTCGTGCAGAAATTAATGAAATAATACACCATGTTCCAGGGGTAGAAAACTTCTACATTATTACAAGTGGACTCATACCTCCTAATCCGGTTGAATTATTACTGAATGGACAAATTGATGTTTTAATGAAGGATTTAAGAGCTCATTATGAATGTATAATTATTGATGCTCCACCAGTTGGTGTTGTAACAGATGCTCAGATATTAGAGAAACAGGCAGATGCTACGTTGTTTATTTTGCGCCAAGACTATACGCCAAGGCACAATATTAAGTTTGTAGATGATTTATCTAAAGAAGGTAAATTTAAGAAACTTAACTTAGTATTCAACGGTGTGAAGAAGAGCGGTCGATATGGCTATGGCTACGGCTATGGCTATGGCTACGGCTATGGCTATGGCTACGGCTATGGCTATTATGCTGAAAAGGAAAAGTCGCCCGGTCTCTTGAAAAGAATAGTCAATGTTTTTGTTGGAGATAATGAGTAGCCTACATAAAAATTTATCGGGTTCTAACGTATTGTTTGGAAAAATGCAGGGTAGATAAGTGAAGGAAAATAATATAAAAGGTAAGCAATAAAGCTGTTAAAAAGTGGAGTCGAATACCATTCAAATACTTAATTTACCTAAAATTCTTGATCTGAGAGGAAATCTTTCTTTTATTGAAGAAGAGAAACATATTCCCTTTAAAATAGAGCGGACCTATTGGATTTATGATGTTCCAGGGGGAGAAGCAAGAGGCGGTCATGCATATAAAATAAACTGCGAATTTATAATTGCACTATCCGGAAGTTTCGATGTGATGTTAAATGAGGGTGAAGAAGAAAAAAGATATTCATTAAACCGCTCTTATTATGGTTTGTATGTTCCTGAAATGGTATGGAGAAGAATGGAGAATTTCTCTACAAACTCCCTCGCGCTTATTTTATCTTCTACCGGGTATGATGAACAGGATTATATTAGGGATTTTAATGATTTTATATTATTAAAGAAGAATAATGGGAAACACTAATCCAGTTTCGAAGTGTGTGGTTATTCAATTACCTCAAATAAAGAATCCATCTGGAAATATTACACCTATTAGCTCAAATATGGAAATTCCCTTTAAGATCAAAAGAGTGTATTATTTATATGATGTTCCCGGAGGAGAAACCAGAGGAGGACATGCACATAAAGAGCTATATCAATTGCTTGTTGCTGCAAGCGGATCCTTTGATGTGATTTTGGATGATTGTAAAGAGACTAAAACTATCACACTAAACCGACCTAATTATGGCTTGTTAATTGTTCCCGGAATATGGCGCGAACTTGTTAATTTTTCTTCCGGTTCTGTATCATTGGTAGTAGTTTCACTCCTGTATGATGAGGTGGACTATATAAGAAATTATAAAGATTTTTTAAAATATAAAAATGAAATTTAATAATAGAAATATTCATATAAGCTCCTCGGCAAAAATGGGTTCTAATGTTAAAATAGGCGATAATACGGTTATATACGACAATGTTGAAATAGGGGATAATACCATTATTGCAAACAACTGCGTAATTGGTGAGCCAATAAACGATTATTATCATAATAAGGATTATCAAAATCCTGTTACTAAAATTGGTAAAAATTCATTAATACGAAGCCACGCCATTATATATGCAGGTGTTGACATAGGTGACGAGTTTTCATCTGGACATCGCATAACAATAAGAGAGAATTCAAAGTTTGGTAAGGCGGGTAAGGTGGGTACATTGTCTGATATACAGGGCTATACAATATTTGGTGATTATTGTTGGCTCCATAGCAACGTGCACATTACACAAAACTGTACAATTGGTAATTACGTATTTATATATCCTTATGTTGTGTTTACTTCCGATCCGCATCCACCATCTAACGTATCTATAGGACCGACGATTGGCGATTATACACAAATAGCAACTGGGGCTATATTACTGCCGGGGGTCCAAATTGGGAAACATGTTTTAATTGGTGCCGGTTCTGTGGTTAGGTATCGTGCCAAAGATTTTGATTTAATAATGGGGAATCCAGCTAAAAGGCTTTGTGATGTACGTGAAATAAAATCCAAAAACAATCCAGATAAATCCTATTATCCATGGCCATATAATTTTGACCGTGGCATGCCTTGGGAGGGAAAATCGTATGATGAATGGTTAAATGAACAATCATGATAAAATTTCTTGACTTACATAAAATCAACAAAACACATGAGGCAGAATTGTCTCGTGCTGCTAATCGTGTTATTAATTCAGGATGGTACTTACAGGGTGAGGAACTTAAAACGTTTGAAAGCGAATATGCAAAATATATTGGGGTTACACAATGCATTGGTGTTGCTAATGGATTAGATGCTCTTCGCCTGATTTTACGGGCATATATTGAGTTGGGAGCTATGAAGGAAGGTGATGAGATTATTGTACCAGCCAATACGTATATAGCATCCGTACTAGCCATTACTGATAATAAGCTTAAACCTGTTCTGGTTGAACCGGATATCTACAAATATAACATAGATCCGTTTTTGATTGAAAAGAGCATTACAGGCAGGACTAAAGGCATTATGCTAGTGCACTTATATGGTCAAAATGCTATGCATCCTGAAATTGAACGGCTGGTTTCTAAATATGATTTGAAGCTTATTGAGGATAGTGCACAGGCACATGGTTGTTGCTATGGAGAAAAGAGGACAGGGGCTATTGGCCATGCTTCAGGACATAGTTTCTATCCTGGTAAAAACATGGGAGCTTTAGGCGATGCCGGAGCTGTTACCACCCATGATGAACAATTAGCAGATATTATTCGGACATTGGGTAATTATGGGAGTCGTAAAAAATATGTGAATGACTACCAGGGTTTGAATTCGCGCCTGGATGAGATACAAGCCGCAATGCTGAGCGTAAAATTAAAGAAACTTGATACCGAAAATGAGCAGAGGAGGCGAATCGCTTCCTATTACCTGGAAAATATTAAACATCCTGAAATAACTTTACCAAAAGTTGAAGCTTATAACTCCCATGTATGGCACCTATTTGTTATAAGACATCCCAATCGAGATAAGTTGCAAAAATATTTGGCAGATAATGAGGTTCAAACATTAATTCATTATCCCATTCCACCGCATAAGCAGATGGCATATAAGGAGTGGAATAATTTATCTTTTCCGATAACAGAAAAGATTCATAATGAGGTGTTAAGCCTGCCGATAAGCCAAGTTATGAGTGAAAGCGAAGCTGATAGTGTTGTAAAGTTGCTTAACAGGCTTGTATAAATGAGTGAGACTCGATCTTCCTATCGTAACATAATGAAAGCTACCTCTTTATTTGGAGGGGTCCAGGTGTTCAATATATTCATTTCAATTATACGTTCAAAAGCTATTGCGGTTTTACTTGGCCCTGCTGGAATAGGGATATTCGGGTTGCTATCATCTACTACTAATTTAATTGGGAGTGTAAGTAATTTTGGACTGGGAACCAGCGCCGTAAAAAATGTTTCTGCAGCCAATGCAACAGGTGATAGTCATAAAATAGCTACAGTAGTATCTACATTACGCCGCTTAGTTTGGATGACAGGTTTGTTAGGAACAATAATTACTATATGCTTATCTCCTTGGTTAAGTCAACTGACATTCGGCAATAGAGATTATACGCTGGCTTTTGCTTGTATTTCCATTACTTTATTAGTAACGCAATTGAATGCTGGCCAATTGGCCATATTACAGGGAATGCGCAAACTTCAGTATTTGGCAAAGGCGGATTTTTTAGGCACCGCTATGGGATTGCTAATATCCATCCCTCTTTATTATATTTGGGGATTAAAGGGTATAGTTCCTGCAATAGTTATAAGTGCATTGGTTACCTTGTTCTTTTCATGGTTTTTTAGTTCGAAAGTAAAAATGAAAAAAATTAATATTACTAAGCTAATGTTAAAAACGGAAGGAATAGACATGATTAGAATGGGGATTATGATTAGTTTAAGTTTCTTATTTACTACAGGGGCTTCCTATATTATACGCATATACATTAATCGTACCGGGGGGGTAGATCAAGTTGGTTTATATACCGCAGGTTTCGCTATTATTACAACTTATGTAGGAATGGTTTTTTCAGCGATGGGAACAGATTATTACCCTCGTTTGGCAGGAGTTGCTCATGATGATATTAAAGCTGCGTCTACAATTAATCAGCAAGCTGAAATTACAATTCTTATTTTATCCCCTATTTTAGCCGGCTTTCTTACATTTATCAACTATGCCATTATGTTGTTTTACTCGAATAAGTTTATGGGTGTGAATGGAATGATTCAATGGGCTGCATTAGGTATGTTTTTTAGGGCTATTAGTTGGTCAATTGCATTTTTATTTTTAGCAAAAGGGGCTACAAAACTATTTTTTTGGACTGAACTTACCGCTAATGTATATATGCTTTTATTAAATATTGCCAGTTATAGATTGTTAGGATTGAGTGGGTTGGGAATTTCCTTTTTAATAGGGTATGTTCTTTATTTTATGCAGGTGTTTATTATTGCAAAAATGCAATATGCATTTAAATTTGAAAAAGCTTTTTATAAGATTTTTGGGATTCAATTTTTTTTCAGCCTGCTATGTTTTATTACGGTGAGAGAAGTATCTTCTCCATGGTCATATTCAATAGGAAGTATATTTATAATATTATCTGCGGCGTATTCATATATTGAGTTGGATAAAAGACTTGGATTAAAGCACATATTTCAGAATATAACAAACAGATTAAAATCTGGAAAATGAGTGAGGAAAGATTAGGAGAACTGCCATTAGTTTCTATTATTATAATTACATATAATTCACAAAAATATGTTCTTGAAACTCTTGACAGCGCTAAAGCACAAACATATCCAAATATTGAACTGATTGTTACAGATGATAACTCTACTGATAATACAGTGGAAGTTTGCAAGCAATGGATGGTCGAAAATAAGGATCGTTTTGTGCGAACCGAAATAATTACCACCGAAAAGAATACTGGTATAGCGCCTAATTGCAATAGGGGATTAAGAAGTTCAAATGGGGTGTGGATTAAATTTTTTGCCGGTGATGATATATTACTCCCCAATTGTATAGCAGATTTTATCGAATATATTCATCAAACACCAGATTGTAATGTATTATTTGGAAGAATGAAAATGTTGAAAAATGGAATCATTTCTGAGCTGCCTAGTCAAAATAATATATATGCTTTATCCCCGAATAAATTATATAAAAGACTTCTTAGAGGACCTGTTATATATGCTCCGGCAGCCTTTTATAGCGGAAAAGCATTAGATTCAGTGGGGGGGTTTGATGAGAAATACCCTTCTATTGAGGATCGTTTAATGCAGCTTGTTTTATTGGAGAAAGGATATAAATTCCATTATATTGATACTCCTATTGCAATTTACAGGGTACATGAGTCCAATATATCTGGAGTACAGCTCAATAATAAAGGTAAAAAACGGGTGAGCAGAATATATTATGATTGCTGGAAAAGAATGCTGCTAAATGAAATATTACCAAGGCAAATTAAAGAAATGTTGTTCGTGTATGCTTTGCATGTTTTGTATTCTGTATTTATAAATGGACCTATTGTACCTATAAAAAGTAACATATCCTCATAATGACTAATGTTTAAGTTAAGCAGTACAGTAAATATAATATTCTTAGTAATTCTATGTATTTTAGGGAATTACTTTGTCAAGGCATTGGGTCAAATTTTCTTGTATGCTTTATTAACCTATAACGTATTATATTTTATTAGGTATACCAAATTGAGGGGAATATTTATGCCCGGATTACGGCTTTCACTGGGACTTTTTATTGCAATTTCAATACTCTATGTTGTTTTTTCATATTTCAATATGATAGCCGTATTTGATATACATGCTTTTCAATTTAGGCCACAATATATATTCAGGCAAGCTTACTCTTTACCCTTTTTCTTCTTTGTGGTTTGTAATATAACATATGACATGGTAAGGCAAAATGGGCAGTTTTCAATGCTAACAAAATACCCCATGATTATTTATATGGCCGTGGTATTTGCTTCTGCATTAGTTGGAGGTGTGATGATAATAAATGTTGTAAGTGATGATTCTGCCGTCCCTACCATTAATGATGCTACCCAGTTAATAGTTGAAAGTTTATGTCTATTTATATGTTATTTTGAAAGAAAGAAAATCAATATACTCCTTGCCATATTTGTATTAATAATATGGGATGTTTTTTTTGCACATAAATTCACAGGCGCTTTGATAGCGTTGCTTTTTATTTTTTATTACTTCAAAAAATCTGTTTCAGGATATGTAAAGGCCTATGCTATAGGCGCGCTTCTGCTACTTACATTTATGATTGTTGCCAATACGCAAATTACAGCCTTCTTATATGCTTTTGATCCGGATTCATGGTGGCGTTTCGTTTATTGGACACATGAATTTAATATCTTGGCGCAAACACATTTTTTGGGTGTAGGGTATGGAACTCCTTATGCAAGGAATGATATATTCCGATTGATTGAGGAATTTCAATTAGCGGGAGAACATGAGCTGAAAAATATGCACGTTGAAGATATGGTTTACCTGGTAGGACAACATAATTCATTTGTTAATATGTTTTATAGGTTAGGACTGCTTGGTGGATTTATCTTTTGCTATGTAAATTATACCATTCTGTTATATTCGTCGAGATTGATCAAAGTGCTGAAATATTTGAATAAATCACTTGAATTACGCTTTTTGATGTGGCTTGAATTTACATATATTGGTTCAGTAATCATAATTTTGTTTAATGTAGGAATAGAAAGCCCAAGGTATTTTATTCCGTATCTTGTTTCTGTATCTGCTTTGATTGGTATAGTTTCCAAATATTATTTTTATTATGTTAAAACGTTTAATAGAACTACAATAAACCAACAACCATCTAATTTAACACCAGAGACTCTACAGAAAAGCGCTTAAAGTAGATGCACGAAAATAACATCAGTATGGAATCTTTCTCAAAAAGCAAAATATTATTTTTAGTTCAACTTCCCCCACCTCTTCACGGTGTTTCGACAATGAATAAGTATTTAATCGAATCGAAACCCATATTAGATGAATTTGAAATTAGTATTGTTCAGTTGAAATTTTCAAAATCACTTTCCGATTTGAGAGCTATTTCGCTGATTAAGTTAGTCCGCATGTTTGTTATTGGCTTTCGAATTATTAAGAAACTTTTTTTTTTAAGACCTGAAGCCGTATATTACACTATTACTCCTACTGGTAATGCTTTTTACCGCGATGCGGTTTATGTAATCATCTTAAAGATGTTTAAGTTGAAAAGAATATATCATCTCCACGGTAAGGGCATTAAGAATTATGCTAATAAAAGAAAAATAAATAAAATATTATATAAATTTGTATTTAAAAATAGTTATGTGATTTGTATGTCTGATATGTTGCACGACGAGCTTGATGCATTTCATCCTAAAAATATTTTTACTGTGAATAATGGGATTGAGGTTATCAATTATGAAGAAAAGAAGGCGGATAAAGTGCAGTTGTTATTCCTCTCAAATTTAATAGAAGATAAGGGACTTTTCGATTTTCTCAGCACATTAAAATATTTGAAAGACCTGGAACCCCTTTTTTATGCAACCATAATAGGTAATCCTTCCAATGTAAGCGAGCGACAGTTGTTGGATTTTATTAAGTCCAATAACATAACAAATATTACGTATGAGGGTGCAAAATACGGCAATGATAAATATGAATATCTTAAAAAACCTACGATACTGATTTTTCCTACCCGAAACGATACCTTTCC
>JABDCH010000053.1 GCA_013288205.1 Bacteroidota bacterium | reverse complement strand
TGAAAGTTGGAGAGACACCGGCAGCATATAGGCGTAGGATGGCTATGGAAAGCAGATAATATTAAATGTCGGTTGAGCTGGGATTATGATAAAGTTTAAGGAAATCATTCCGCAAATTTTTAGATAGTGGTATTTCACTACCATCAGTCATAATGATAATTCCCTGCCGTTCATATCTTTTTATATAGGCAAGGTTAATAATGAAGGACCTATGAACCTGGTAAAAAGAAGTTTGCAATTGCAGCATTTCTTTAAACTTACCAATACTATAAGAACTTAATAATTTATTTTTTTGAGCAACTACTTTGGTATTACGAGCAATGGCTTCAAAAAACATAATATCAGTTAAATTGAAATAATCCAGCCCGTTATTATTAGGTATGGCAATTTTATCACTGACACTTATACCTATTATTGGTTTTTGCTCTGCTATACGTTTGGCCTGCCTTCTCTCCAACGCTTTATCTATTGCTTGTACCAGCAATTTATCATTAACCGGTTTAAGAATATATCCCGATGTATTATACTTAAAAGCATCAATTGCATGATCGCTGTAGGCGGTTACAAATATAATTTCTGCTTTAAGGTCGGGTAGAATATCCAACAAGTCCATACCCGTTTTCTGGGGCATTGAAATGTCAAGAAAAACAATATCCACCTCTGTTTTCCTGAGTGCTTCCAAAGCTAATTTCCAGTTACTGCAGGTTTCTACAATCTTCAAGTTATCATATATATCCGTTATACTTTCTGCAAGTAATGCTATTGCTTTGGGTTCATCGTCCACAATAATGCAGCTGTATCCGGATTTCATTTAATAATTTTTGCAGATTAAACCGAATAAGGATATTATCAATACATATATTATATTGAAAAAGTATCCTTATTCCCGTAAAATTACTATAATTATCCAGTAGCGCAGGCAACCATTTCAATTCTGCTGAACAATGTCGCTCAAAACGTTTTATCCAGATATGTGATGGTAATAATTACAATTGTTCCTGTTTGTGGTAAAACCTTATCTATATATTGAATTTCTATGTTGACATGCCCTGTCTTATTGAATGTATTTATCAGCTCTTTAATGAGCTCGCTTCCATATGATGTTGTCTTAAAGCTGCTTTGCGCACGATATTCCATTGCTTTTTCGCGACCAATGCCATCGTCTTCAATACTGCAGATCAATATGTTCTCCTGATTATCCTTTTTGAAAGAAATTTCAAGATGACCTAATTCTTCCTCTTTATGCAACAGACCATGGTTAATAGCATTTTCTATAATAGGCTGAAATAAAAGGCTGGGGATTTGTGTAGATTGTGTTTGTATCTCTTCATCTACTGAAATATGATAAACAAACTTTTCTTCAAATCGAGCTTGTTGCAATAAAATATAGTGCTGAATATTTTCAATTTCTTCTGCAAGGCTGATGAACTTATTTCTGGAAGATTTAATGTAAGAGCGAAGCAGATTAGAAAATGCAGATACATGCGTAAACGCCTCATCAAACTTCTTTTTCTTAATAAAATACAAGGCAGTATTTAATGTATTAAAAATGAAATGGGGATTGATCTGTCCATAAATAGATTTTAATTCCAGCTCAAGATTTAAATTGCTTAGCTCAAGTTGCATATTTTTTTTTGCACTGTTGCGGGTAACAATGCCTTTTGTAACCTGTATAATAATAACAATAAGCAATGCAACAAATAAAATGCCTGTTACCCACAAGATTTTTTTCCCACTGCTTGTTTGCCACCAGTGAGGCCTGATTTGGATGGTGAAATTTACGGGACTACTTTTCCAAACATCATCATACGCCACTATGGATAGTGTATAATGACGACCTGGTATTAGTCCCTGAAGATATATTTTATCTTCACTTAAGTTGCGCCAGGGGATATCCGTTTCATTTATCTTGTAGCTATAATGTAAAGTACCATTACCATAAGGATTGATAATATCTGGTTGCAATACCGGATCAGCAGGCGCAATGGTTATAAGGCTGTTTGGCGCTGTATAAATGCTGTCATGATAATGTATCATGAATTTAGGCGGAATTAAATACGGACCAATATTACGATTAAGGCTGTCTGCTGGCATTGTTACCGACAAGAGGCCATTATTCGTATTCAATATAATTTGGCCTGTATTAGAAACCTCTAAGTCACTAACATAGTTGTAGCTGGTATTTTTTATATTTTGATAAAGTACCGGAGCACCCATGTCGTTTAATCCATGTATGGAGCTAAGCAGCACACCAAACTTACCGGCTACGATTAACCGATCATTACTTATCAACTGAATGGATCCTTTTAGGTTATAGTTTTTATAAAGTTCTTTATAGCTTCTTTTTTGTATGTTCCACAATAGTAATCGATCGTCGCATTTCAGAAATATGTTTCCATATTTACTGTCGACTAGTATATTTTCTACTTTCTGGATACCAAGTTGCGACAATACATGCCTATTGATTTCATAATTAAAGTCCTTACCAAATATGGAAATAAGATCTATATTGCATGCCCAATATACTTTCCGAATTTTGTCATAAACAACATGTTTATATCTATTTTTATCAAAAAAAGTTATAGCTAAAGAATCTTTTGAGCGCTTAAAAATAAGCCATCCTCCACCTGAACGTAAAAGAAATAAATCCCCTGCTTCACCTTCGACACAATCTGTAAAATTCCTGTTGCAGAGTGGTATAGTATACCGCTTGTTTTTAGGGATGGGATTGTTTATGGGATTGTTTAAAGAATTATAACGTAACGTTATGTTGTTGATATCGATGTTGTTGATATCGGAATAATAATCGGATAATTTATCTTTTTTAATTATGAAAATATTACTTTCTGTAAGTGCAATGGCTTTATCCCCCAACGGGACGATCTTTGTAATATCGAGTATGTTCTCGTGTCTTTTTATGTGGGCAATTTCGTTTTTATCGTAGCGGATAAGCGTTCTCTTTGATTTGTTCCACCAGTAATGACTGGAGTCGTTGGCGTTACCAACATATAAATAACCTGTTCTATCTTCTTTTAAAGGCTGAAAACTGCTGTTCTGATAATTGATATAGAGCCCACTGGTATTTGTAGCTATACACTGTCTCCAAAAATCATCTTCACTCACTGTAAGAATATCATTCTCTTTCAGCTTATGATCATGTATGTCGTCCAGAGACAATATTTTCCGGATACCGGTATTACTAAGTAACTTATACACGCCCTTATTGCTGGTTAGGTAACATGCGCCCTTATATTCATTACTCATATAAATGTTCTCATTGGGCTCCATAGGTGTAGTCCATTGATGGCCATTGTTTTTGTCCGTAACCCTTAGCATGTGGTCTTTTTCTGCCTTATAAGGAATGGTCACAAAATAATTTTCATATAAATAGTAATATCGTCTTTGCGGCTGACTATCTTGGCCGTAATACATATATTGCGGATGATATATGTCTTGCTTGTAGGATATGCCATCAATACCAATAGATATCGAGAAGCACTTATTATTATTTATGACAACAAGCCCACCACCCTGTTGCAAATAAGCACTGGTAAGTGGAATATCCATTGGTAGGCAAGTTATGGTATCATTTTTTTCCTGGCAGAAAGAATGTCGCATGCTACGATTTAAAAAAACAATTCCATTTTCATTCTCTGTAATATAGGTCGGGTATATGGGTAGGTCATCGGATTTTATCACCGCTTTGTGATACCGGTCATTTTGTATATATCCAAGTTCATTAGAAACATTTGACAACCATATTCTTTGTTTTTTGTCTTCATACAGATGCCAAATATCGTCATTATCCATACCGACCGACTGATCGAAAAGTTTAAAATCGTAACCATTATACTTGACAACCCCTTTGTCGGTAGATATCCATAGATAACCTTCTTTATCTTTCAATACATAGTACACATGGTTTGAGGGTAAACCGTTATTTATATTAAGATTGTATTGGCTGTATTGTGCATATGAAAATGCAGGTAACATTAAAAAAGTTACTGCTAATACGATATAAGGAATATATAGCTTCAATATATAATTAATAGTTCGTTGTGCAATGATATATCATTTTTTATGTAAATAAAATATCCGACTCAGGATTATTGAGCCGGATATTAGTTTACACACAAATCTACTTTAGTATAATTCTTTGGGTTCTGTTTCATGGTTATCATTAACCAGAAAGCACATGCAGAACACCAGGCATTATATTATTTTAATCTGTTTTATTCAATACTTCTATTTAATTTTTCAGGTTTTCTACACAAATTTTTCTTCGTTATAGATAAGGGGGTTAGGGGCTGGCCTTTATTGCTAATTTTTATTATCCATTTTCAATTTTATACATTCTCTCCTTCATTCAATGATTTTACGGTGATTGATATTACAAAGGTAGGTGTTCACAATAGCATGTATAATTGCATTGTAATCAACATCCGCTTTGGTGATACGAATTGCTAGTTTGATGTAACGAAATGTTTTGGAGGCGGTGGGAATTTTGATCTGTGAAGGCCGAGTTGACCTTACCTCCTTAACCAAGTATAGATATAGTAAGCGTAATAATATCGTCAAAAACAGCCTTGTCTGTAATTGATTTTGCAGTCACGCGCATGCCTTTTACGCTATTAAAGATGAACCTGGCCAGCGCCCGTGCATCCTGATGGTTCTTTATTTCGCCGCTGTCCTTGCCTTTTTGTATCACCAGGTAAAAGGCTTCTTCCATTTGCTGGTCGTTCTTGCACACCAGGCTATTTACCGCTGCATCGTGTGATGCTACTTCCACCTCAGCGTTTACCATAAAGCAGCCTTTTTGTTCCTTATCGTCCAGTAATTCGGTTGTAGCAAGTTCAAGCAGCCTTTTAACAGTTTCTTTTGCCGACCCTGAATTGTCAATGATATCCTGTATCCTGGCAGCCCCGGAGTTTTGGTAGCTTTCAAGCGCCTTCATAAACAGTGTATGCTTATCGGTGTAAGTATCGTACAGGCTAGAGCGGCTGATACCCAGGCTATCCACAAGGTCTTGCATAGAAGTACCGTTGTACCCCTTAAGCCAGAAAACCTGTATGGCCTTGGTCAGCACTTCGTTCTCATCAAAATCTTTCGTTCTCGCCATAACCGGGAATAGCCTTGCGTGTCAGCGCAAAGCTATCCATTTTATATTATTTATTGCAGGGTGGCTTACTACCTCAAGCCACCGCTGGCCAGTAGAATTTCGCCGGTGAGCCAGCGCGAATCATCAGAAGCCAGGAATACTGCTACAGCAGCAATATCATCTGGTTGGCCAGTACGGCCAAGTGGTGTGGTGCGCGCAAGTTCTTTTTCCATATCGCTGCCTATAAAACCAGCTGTGTGTGCCCCCTCTGTTTCTACCATACCGGGGTTAATAGAGTTGACGCGTATATTTTTACCGCCCAGTTCTTTTGCCAATACATGGGTTATGGCATCAACAGCGCCCTTGGTAGCAGTGTATATAGAACTTGCTGGAGGAGCAATATTGGTAACAGCAGAGCCAATGTTGATGATGCTGCCACCGTTTGCATTAAAGTTCTTTACTGCACCTTGAGTGGCAAGGAGTAAGCCAAGTACATTGGTGTCAAATTGGGTGTGAAAATCTGCTGCGCTGATCTCTTCAATGGCGCCAAATTTGTAAACACCGGCGTTATTTACCAGTATATCTACGGGGCCATAAGCCTTTTGGGCTTCTTCAAATAAGCGGGCAACATCTGCTTCGCTGCTTACATTGCCCTGCACGGCTATTGCCTTGCCGCCACCGGCGGTTATTTCGGCAACTATTTTGTCTGCCCCGTCTTTTGCTGATGCGTAATTTACTACTACGCTGGCACCGGCTGCAGCCAGGTGTTTAGCAATACCTGCACCTATACCTTTTGATGCACCTGTTACTACCGCTACTTTATTTTCTAACTTTTTCATTGTAGTGAATGATTATTTTTCTAATTTTGGAATAATCGTTCCGCAAAGGTATATCCTAATTGGAACAAACGTTCCGTAATTAACTTTGTTTGTTAGTATAGCGTGATAAGAAGAGGTGATAGTGGATTCACTAAACTTTTATTATTGCGGAGTTTTCAGTGGTTGGAGGGGATGTTTAAGTGGATGGAGTGATATAAAAGCTATTTTTATAAAAACATTTATGTGGTACGCATAGTAGCTTTATTTCTTTATTTATCCTTCTGTAATAGTTATTGTTTTGCCCAGATTAAAATAGATACTACTGAAGCTCTTGAAGCAGGTGGTATTAAACAGGTGGTTACGATACAGGGTGAAGACCGATCAAAACCACTATTTCTTTTTATAACCGGCGGGCCGGGATCAGAGGGTATATACGATGAAAACAAAGCTTACCTGGATGAGTTAAAGAAGCACTTTGTAGTGGTTGCCTGGGACCAGAGAAACTGCGGACAAACACTAAAGCTTAATCCATCACTAGTAAAACTAACGGTGAAACTGTATGAAAATGATACACACGAGTTGGTTACAGCGTTGCTAAAACAGTTTCACCAAAAAAAACTGTTTGTTATGGGCTGGTCGTGGGGTACAGTACTGGGTTTCTATATGGCTGATAAACATCCCGACCAGCTTTATGCTTATATGGCCGTAAGCCCTGCAGTCAATCAGTGTGAAAGTGAGCGCATATCGTTACGCGAATTGAAGCAGAAGGCTGCGCAACAAAAAAATATACAAGCGATCAATGAACTAAGGAAAGTGAAAATTCCATTTGAGAATGGATTGCAAAATTACTACGACCGGAAATGGCTGTCCATCTTCAATGGCGAGACTATAGAAGATACTACGGAATTTAAAAAGTACTTCACAGAAAACTCTGAAATGACTGCGCTTTTTAAAGAAGCTAACTATATTAACCTAACGGTTTATTTACCCAAAGTTAATTGCCCGGTTTATTTTTTTGTAGGTCGGAAAGACCATCAGACCAACTGCTTACTATCAGAAAAATATTACAAGCAGTTGAAAGCACCTAAAAAGGGAATTTTCTGGTTCGAAAATTCCGGTCACTTGATTCCGGTGACCGAGCCTAAATTAATGCAGGAGGATGTGATCACACGGATATTGCCACAAATAGCCTTGGACAAGTTCTTGCAGTAAATCTCTTTTACCATGAGATCAATTAAATGACTGCCTAAACTCCAAAGGGGAAAGATTTGTTTTGGTTTTGAACAACTTACTGAATGATTGAATTTGTTCAAAACCCAGAGCATAGGCAATTTCGCTAACGGTCATAGAAGTGGTGGAAAGAAGTTCTTTGGCTTTCTCGATCAGCTTCATATGAATGTGCTGCTGTGTGTTTAACCCGGTAAGTGAACGTAACAACCCAGACAAGTAGTGTGAAGAAACGTTTAGCTGACCAGCAACAAAGGCAACCGTTGGTAGTCCCTCTTTCCTCATTGCTTCGTCATAATTGAAGCGGGCATTTAACAAGTCGTTCAGCTTATCAAGTACCTGGTGGTTTGCGTGTTTCCTGGTTATAAACTGACGCTGATAGAAGCGGTCGCTATACGCCAGTAATGTATCCAAATGAGCAACAATGATCTCCTGTGTAAATTTATCTATAGACCTTTGGCTTTCCTGTTTTATATTCTGAATAATGCCTGTGAGGATCTCTTTTTCGTTTTCTGAAACGAATAAAGCTTCGTTAACCGCATAGTTGAAGAACTCATACTGTTTTATCTTTTTAGCCAGCGGCGTGTTCCAGAGAAAGTCGGGATGAACAAGTAATATCCATCCCGACTGCTCCCATGATTTTCCTTCCTCTACTTCAACGCTCATGACCTGACCGGGCGATGAAAAGGCCATGGTACCACTATCAAAGTCGAAAGGCTGTTGGCCGTACTTCATCCGGCCACTTGATACAGTTTTTAGTGAGATGCCATAGAAATCAAAAACCAAGCTCCTGGGTTCATCGTCGTTTAATTGCTTAGTACCCGAGACATCAATAATACTGAGCAACGGATGCAGTGGTGGGGCTTGGTTTCTGAACTGGTGAAATTCACTAATGGTTTTAAATCGAAGTGGCTGCTGCATGGGTGGACTCAAATTATATTATAGTTCAACGACTATTTTCCCTACTGTACGTTTGCTTTCTATAGCCAGATGGGCCTCTTTCATTTGAGCGAACGGATAAACAGCTGTAACGTGGGGTTTAATTATGCCTTTGCTTAAAAGCCCTGCCAAAGACTCCATTTCCTCTTTATTGCCCTGCCCACGGAGTATGATCAAATTTATGCCTTTTTCTTGCGCGTTTTTTTGAGCTTCTTCAAAGTTTAAAGGGACGATAGATACGATGATCCCGCCCTTCTTGACAACATCAACAGACTGTATGCGAGTTTCGCCACCGAGCGGATCGAGCACAAAGTCGATATCTGATAGTACTTCGTAAAAATTTTCGGTTGTATAATCGATGTGCTGATCAGCACCTAAGGATAATATAAAATCCCGGTTTTTAGCCGATGAGGTAGCTATTACCTTGGCACCCAAATGCTTGGCAAGCTGGATGGCAATATGCCCTACGCCGCCGGAACCTGCATGGATCAATACCTTATCTCCCTTTTTCACTTTACCTAGTACTACCAATGCCTCCCAGGCCGTAATGCCTACCACCGGGAGCGCTGCTGCCTCCTGGTAAGTGATATTAGCGGGCTTACGAACAAATCTGTCCGTTTTAGTGGCCACATACTCGGCGTACCCTTTGCCCATTGTTGCTCCAAAAACAGCATCGCCAATTTTAAAATCAGTTACATCATCCGCTTTTTCAACTACGTCTCCTGAAATGTCCCAGCCAAGTATAACCGGTCTATCGCTGCCCATGAACATGGTAAGGATCTGTTCATTACTACGGATGTGGACATCCATGGGGTTCATGCCGATGTCTTTTACTTTCACTAAAATTTCACCACTTTTTAATATCGGCTTTTCAATATCCTGGTAGGTCAGTTTGTCTATTCCCCCTGCTTCATTTAAAACGATCGCTTTCATATAAATAGTTTTAGCAAAAGTATTCAGGGACTAACAAAGCGGTTTATCCTAATCGGACTTTTGTTTAGTGAAAATGAATTTGAAGTGCCAGATGTAAAGAATTCTGCGGAAAATGCGCCAGAGCGAGAACCTTTTTTCTGTATGCCTTTATATATTCATCAGCTTTTTCCTGTGCTGTTTGCCCCATTCAGTCAGTGACCGTATAACTGGAGACAAGGACATACCGTAGTGAGCAAACTGGTAGTAACACTCTTTTGAGGAATACACCGTTTTTGCGATCAGATGGTTTTCTTCGAGTTGCTTCAACTCTCGCGATAATGTACTGCCGGATATGCCAGGAACGACTTTTTTTATATCGGTGAACCTGGCATTGCCGTGATGAATGGCAATGAGAATAGGCAACTTCCATTTGCCGCCGATAACGTAAAGCGTATCCTGCACAAACTTTATTTTGCTGTTAATATCTTTTTTGTTGTGTTGCTCCATTGGTATCATGTATGGTACAAAACTGATGGCGGTATAGTATGCAACTTACTTTTGCTACTACCAAAAATAGGAAATGATATGACAGACAAAACACCATTGGAAATAGTAGATATATTAGCTGATGCACTGCAATCTGGAGACAACAAGAGATTCATTGACCAGTTTGACGAAGAAGCTGTATTTGAGCAACCGTTCAGAAGCGACCCGAATAGTCGTTTAGCAGGGCTGGCAGCGATACAGCAGATGTATGGCAAGAGCAATCCGATGCGCCAGAAGATACAGATAGACCGCGTGAACACAACCATCTACGAAGGCAAAGATGATAATATGCTTATGGTTGCATTTACCATAGAGGGTAAGAACATTGCCGTGCAGGAATTATTTTCTATAAATTCTTCAGTGTGCATTATTCTCTTTAAAAACGGCAAAATCATCCGCTACAAAGATTATCCGAATAGCGCAGGGTTTATGGCGGTAGTAGGTGGATAGCAATGACGGCAATGGGTATTCTAGAACTAAACAAACGATTTATCTAAATGAGACTATTGTTTAGTGAAAGTGAATATGATGTAGTGGTTGAAGAAAGGATATCTTGCTGAATATGCTTTGAACAAACTTCTAATAAAACTATTTGCTGCTGTTAATATATTCGGCTTCTGTTCTTCAAATTCCGGTCAGGAGACCGGCTGCTTTGGGGAGACACGAGTCATCCTATCGGAAGACTGCGCCAGAGGAGGGGAATGTGGGCCAGAGGTCAAGTTCTTCAATTTAACTTCATAACATCGAATGCCGTTCACAGAACGGATTTTATTGGCTGGTTCCAGATGCCTTTTAGAACATCTGGAACATCGTGATACTTAGAGGTTGGATTATTAAAAATGCTAAAAAGCTTCGGACTGTTTTATTTTAACAGCCCAAGACCCAACTATTATGTTTATTTAAAAATCAGTCGGCGCTTTACCAAATTTTTTCTTGAAGGAATGCGAGAAGTGGGACAAGGTTTCAAAGCCAAGGTCCAGGTAGATGGCCGAGGGTTTCTGATGCTTATGCTCGATCAGATGTTTGGCTTCATTTAAGCGCTTTTCCTGCAGCCATTGCCGTGGTGGGGCGTTAAAGGTCTTTTGAAAATCGCGTTTAAAGCCAGCAAGGCTGCGGCCTGTCAACTGGGCGAATTTTTCGACTGGAACGTTAAAATGATAATTACTGACCATGAACCTTTCCAAATCGATCTTATGGGGCTCAGAGAAGTCAAACAAAAAATTGCGTAAGACAGGCAGGCTATGCTGCAACAGCTTGACTGCTTCTTTGACTTTGAGTATGCCCATTTCTTCACTCAGGGTTTCGGCTGCACCGCGAGCATAAGGCATGATGGACTGAAAAAATCCTTGCAGGAAGGTATTGGAAGGTACCTGAATATTGGGCGGACCGGTGTACTTGCCCTCCGCTGTTATCTTTTCTTCCAGTGCAATCTTGCGCAAAAGGTCTTCCTGCAAGGATATGACTATACTTTCATAGTTTTGGCCGGGCAGCGGCGTTTTCGTTAGCGTACCCAGCTGATTTTTGCCGATCAGCAACATTTCTCCGGCTTTGATGGAAAGGTTTTGGCCCGAAGTTTCAAGGTTGAATTGCCCTGAGACCATCATGACCAAAGCATGGTTCGCCCAAAAACAAACTTTATCTTTCCGCTCGGCGGAGAGGTAAGAGTAAAAGATCACGCCGGGGAGTATTTCTGCTGGGTTGGTCATTACCGTTGTAAGTAGGTGCCGCCTAAAATAGCACCCGGTGCAAAAGTATCATTTAAAAGCTTCATCTCTTCAGTACTGAAGCTGATGTTCATCGCAGCGATGTTCTCCGTCAACCTCGACCTTTTGCTCATGCTCACTAAGGGCATGATGCGTTCGCCCTGGGCGTTTACCCAGGCAATGGCAAGTTGGGTTGGCGTAGCATTCTTATCTTTGGCTAATTGTTTCAACACTTCAACTTTCTCTAAATTTTTGATCAGGTTATCCCCTTGAAAACGGGAGAAGTGAAGATGGTAATCGTTTTCCGCCAATGGCGCTTTCATTTCTCCGGTCAGTAAACCTTCGGCGGTATTAGCAAAAGCTACGACAGCAATACCCAGTTCTTTAGCAGCGGGCAACAATTCGCTTTCGATCTGGCGGTCGGCAAGCGAATATCCTATTTCGAGCGCGCTGATGGGGTACACGCTGTTCGCTTTGCGCAGCTGGTCAGCTGTAATCTCGGATACACCAATGTGTTTGACTTTACCTTCTTTGATCAGATCGGCTACCGTTCCGATGATGTCCTCGATAGGTACGCTATTATCCATGCGGCAGGGTTGGTACAGGTCAATGGTTTCAATGCCCAAGCGGGTCAGGGAATAATTGATGAAGTTTTTGATGGCAATTGGCCGGAGGTCCAGACCCAGCCACTGACCATTATGGAAGATGGCACCAAACTTTACGCTTATAAAAGCGTCGTCTCTCCGGCCTTTGATGGCCTTGCCAACCAACATTTCGTTATGACCGGCGCCGTAAAAGTCACCTGTGTTTAAAAAATTGATGCCGAGGTCCAGCGCTTGTTGAATGGTGGCGAAACTTTCGTTTTCGTCAGGCGTAGCACCGCCCCAAACGGAGGACATGCGCATACAGCCTAAACCCAGTTTCGAGACCTGCGGGCCGTTTTGCCCTAATTGTATTTTTTCTATGTTTTTCATACCACAAAGATCAACAGTAATGAGGACGGGATGGTTTCCCAGGCAGCTCAATTTAATTGCCTGTATGGCTCATAATCCATTCTGTTCTTGACCTCTTCCTGGCGCAAGACATCGTATCTATAAAAGAGATCGATATCATCACCGTTATAGTTGTTGCATAAGTTGATAACGAGGCTGTGGGTATTGAACAGGATGACGTGCGCGTATAGTCGCCCTGAAGACGCCGTTCCTTTTATCATGATGACATGAGATACTTCTTTGTCATTCCATATGACTTCGGTTAACGGGTGGTAGTAGATATGATCTTCTATTGCTTCCAGCCCGTTAATGATCCTGATTATTTTATCCAGATGATGACTGCCACGGATCTTCATGAGGTAATAATTGACAGCGATCTTCGCGACCGACCTTAGGAACAGATCGTTGCCGTTCTCCAGCTGGTAGCGACCCCAATTGGACGCATTTGTATCCTTTACGGGTCTCGATCTATGACGTTCGATATTGATAAATGCAACGAGATCCTCAAAGTTTTTTGCCAGGGCAGCATCGATGGTCATCCCATAAGCGCTGTTGCATGTTTTGCAAATAAGCCGCGCAGACTTCAACACCCCACCTATAGAATTGGGAATGATATGCTCGAACGACCCGGTCTTTTTGTTCAGTATCTGGTTACAGCTGTAACAGGCGCTCATGGGTACGTGGGTGAGGGGAGGTAAAGTTATAGAGGGAGTGACGGCATATCCACAAATTAGGGCGTTTTAATTAGGCAGTTCCAGATGCCTTTCAGAACATCTGGAACATTGCGAGTCTCTTCAATTAAATTTGTTCGCTGTAGTTTGGGTCAAATTCCACGATCCATTCAATACCATATTTGTCTCTAAACATTCCGGCGTACGTACCCCAGGGACTGTCACCCATAGATCCTTCAATATCTCCACCTGCCGATAAACCGTTAAATATTTGGTCCGCCTCTTCCCTGCTTTCTGCACTAACAACTATTTTAGACCTGTTTTCGTTTTCGTTTACCCGCCCCATAACCTCCGGAACATCATTGGCCATTAAAACATTGTGTTTCCCTATAGGCAAAGCAATGGTCATTATTTTATTTGCTTCAATTTCTGCTACAGGAAATTCAGGGCTTGCTATGTCCTTGAAACGAACAATTTTTGCAAATTCCCCGCCAAAAACTGATCTGTAAAAGGTGAATGCTTCTTCAGCGTTTCCGTTGAAGTTAATCCAAGGATTGATTGCTCTCATATAATTGCTTTTTAGAGGTGGTGGATGTTGAACACTAAATTGCAGAAAAATTTGCAGAAAATAAAAAGCCCCACATTTCTGTGAGGCTTCTTCGTCGGGAGAATGTGTCAAAGTTCGAACTCATTGGTTGAAGACCTCAATACAATTCAGCATGTTATTACATCTCTCAACATTAACCTGCACGGGCCAACATAATTCGACGCAACTCACCACAACTTGAATTAAGTTGACTGGACAGGTTTCGAAATTTGTTCACGATTTGATATTCTGTTTACTTCTTCGTTTAAGCTTGAGCGAATAGATTCTATGATAGGTTGTGTGGATTAAAAAAAGCAGACGACTTTGCCCCACATATAATTTATACAATTTTTTTAATACAATAGATGCCACTTTATTTCTGCTAATTATTCTCCATTTTAACTTCTTTGATCATTTCATCTACTAAAAGAGATAAATACCTAGAATTTATCTCTCTCAAATGATTTACTAAATTGTCCTTATTCACCTCATAATTTGTTATTTTTTTATTTATTGCTTCAAGTTGCAGGCTATCAATAAGAGGTCTTTCGTTTGCAATGCTGTTACTTAATATCATTATCTTATCCGCAATACCTTTACTAAATTGAGTTCGAACAATTGCAGCGCTTGCCAGGTATTCATGCTGAAAAGCCAAAAAGTCCATGTAATTGCTATATTTCAAAGGGTCTTTTTCCTTTTCCTTTTTCTGCATGAGGTAATAATAGTCTGTTGGAATTTCGGCTATGTCCTTATTTGAAGCTTTTTTAATGCTATCTTTATATCTGCAGCCATCGAGAAAAAGCTCAATTTTAATTCTATAAGCAAACTCAGACAAGTAAATTTCCTTATAGGCGCCAGTAACATACTTTTCGAGGGAGGAGGTCTTGTATTCTATCAACTTTTTATTATTTGTTCTGTCAAACTGCTGCTTCCAATAGTAGTCACTCAACCCTTGAGTCAACAAAGCAGTCACTACCGCAGTCAATAGAGCAATGAAAATTGATTGCAATGTTACGTTTCTCTCCCAAAAATCTTTTTTATTAATTTCTTCGTTTTCCCTTTGCAATTCAGACATGTGTTGCTGTTTTAGAGTTAATTTATTTTTTCTGTTGTTCTGTCAGAGGCTATGCGGCTGCTTCATTAACCATATTTATAGTTCCTCACTAGCCCCATTCGTCGTTTGTAACGAGGATGTTACGGCACGGCGTTTGTAACGCCCGAAAAACAAGAGAGCGAAAGCCACCTCGCTCTTCGCTCTGTTTCTTTCGCTCTTTTCATCCGTTGTTCCGGTTGTTCCGCAAAGCGGGCAACAGGAACTGCAAATAAAACCCCTTCTGCGAAGGTAATCATTGTACCGACAGCTAAATGATGAAAGCCGCAGCAAAGTAACAACCCACCCTCTGCACTCTTTTTCAGTATTTGCATATTTTTTGCCGGCTCCCACTCGTCCTCGTTTATAACGAGGATGCCATGGTACAGCGTTTGCAACGTCCATAAACATAAAAAGCCCAGCCATATAGCTGAGCTTTTCATTTGTCGGGAAGACAGGATTCGAACCTGCGACCACATGACCCCCAGCCATGTGCGCTACCGGGCTGCGCTACTTCCCGAGACTACAGGTTGATCCTGTAAGTATCGTTTTCAATTATTTGGACGGCAAATATAATAACTTGATCTCAATAGGCAAAGCCTAATGCAGCTTGGCTGATATCAGGTTCATGAACTCGCTGCGGGTTTCGCTGGCCTGGAACTGGCCACTGAATGCTGATGTGGTAGTAACGCTATTCTGCTTCTGCACTCCGCGCATCATCATGCACAGGTGCTTGGCTTCTATTACTACGGCTACACCCAGCGGGTTCAAGGCTTCCTGTATGGCGTCCAGTATCTGGTGGGTCATACGCTCCTGCACCTGCAGGCGCTTGCTGAAGCAATCTACCACGCGGGCTATCTTACTGAGGCCGGTTATATAACCATTTGGTATGTAGGCCACGTGTGCCTTACCAAAGAAGGGCAGCATGTGGTGTTCGCACAAGGAGTATAGTTCTATATCTTTTACGATCACCATTTCGCTGTACGACTCAGTAAACTTGGCGGAGTTGAGTATTTCGCGGGCGTCCATATCGTACCCCTGGGTAATGAACTGCATGGCCTTGGCCATACGCTCGGGGGTTTTTAATAACCCTTCGCGCTCAGGGTCTTCACCCATGAGGCCTATTGCTGAATGGTAATGCTCCGCAAGTTTGGCGGTTACTTCTTCGTTGTATGATTCTGTCTTTTTGTACACTGGGTAGGTATAACAAATGAAATTCTAAAAATTAGCCGAAGTACTCTACATATATACGTGGGGTCTCCATCAGCTTTACGCAATGCAATTGCACGCCATCTTTATTAATGTGTGGCAACAGTTCATTCCATATACCTATAGCAAAGTTCTCTGCACTGGTCAGTTTTCCCTTCATAAAGTCAACATCCATGTTCAGGTTGCTGTGGTCC
>JABDCH010000052.1 GCA_013288205.1 Bacteroidota bacterium | reverse complement strand
TTAATGACGTAGATAGAAGGCAAGGATTTTTGAATGGTCCTATTCCGGCGGAATATACTATACGCGGATTTTATAATGTGGAAATATGGGAAGAGGGATATGAGCTTACCTCAGGCTTACTAACCGGACAGTTAGATCATAAGCTCATTGCGGAAAAAGGAAATCGGTTTAGATTTGCTACAAATGATAAACCGGGGAGTTACGTAGATGTTGTTTGTACGCCAGACAGCCTGAAAGGACTTAAGGGTAGTGGCACCGTTCATCATATTGCATTTATTACAGAAGGGAAAGAGTCACAGGAGAAGGTAAGGGCAAAGATAGTTGAAAGGAAGCTGAATGTTACACCTGTGCTTGACAGGAAATATTTTACATCCATTTACTTTCGTGAACCCGGTGGTGTACTTTTTGAAGTTGCAACAACTACTCCAGGTTTTATGCTTGATGAACCAAAAGAACATTTAGGAGAAGCACTCATGTTGCCAGACTGGCTTGAGAAAGATAGAGAAAGTATGGCGCAAAAACTTCCTTGCATTTCTATCGATATAAATAAATTCAGATAAGATGAATACTCAAGACATAGTCTCGGCAGGAGTAAAATTAGAGGATGCTTCGAAAGTACTTGTTATGTTACATGGAAGAGGTGCGACAGCAAGGGATATTATTTCTTTATCTACTCATCTTAATGTAAAGGATTTTTCATTATTAGCACCACAAGCGTCAGGCAATACATGGTATCCATTTTCCTTTCTTTCACCACCTTCACAGAATGAGCCTTGGTTGTCATCCGCTTTAATACAGATAAAAGATTTGGTTACTCATACAGAGGCACAAGGTATTAGTAAAAAAGATATTTATTTTCTTGGATTTTCTCAGGGCGCTTGCTTGATGCTTGAATTTATCGCAAGGAATGCAGCGAAATATGGCGGCGCTGTTGCATTTACCGGTGGCCTTATTGGAGATAAGATTTACACTGAAAATTACAAAGGTGATTTTGAAAAAATGCCTATTTTTATTGGCACCAGTAATCTTGATTTTCATGTGCCTGTTGAACGTGTTTATGCCACAACAAATCTTTTAAAGAATATGGGAGCTTTGGTTACTGAAAAGGTTTATGAAAATATGGGACATACCATAAATCAGGATGAAATTGATCAAGCCAACAGGTTAATTTTTAAACCGTAGATTGAATTAATAAAATTGGCTATAAGAATAGGTAGAAACTGGCTCTCAGTTCATTAAGTGTTTGCGTATATAAAACTTTTATTTGGTATGGTTTCTGAGATAATATTTTATATTTTTGTACTGACCTGTACCGCAGAAAAAGACTTTAAATCATGCAACCTTACAAAAATTCGGGGAATCTCTCCTGGATTTCTGCATTTGAAATCGGAGAGGATTATATTAAAGTTCAATTTATCGATGGAGTTGTTCACCTGTACACTAATGGTAGTGTAGGAACCGAATATCTTCAAAAGATGAAAGAATTAGCTATGCAGGGCAAAGGATTAAATAATTATATCGACAAACAGGCAAGAAACTCGTACGTGAAGAAATACGATGACACGCTACCGGAAGCGAAATAGTAATAAGCTCCTCCTCCAATAACAAATTTTCCTTTTTGAAAGAGAATTATAGCGCTCTAAGCAGAACATGATGTTTGACATATATAACACAGTATGAATTCTTTATATTTGGTCTTATGATAAAAGGATATAAAATGCGATACTTGGTAAGAAAGAATTTCAAGAAAAGATTTCTCAATTTTAGATTACTGTTCGTTCCAAGAAAGTTCATTAAAAGAACCTTATTGGATATTGAAAACCAGTTTTATGAGGATTGGCTTGTTGAGGTAAATAAATCAAGACAGGAAAACATACATTGAAGCTATCGCACCGTTTTCTTTACAGCTTTCTTGAATTCCGCAGAAGGTTTAAAAACTGGAATGTAATAAGCTGGCACATTGATTGACGTACCTTTAGAAATATTCTGGGCAATTTTTGCGGCTCGTTTTTTCACCATAAAATTACCGAACCTTCTTAAGGAAACCTTTCCTTGGCGAAGAAGATGTTCTTTAACCGAACTCATAAAGGCTTCAATAATGATTTCTGCCTTTTTCCCTTCTATTCCGGTTTTATCTGAAACCTCCTTTATAATCTCTTTTTTTGTCATTGTCAATGGCGTTTTATTGACACAAAAATAGAAATTATGTAATATGCTCAAACCGTAATTTAGATCACCTATTTTTGCAATACCACTTTCCCCTCTCCAACCAAATTGCCTGTTTCGGTGATTACGCGATATAGATAAACCCCATTAGACTGACCAGTTAAGTTTATAGCGTTATTATTTTGGTGTTGTAGTAGGGCTTCTGTATATACTTTTTCCCCAAGTACATTATAAATCTCTATATTACTTACAGAATTTACATTTGATAATGACAGGGTGAATTGTCCATTATTGGGGTTGGGATAAACAGTTACTTCATTCTTGATTTTTAAGTTATTCAGTCCTGTTGGCCATCCGCGTATACAACTATCTACATAATTACCACCTACCCATTCAGTAACGTAGTAGTCTACGCGTCTTCCATCAATTTCAGTAAACATTCCCCCAACAAATAAACTGTCTTTATATATACACCCTACCGTTGGCTCATCTCCATTATCCCAAAAAGCACCTAATGTATCGGGACGACACCATTGCGTACTATCCCATTCAGCAATACCGGGGGCATAAAATCCTCCAATGAAAGTGTATGTACCTAAAGCATACAATTTGTTATTGTATACTAATAACCTCTGTATTGCATAATTACTTTCTCCACCTACATCATTCCATTTGGTTCCATTCCATTTTTGAATGTTTTGACCTACATTTCCATCCGATTGAAAAAAATATCCCGCAACATATAACTCTCCTTTATAAACAGCCATATCCGTCATAAATTGTGCATTTTTAATACCTGTATCTACAGAATGCCATCCTGTGTTATCCCATCTTAATATAGAACCTATTGTATCATTGCTAAAATTACCTGCAACATAAATACTACCTTTATATTGGCAAATTGCCGCGATACCAACATAACCCTTTATTATTTTTGGAAAATTCATACTGTGCCAGTTAGTATCATCCCAATAAGTAATTCCGTTACAAGGGATTCCTGCTACCGTATCAAAATCTCCTCCCATATAAAGTTTGTCATTAATTACAGTCAGTGCTGAAATTATTCCAGCCGAATCATGTTTAAAAGGTTTAATAGGAATAGAATCCCAGGCAGTGCCATCCCATCTACCTACACTATATGCCGATACATTTCCGAGTCCTGGGAATACTCCTGCTACATATAGCTTTTGATGATAAATTGCCATAGCATTTACATTTCCAGGGGAACGCTTGAAGTTCTCTATCCCTCCCCCCATAGAATCCCATTTTATTCCATTCCATCTTGCGATACCTTTCATTGGTATTCCTGCCACTTTATTAAAGTCTCCAGATACATATAGATATTCCGAATCAACATACATAGAATTTATGGAATACACGTTTTGAAACACCCCACCAGGCAATGAGTCCCAATGGCTTTGGGAAAACATGGCAGAAGTTATTACACTTAAGAATAAATAAAATAAATATTTTTTCACAATGTAAGTTACTGGTTATTATTTTCTCTTCACAATACCTTATGGAACGAAAGGAAAAAGAAAAGTGTTGGGTTTATTGCCGTTTGAAATGGACTATTTTTGAATTACCAGTTTCCCTTCACTCACCAAATAGCCCGTTTGGGTAACCACTCTATACAAATAAACCCCTTGTGATTGCCCCGCTTAGTAAGGGAATACTGAATAAATCCTGATAGAATTAATTATTTACGAATATCAGAATTTATTCCGGCTGCTTCACGAGCCTTAGTTAGGCTGCCAAAGCGTGTGTAATAAGTTCCTACAGCATATTTTCCATATTTATTTATATTATCACAAGAAGGAATTTTAGCTAATTCTCTATGCAATCGCCTGAGATCATTCAGCAATTCCGTCGCTGTAATTCTAATTGGTGGATTTCTCCCACCAACCCCTGCTTTTTTCTTTGCAACTAATATACTCCCAAACCTCTTTTGATATAGTACAGCACTATACTTTCCGTATTTAATTATATCTCCTGTGGAAGGAATTTTGGATAGTTCTCTACGCAATCGTTGGAGGTCATTTAGCAATTCCGCCTCCGTAATCCGATAGACTCTTCCATTAATCCCTGCTTCTTCCCTGGCGCTCATCATGCTGCCGAACCTTTTTTGATAGGTTTTATAGTTATATTTTCCGCACTTCGTTATATCTTTTGAGGACGGAATTTTGCCCAATTTTTGATATAACTGTTGAAGGTCATTTAACAATTGTGTATCCGTAATATTTACTTTTGGAGAGATTTTTCCTTTAAATCCAGATTTTTCTCGTATGGTTCTGATATTGCCAAATCTTTTTTGATAGGTTTGGTAGCCGTACTTCCCATATTTAATTATGTCCCCTACAGAAGGTATTCTGGATAGTTCTTTATGTAATCGTTGGATGTCATTCAGTAACTCTTCATCGCTAATCGGTTGAGGTGGCGGATTAGGGCTTTTCCAAAGAAATCCCAAACTATTAAGTTTGGCTATCCTCTCTAAAGTTAATACTACTTTTTTTTGTTTATAATTCTTTCTTTGGCAAGAAATCCAACGATGCAAAGAGTTATACTTGTTCTTCTTATTCCTGTACGTGATATTACAGTGTCCGAACATTACCTTGTAATGTTTTAATTGTTCAAATTTTTTATCCCAATCTTCATCTCTGGGATTCCAACTAAAGCCAATTTCATTGAGTTTACGCAGTCGGTCGGAATCATGTTTTTTAGGGTGGAATTTTTTCGTCCGTCTTTGAACTTCGCACCAGGTTGCTAAAACACCGTATATCTTACTGCCTTTCGGCACATCGCAATGTCCATACTTCTTTTTGAATTTCTGCAATTCATAGAATTGCATCTCCCATCTTTGATCGCGAAGCGTTAGCTCTTTCTGTTGCTTTCCATCATTTAGGATTGGTATGACATCGAAAACGCGGCTACGCTTTTTCTTACTCGATTTTATATCGGGACTACGGTATAAACGGGCCGGACTACGAATAATTCTAACCATCTTGCTTTGCAGAATAGCCTAATCCTATCACTTAATCTGCATTATCAATAGCTTGCGCACCGATGTACCCGTATAAGTTTGCACACGCAAGGAATATATGCCCGAAGCTAAGTTTCCAATATTTAACTGTTCAGTGTGAGGTCCGCTACTCATACTTTTTTGTTCTGTATAAACTTCCTGGCCAAGTTCATTTATAATGCTGACGGCAACATTATCACTTCCAGTGACGGTATAATTCAAAGTAAACATTCCGTTACTTGGGTTTGGATAAACATTTAAATTAGTTATATTATTCTCCAGATTATTAATACCAAGCAATTTTGCTGTATTAAATCCATTAGAGAAAGCTCCTGAAAGTAATGAAAAGGAAGGCTTACCGGGTCTGTGTGTAGTGGGCACGCAGGGACCATTCGGATTTTCCGCTTCTACCACATAGTAGGAACCTAAAGGGGGCAAGGTATCATGGTAGGTGAGTATATTATTGGCAACTGAATCAATAGCTGTAAGCTTACTCAAGGAAGGCCCCCTATAAATAATATATTTGGAAGGGGTAAATCCGACATAAGCTGTCCAATTCAAGATATATACATTATGTCCCGCTGTAGCAGTAAGATAAATACTTGTGTGCACAGGACTTAGTGCCGATTCGCCGCAGGAATCAACGGTAGATAATTTATAACTAACAGCTCCAGCAGAAGGATTAGAATTGGGATCAATATATTCACTCAATACATTTAGAGCCTGACTATGATCTAAAATATATGTGTTATTACTATCCCTGTATATGTTGAAATGACCGTACCCCCCTGCTGGCGGAGAATTAGTTCTTCCCCATATTATTTCGCATTTGTTGGTTGCGGTATCAAGAGTAACGATACAAATTTGCTGGTCAAATTTATTTGCTCCGCTATCTACTATAATTGATGTAACAGTGAGAGAACAACCATGTAAATCTTTTAGTGCACAAGTGTATGCACCTGCAGATAATCCTGTCGCGCTGGCAGTAGTTTGTCCTGTAGGAGTCCATCGATAAGTATAGGGGAATGTTCCTCCCGACGGAATTATAGTTGCAGTACCGTTAGCACTTGCACAATTACTATCAGGAGTTGTGAATTGGTTAATACTGATAGCAGCAGGTTGCGTTATACAAGCGCTTGATGTTTCAGTGCAACCATTGGCATCAGTTACTGTTACAGTATAACAACCGGCAGATATAGCACCTGTTGCATTAGAATTAGTAATTCCTGAAGGAGACCACAGATATGTATAAGGACTAATGCCTCCTGAAACAGTAGAACCCAAAGCACCCCCATACCCTCCATTACAACCAACGTTTGCATAAACGAATGCAGTATCTATAAGTGGAGTAGGCTGTGTGATGGTAACATTTACACTGGCAGTAGTAAAATTGGCGTCGGCAACGACTACCGTATAAGTTCCTGCGCTAAGGCCTGTAGCAGTAACTCCTAACTGTGTAGGATTGGTTGACCATACATAAGTATAAGGCGATGTACCTCCGGTAGCTGTTGCAGTAGCTGTACCATTATTCTGCCCATTGCAGGATATATTCTTATGACTCGCAATAGTTGCAGTAAGTGGCGTCGCTTTAATATGATTAAAGAACAAAGGAATCATTAATACAAATAGAAAGCCACGTAATACAATAATAGTGTTTTTCATATTAAATTATTGATTATTATTATTAAGAGACAAATATATTAATTTTCTAAAAAAATTAATAAAAGCTAATAGTTAAAAGAAAGTAACACATATTTTTATAACATTATTCTTTCACAAGTTTGCCCTCTCCAACAAGAGAACCGGTATTGGTCAGAACTCTATAGAAGTAAACCCCTTGCGGCTGCCAGCTTAGATTTATTTCCATTCCATTAGTATTTATACTGGATTGGTATACCCGTTCTCCCAACACATTATAAACTTCTATCCTATTACTATTTCCAGTTTGATTATTTGTCATTTCTACCTGAAAAACCCCACCACTCGGATTCGGATAAATTTTCACCTTTTCACTTTCATCTCTTGTTTGTACTATTCCTGCACCACTTCCGCCTTTAGTAGTATCTACAAGGGTTAGGCCATTTGGAAACGCACCATTCAAGCCTGTGAACTCCAATAGCTTTGTACAAACATTGGTATTTGTATCATAACTGAATAGGACTCCATATCCAAATGTATGCCCGGCAGTGTCTCCGCCATAGGCTGTAATACCATAGAGCAATCCATTTTCTGGATCTTGTATAAGACGTCCCAAAGGTTGACTACCATCTGTGTCATGGAAGGTTCTTAACACCTTTTCTGTATTATTGAAAGGATTAAAACTAAAAAGCACTCCATCATTATTCTTATCCCCTCCCTGCCGCGTTCCTCCATAGAGTATGCCATTGGCTGCTTGGAGTAATTCGTTACCATTTGGACCAGCCCCAGATAGTAAAGTAAATTGATAAACAGTTTGTGTAACTTGTGTATTTATATTAAAACTATAAATAGTTCCTGAATCAGGTATTCCGCCCGCCAAACTCATTCCATACAGCAATCCGTTTTTTGCCAACGTAAGTCCACCCGTCAACTCCCATGGAGGTGTACCATAAAATGTCCCGACAAAATATCTTTTTAACTGATTATTTTTTGGATTAAATCCATAGATAACCCCTCCTTGCCCTGGGTAACCTCCACCTTCCGTTGTACCATATAAGATACCCGTTGTTGTATCTTGCCATAATTCCATATATGCACCGCCTCCCCTTGAACCAAGAGCAGTAGAGTCATTAAAATTGCATCTAACACTATCTTTATTGGTCTTGATATTATAGCTGAATAATACACCGTTATTGGTAGCACCTCCATTCCATGTTGTTCCATATAACAAGCCATCCTTCCCTTGTATTAACTCATTCCCTCCAGGTCCAAAAGTGCCGTTCGTACCATTAAAACTTACCAGTACTGTTTCTTTTTTAGTTTTAAGATTAAAGCTAAATAGTGTACCCTTACCATTAGCTCCTCCTCCTTCGGTCATCCCATATAATATGCTATCAGAAACACATAGCATACTACCTTGTGGGTATGCTCCATTTGTATTATTAAAATTAAAAAGGATAGTTTGCTTGTGTGTTACAGGATTGTAACTGTAAATGGAACCATAATCAGTGGCTACTTCAGCCCCTTGCGTAGTTCCGTATATCAAGTACTGAGCAAAAGAGGAGTAAAAAGTAAATAATAAAAAGCAAAAAGCAAATAATCTTTTCATATATTTTTATTTCAGTATACAAATATAATAAAATTGCTGCCCTACCGAAAAATAGGGCAGCAATTTTATGAATGATGCTTTAGTGCAATATCATTTGTTTATCTGCTTTAACAAGGTTACCGTTCTTATCGGTTATACGATAATAATACATACCCGATGGCAAGTTAGTAATAGATAGATTGGTCATTTCACTCGTTAACTGCATATTCTCAATCTTTTCTCCAATATCATTGTACATAGTAAAATAAGCTATTTGTCCGGCAGGCAGATTCATTTCTATATTCAATAGTGTATTGGCAGGATTGGGATATACCTTGGCTATTATGCTATTAATAGAGTCCACAGTTTGGCCACTGCGTTTTTGAGCCTTGTGGTCTCCATTACCCTCTCCGGTTCCTGCTGCTCCTCCTGAGCCATTGCACATATCAGGCCAATGACGGGTGCTGTCTATCTGGCTCAGTAAGGCTCTTGCCAAAAATACTCCGTTCCCATATTGCGCAGGGCAAAGCGGAGCGATGGTTTTCAGGCAAGCTATTTGAGCCGGTGTATGCGGTATGAATTGCCCTCCTGCATTATACATGTAATAACAATAGTCATTGCCCTTATGTCAGGTTCCTATTTTACTGGTCGCTATATAGCAATTACAGACGATAAAACAGAAAATCTTGCTGTTATAGATAAGTATGAAAGAGATAAAATAGAAATGCAAAATAAGTATGAAAGAGAAGAAAGCGATATTAAAAACAAGGATGACATTCAGCAATTAGAATTTCAGAGGCAGTATGATTTACAGATACGGCGTTTGCAAAAACGGAATGATAGTTTATATACTATTATTCACGGTATGCCTTAGTTAATAATCAACATTCAAACATTATAAAAGAGTAAGCAAAATTCTTACTGTATTGGCTCTCTCATTTCCTTATTCATATATACAAAAGCCCTCCTAACCACTACAGTATAGCTTTTATCAATAATAGTATACCTTTCGCCGGTTCTCTTATCCATAAGTGTGAAGTGAAGCACTTCATCTTCATCCATCTCCAGGGAGACATTGTATAGTTGAAGGATGAGCTTTAATTTTGTTGTATTTCTCATGGCAGTGCCGGCAAAGTAAAATGCTTTACTCTGTCAAAAGTATTGATAATATATATTCCGAGCTTCTTAAAATAACTACATTTGGATAATCAACAACATTCTCAATGTTAACCGAGGAGTTCAATAAATTATCGCTTTCTGAAAGAGGTAAACTGGTGTTTGGTGCTGGCAAGCTGATTAACATTTATGATGATAATAAGTTACAAAAGGTGTTTTATTATAAACTTGGCGAACTGAAAATTGATGTTATTTATGATAAAGTAAACAATAGGTTGCTGGATATAATCGCTTGGGATGAAAGTAAGGAGCGTGTAGATTTCTTAAAAATGCCGGTGTATGATGACATTGTTGGGGAGAGTTAGAAGTTTAAGGAAAGGTAGGCGTTTTTTAGGCGTTTTTTTAGGTCACCTTTTGTAGGATTTTGCATGAAATTGCAAGATTAGAAGAGCGGAATAAACGATATAATTTTATGCTCTTCCCCTTTACTATTAACGTTTTATGCTACTTTTGCATTTGAAAAGCGGAAGTAGCTCAGTTGGTAGAGCATCAGCTTCCCAAGCTGAGGGTCGCGGGTTCGAACCCCGTTTTCCGCTCCGGTAAAAAGAAAAGATACAGCAAACTATAAAGCCGCTGTATCTTCGTTCCACAAAAAATACTTATAAATTCGGCTGAGGTGTTGTACGCAAATAAGGCTTAATAACCGTATGACCCTTAGGAAATTTTGCCGCAATATCTTCCGTCTTAATAGCCGGAGCAACCACTACATCTTCGCCATGTTTCCAATCGGCAGGTGTTGCAACGCTATATTTTGCTGTGAGTTGCAGGGAGTCTATTACGCGTAGTATCTCATCAAAATTCCTGCCAGTAGAAGCCGGATAAGTAATGCTAAGTTTTAGTTTCTTATCAGGCCCAATAACATAAACAGAACGTACCGTAAACTTATCAGATACTTCAGGATGAATAGCATCATACAATTTTGCCACTTTAAAATCAGGGTCGGCAATGATAGGAAAATTGACCGTGGTTTTTTGGGTTTCATTAATGTCATGTACCCATGCTTCATGCGATTGGATAGGGTCAACACTTAGGGCTATTACCTTAGTGTTACGTTTTTCAAATTCTGGTTTTAGTTTTGCTACTCTACCTAATTCTGTTGTGCAAACGGGAGTAAAATCTGCCGGATGGGAGAAAAGTACGCCCCACATATCTCCAAGCCATTCATGAAAATTGATTTGACCTTCTGTGGTCTGTGCTGTAAAATCAGGAACTATGTCCGCAAGTCTTAATGCCATGTCTATTTAATTTTTAGAGGTTTATTGAAATTGTTGATTGTTCAGAATTCTCTTTCGATACAAAAGGTAAAACAATATAAGTATAAATGATACATCCCAGGCAAAAGCCCTTCAAACCCTCTAGTCCGGCGCAAATAAGTATAACTGTTGCTAATACATCAGCATATAAACCATACTGTACATATAAAAGACCTGCAATAATCATACTGAAAACTAATCCCATGCCGGCAGCGAATTTTTTAGGGGCAGCATCAACCGTACTTTTAGGTATTCTGAAATACACCGATAGCTTCTGGGAAGCATACTTCAAAGGGCTGTATTTTCCTTTGGTAAATGTTCGGAGAAAAAAGTCAATTGTCAATGCAATGAAAACTAAAGGAGACTTAAAATATATTCCTAAGGATGCTACCGCGATTACAAAGAATGCTGCAATTCGTGAAACGTTTTCATTTATTTTTTCTTCAGATGTGGGGCAGGTTATAGACGATCTGTTCATATTTATTTTTCGTTTGAGGCGACAAATGTATATAAAATCTATAAAATTAATAGATATTAAGACAAATATTTTATCTGTCATACATAATTTTCTTATTATCAGGCATTTTTGCAAGTCTGATTTTCATATAAAAACTCAGACTATCTTTGTATACGTCAATTGGAAATAGAAAAAAATAAATTTTGAAATATGAAAATAGTAATAGAAGAAGACTCTATCAACTTTCTAAAAAAGCTGTCAAAAAATAATAACCGGGAGTGGTTCAATGAGCACAAGGATATGTATGAAAAAGCCCATAGCAATATTATTGCCTTTGCTGATGCCCTACTAGTTGAAATGAATAAGCATGATCATATAGAAACCGAATCGGGCAAAAAAACACTATTCAGGATTTATAAAGATGTTCGCTTTTCAAAAGAAAAAATACCCTACAACAAACATTGGAGCGGAGGTTTTAAAAGAGCTACCAAAAAACTGCGCGGAGGATATTATTTCCGGGTTGAGCCGGGAAACTCCTTTATTGCTGGTGGATTCTGGGGCCCGGAGACTGATGATCTAAAAAGAATCCGCCAGGATATTGATTTAAACTATAAAGACTGGAAAAAACTAATTGCCAATAAAACATTGGTAAATACGTTTGGAGGCATTATTGGAGAACAGGTAGGCTCCGCACCTCGCGGGTATGCAAAGGACCATCCTGCCATTGATTTATTGCGTTATAAGCAATTTATTCTGAAACGCGAGTTTAGCGATAATGAAGTGATTAGCCCTAATTTTATAGGCCAGGTAAATGACAGTTACAAAAAAATGCGCCCTTTTTTGAACTACATGAGCGATGTACTTACCACCGACGGAAATGGAATCTCCGTTATTTAAAGCACTTTTTTGGAACGATGGGATTTATCTTTTTTCAGAATATCTTCGAGTGTTGTTTCTGAAAGAATTTTGAGGGTAGCATCCCTTACCTCAATAAATGTTTTCCGTATTCCGCAAGTGGTTTCATCTTTGCAATCTGCACAGCGTTCGTAAAAGTTAAGGCTGACACATGGCAGTAAAGCTATAGGACCATCAATGTTTCGCAACAGGCTTGATAATAAGATATCTTTAGGTTTCATGATGAGATAATAGCCCCCGCCTATCCCAATTTTACTACCCAATACTCCCTGCCTCCGCATATCAAGCAAAATAGCCTCCAAAAATTTTTTCGGAATTTTTTCCTGGGTAGCAATGTCAGAAATAGTCATAGGGCTTTTATCCTTCCGACTTGCTAATGCCACCAGTGCTTTAATTGCGTATTTCGTTTTCTTAGAGATCATAGGGGACAATTACTGATCCCAAAACTACTCAATTTTTGCTACCTATTTCTGATTATAGCCAGCTTTTGTATTATAATGCCATTGCCGGTTTGCAAGCGTAAGCTATATATTCCTGATGCGAGGCTTTCCAAATTCAGCTGCTCATTCACTTTACCCGCAGTTTTCGACTCAGTATTATCATATATTATTTGCCCGAGTTCGTTTATGATTGTTACCCGAACACTTGCACTTTGACTGATAGAATAGCTCAACGATACCATTCCATTACTCGGATTAGGATAAATTTTCATACCGCTAATAGAACTGCTCATATTTTGTATTCCTAATAATGATGCAGTATTAAACCCATTGGACAATGAACCCGAGAGCAATGCACTCGAAACCCGATCGGGACGATGCGTAGTTGCTTTACAAACACCAAATGGATCAACTGCCTCAACAGCATAAAATGATCCCAACGGCGGCAAGGTATCATGGTATGTTACTACATTATTAGGCACCGAATCAATCTGCACAAGAGCATTCAATGCTGGTCCTCTGAAAATCCGGTATTTCGATGGTGTAAATCCTACATAAGCAGTCCAGTTAAGTATATATACATTGTATCCGGCTGCAGTGGTAAGATACATGGTTGTGTGCACTGAACTTAGTGCTGATTCACCGCAAGAATCTGTAGTTGATAACTTATAGCTTACGGGCCCGGCTGAAGGGTCGGAAGCTGTATCAATATATTCACTTAAAGAATTTAATGGTTGCGTATGTACTAGTCCAAAACCGGGAACAGTATCTCTATATACATTATAATGCCCGTATCCTCCAGCAGGTGGTGAATTGGTTCTTCCCCATATTATTTCACACTTGTTATTAGCTGTATCAGTGGTTACTATGCAAATGGGTTCATTGTAGTTATTTGTGCAATTAATGATGTTTATCGAAACGGATTGAGAACATCCATTATTATCCGTAATCGCACATGTATACGTTCCGGCACATACATGATTTATAGTATCGTTAGTATGCCCTCCCGGCGACCATAAATAGATGTATGGTGAAACCCCTCCGCTTACACTTACACCTGCAGCTCCAGAACACCCTAATGCATCTGGCAGAGAATCTTTCACAACCATTATAGGCGACGGCTGTGTAAGGGTTAAAACTGCACTTGCTGTACCACCGCAGAAATCTGTTACAGAAACGGTATATGTCCCCGCAATCAATCCTGTTGCTGTATCTTTAGTGCCTCCGGGCGCCCATAGATATGTATATGGTAATGTGCCACCATTTACAGCAACCCATGCAGCGCCACTATCTCCATAACAGTTAATATTGGTTATTATTTTGGGCGAAATACTTAGAGGATTTGGTTGAGTAATGGTAACAGATGAAGTACTACTACAACCATTGTTATCAGTTACACTTACAGTGTAGGTTCCTTTGCTTAATCCAGTAACGGTATCCAATGTTGCTCCTATTGGAGCCCATAAATAAGTATATGGCAACGTTCCACCGTTTATAATAGCAGATATAATTCCATTACTACCTCCGTTACAACTCACATTTGCATTTATATGTGGTAAAATGGCTAATGGATTCGGTTGAGTAATAGTTACGGAATTTGTTGCAGTAAGTCCATCATTATCGGTAACAGTAACTGTATAGGCACCCGCGCTTAATCCGGTTACCGTATTGTTAGTTCCCCCATAAGGGCTCCATGAATAAGTATAAGGTGGATTTGCCCAGCCCCCAAAACAAGTTGCTTTACCTGTATTGCCTCCATTACAATAGGGGTTAGCATTAACACTCACGGTTGTAAGAAGTACCGCTTGGTTAAAAATAACACCATCATTGTTTGCACCGCCTGAGGTAGTCATGCCATATAACTTTCCCGATGAAAAAATTAATGAACCCAAGGAATATCCTCCCTTTGGTGAATTAAAATTACCAAAGTCAAGTATATCATTATAGTTGCTGCCATTGGTATCTACAGAAAAAATAATGCCGGCAAAATGCGCTCCGCCATCTTGTGTCATTCCATATAGTAGCCCACCGGCAAGAGTTAAGGAACCTGTAGGCCAAGCACCTGCGGTAAAATTAAAATCATGTAAATCCGCGTATCCTGTGCCATTAGTATCCATGGAGAAAATAATGCCATCATTAAGCCGGCCACCGTTCTGTGACATTCCATATAGCTTACTTCCTGAAACAATCACATCCCCTGAAGGCCATTGACCATTAGTACCATTAAACGCAAATACTGTCTTAAATCCATTTCCATTAGTATCAAGGGAAAATATTGTACCATTCGGATATGAACCGGCTCCATTATCAGCTGTCATTCCATATAATTTTCCATTTGAAAAACTTAGAGAACCAAAAGGATACTCCCCTGTTGAAGCACTAAAGTCATGCATATCCTTATACCCATAACCATTAGTATCTATGGAGAAAATATTGCCTACGGCATTTACTCCGCCAGTTTCTGTTACGCCATATAATTTGTTCTTTATACTAATTAAAGAACCCCAAGGTCCCGAACCATTTGAACCATTAAAATCAAAAAGATCCGTATATCCTGTGCCATTAGTATTTATGGAGAAGATAACACCATCGTTATGTGCACCTCCATTTTTAGTCATCCCATATAATCTATTCCCCAAAAGCAAGAGTGAACCTCCAGGATATTCACCATTCGGACCATTAAAATCGAGAATATCATTATAACCGTTGCCATCAGTATCTATCGAGAAAACACAGCCATAAGCATTTGCTCCACCATAAAATGTCATCCCATATAATGTATCTCCAGAGAGTGTAGGTTTCCCATATTGGGGTTCTCGACCATTTGTAGCATTGAAATCCAATATATCCTTATAAGGAAGTTGCGATTTAGCTACTCCCGTTCCCAAACAAAATATAGTAACCAACAAAAAAATATATCTATTCATTATCTCTAATTTTTAACAAAAATAAAAAAATAATTTAAACTCTGAATAAAGAAACGAATTTATTTTCTGTTTAATTGCCTTCTTAAAGCAAGTATTGGTAAAATATGAGAGAGGAAAAAACCTTAGCTATTTATCGCCTCAGCACCTGCCACAATTTCAAGGATTTCCTTAGTGATGGCTGCCTGGCGGGCCTTGTTGTACGATAACTTAAGGCTCTTTATCATTTCCGCAGCGTTATCGGTTGCCTTATGCATAGCAGTCATACGGGCGCCGTGTTCGGCAGCGTATGAATCGAGCATAGAGCGGTAAAACCTTACCTTAAGTGCATACGGAATCAGGTTCTCTATAATTTCTTCTTTGCTGGGTTCGAAAATATAATCGGGCACTATTCCCTTTGTCGTTTCTTTAGTCGCAGTCTTGCTCGGAGCTTCTGTTTGGAATGGGAGCAACTGGTCAACCGTCAATATTTGAGTAGCCGCATTTTTAAATCGATTATATACTACTTCTACCCTATCTATTTTTTCTTCTGCGTATAGTTTCAATATTTCTTCTGCCAATCCAGCTACACCATCGTATGCAAGCTTATCCCAAAGTTCATTACGGGTAGCGAACATTTTCAGGTTAGATCGTTTAAAAAAGTCGGCGCCCTTTTTTCCTACACA
>JABDCH010000051.1 GCA_013288205.1 Bacteroidota bacterium | reverse complement strand
TACCTGGTTAAGTTTGATAACAACGGAAATGTATTATGGGCCAAGCAATCCAACCAACATGGTAATGATGGGGATGTTAGTGGATATGATGTCTCCACGGATGGTAGCGGGAATGCGTATATCATGGCCAATTTTACTGATACGATATCCTTTGATTCAGATATACTAAGAACTCAGCCTGGAAATATGAATCAAGGTTATTATGAAGATAATTTTTTAGTTAAATATACTCCTAATGGAAATGTAGTGTGGGCAAGACAATCTAAAATACCCAGCCTGACTAGTCTCGTAGCAGGAAACTCTCTCGCAACTGACCTGAAAGGAAATTCCTATATTACTGGGGCATTTTATGATACCGTATATTTTGGAGGAAAAACTATTATAGGAACTTTAAGCGCCGATACTATCGAATACACTTTTCTGACAAAATACGATGCAAATGGAAACGTCAAATGGGTGGCACAATCAACAGGACGAAGCAGATATGGCTCGGATGGAATATGTGTTGCAGCCAATAATTCAGATGGCGTATTTATTTCCGGAGTTTTTGATGATAGCGTAACCTTCGGCTCATATAAGTTGCAGGCCCCTCTTTCACATGGAGATGTATTTATCGTAAAATACGATACCAACGGGAATGTAAAGTGGACAAGAGCAGGCATATTCCCCAGTTCCCACAATATAGCAATACCCGAAGGAATAACGGCAGACCGGTTTGGGAATGTGTATGTGGCAGGATTTTTTTGGGATACCCTGATTTTTGCTAAAGATACTTTATTTAATCCTGAACAAAGCGCATACAATACGAATGTGTTTATAGTAAAATATGATGCTAATGGAAATGTAAAATGGGCAAAAGCAGGCATTATGTTAGATAATAATCCATGGCTAGCAAGCACTCTTTCATCTGATAACAGAGGAGAAGTATTTATGTCTGGTGCCGGACAGGGTTTGGGCTTATGTGAAATTTGTTTTGGAAATGACACCCTGTCAATTGATAATACAGGTAAATTTGATACTCCCAGTTTTGTAGTAAAATATGATTCATCTGGCAATGTTTTATGTGCAACTATTAATCCTTGTGCTGGAGGAGCAAATACAACTACTTGGAGTGGAGTAGCCTCTGACACTTCAGGGAATTATGTTTATTTTGGAGGTATTGCTTTTACAGAAGGCATATTTGGGAATGATACTATAAATCCTTTTGCATATTATCCAAGCGGAGGAGAGTTACCTTTTATAGCGCGCTGGAGAGAATGTGAGCCAACGCTTGGCGTAGAAAATATTACTGCACCTACAAACGATGCAGAAGTAAATTTGTACCCCAATCCGAACAATGGGAACTTCACCTTAGAGTATGACTTGGGGACAGGTGCGAATGGATATGTTCAACTGTACAATACCATGGGACAAATGGTAGGTGAATATAGTCTTGCCAATTCACAAGGTAAAATGAATATTTCCAATCCTCAACTTTCCAACGGAGTTTATTTATGGAAGTTATTCAGCAATAACCAGCCATTGAAATACGGCAAGGTGGTTATTATGAAATAAACAGTTTCTCTTAAAAGGAAGGCCGCCTCAGGCGGCCTTCCTTTTTTATTTATATTTGCTATAAGTACAGTGTGCTATGAGAAGATATTACAGATTATTTTTTTCTTTTTTTCTTTTCCCTTTTTCCTTTCCACTTCTTCATGCGCAGCAAGGAAACTGGCTCTGGGCCAGCTACGGAACAGATGGCAAGACTGATATAGCGCTATCGCAAAATATGGTAGCTACTGATAATGCAGGCAATTGTTTTTATACAGGATTTCTGAGTGATGGAGCAATAAAGTTTGGGCCCTACACCTTATGGAATATTGCTCCAAATTATTATGCTATTTTTTTGGTAAAGTTCGACCCGAACGGGAGTGTGGTTTGGGCCAAGCAATCTCTGCAAAATGGTAATGCAGCAATAGGAAATGGATATGTAGTTTCTACCGATGCCATGGGCAATGCATACATTATGGCCAATTTTACCGATACGTTATTCTTTGACTCTTATACGTTGACTACTCAACCTGAAATCAATAATTTTCATTATGATGTGCAGGATAATTTTTTAGTAAAATACGATCCCAATGGAAATGCTTTATGGGCAAAACAATCTGCGACACCAAGCTATCATAGCTATGCAGCAGGGAATTCTTTGGCTACTGATAAGAAAGGTAATTCATATATCACCGGTTTATTTCTTGATACCATTAGTTTTGGAACAAAAATCCTAACTCAAGGCCCTACCTTCCTGGTAAAATACGATGCTAATGGCAATGTGATATGGGCAGCACAATCAACAGGACATTCAGCTTACGGCTCTGAAGGAGATGCGGTTGCCGTAAACAATGCAAATGGTGTGTTTATTGCAGGAAAATTTGAGGACAAAGAAACATTTGGTTCTTTTAAATTAAGTTCTCCTCTTTCTATAGGTGGTAATACCTATATAGTGAAATACGATACCAATGGAAATGTGTTATGGGCAAAGCAGGGGGTAATACCAAGCATCGAGAGTTTTGCAATTCCCAGGGGCCTTACTGCTGATAATTTTGGGAATGTGTATCTAACGGGCCTTTTTCGGGACACCGTAGTTTTTGCAAAAGATACCTTAACCAGTGTTACAAATGATATCTTTCTCGTAAAATACGATGCTAATGGTAATGAGAAATGGGCAATGACTGCCAAGATTTTAGATAATAATGACTGGGGGCCAACCTCGCTTTCAACCGACAATAATGGAGACATCTTTATGGCGGGTGGAGGAGGAGGACAAGGATTATGTAAAATCTGTTTCGGTACTGACACCTTATCTCTGATAGAAAAAACCGATACCGATGCTCCTTCCTTTATTGTAAAATTCGATTCTTCCGGCAAGGTATTATGTGCATCTGTCATGCCTTGCGCCGGAGGTACCTGGAATGGTGTAGCATCAGACCCATCGGGAAATTATGTGTATTTCGGAAGTATATCAAATATAAATGCCATATTCGATGAAGATACCATACGCACTACTAATGGTGCTACTCCATTTATAGCCCGCTGGCAGGAGTGTGAGCCAACACTTAGTATAAATGAGATAAAAGGAGAAACTGAAGAGGTGAAAGTATACCCTAACCCCAATAACGGGCAATTTACCTTATCATTATCAAATGTAAATACAACATGTAATGTTGAAGTTTATAATGTATTGGGAGAGCAAGTTTATCAATCCAATATAAATTCAGATAATACAAAAATAAATCTGAGCGGGCAGCCCAATGGAGTTTATTTGTATCGTGTAATTAGTCAGGAAGGCAATTTGGTTGGCGAAGGGAAAATAGTTAAGCAATAGCCGTTTTTACCCGTTATTTCCATACATGTCTTTTCCGCGTGAGGGATAGTAGTGGAAAGCCCGGAGTCCCGATAGCTATCGGGATTGCAGCGGATAGCCCGACCCTTGCGTAGCTTGGGGCACGCCCAACTAGCAAGTACGCTCATTAATGGTTTGCAATGGATGCTTTTAAAACCTATATCCTACGCCAAGGGTTACATCGGTAAGCCCTACAAAGAAACCGCTATACCTATAGGAAGAACCCATATAGGAGCCGGAATAAAGGGTGTTTCCGCTCGGTATATCTACTATTTGGTAGCCTCCGCTATTAGCTAATCCTGTAAGCTGAAATTCAAGCATTGCCCGTATAAAAATATGATGTGTAATGAAAGCATTTATATGGAAGTTCATTTCAGTAACAGAATTTGTTTGCACTTCTGAATTCATGTTAAAGTAATCGGTGGCGGGAGTTTGGGTAATATTATTTCCATCCATGGCAAACCCTGTTGCAGTTCCGTGTAAAGCAGGTGTATGTGTTATGAATTTCCCGAATAGTAAACCCAGGCCGAAGCCAACTCTCTTGTGCCATAGCCAGTCTTTGTTAATACCAAGCAGGAGGGAATAATTGGTGTAGTAGTAATTGCCGATTGCATCTACATTGTTTATGCTAATTATATCGTTGTCGTTAATGAAAAAATTATTGACTGTTTCATTCATAATTCCGGATGCATCGAATTGGTTACGGATATAGGAGAACATACCAATTACTCCCCATCCGCGTATGATATTTACCCCACCGGTAAACGAAAAATCGGAACCATCAAGTGCATAGCCTGAATAGCCGTATCCGTCGTAGCCATTATAATACGAATCTGCTCCGTAACCGCTGAAGGTCCAGGGATTGCTTGTACCTGCGGCAACAAGTAGGTAAGGCTCTAATTTTACAAGGGGTATTGTATCGTTCTCATTAAGTTTCCTGGTATTAATGGAATAAATATAGCCGTCTTTATATTTGATATACTCCACCTTTGAAAATCCGATAGCCATTTTTTGGTCGCTGGGAGGTATGCAATAGAATATTTTGTATCCCACGAAAGTGACTTGCACAGCCATCTTTTTCCCATCTCTTAAAACAAGTGTATCCTGCGCAAAACTGAATGAAGGACTAAGAAGTAAAAATGAAAAATAGATGAGCTGTTTCTTCATTGTGTATTGTTCTAAAGTCTGTAGCCTATGCCTAATGTAGCATTAAAAAGCAACACACTGAAACCGGGGATCTTATAGTAGCCCGAACCAACTATGTTTCCGGTTGACATATCTTGTGCTTCATATACTCCGCTTGGCGACAAATCCGAAATTTGAATCTCTGTCAACCCCCTCAAAAAAACGTGTTTGGTAATATTAACATCGCAGTGAAATCCTATATCCAGCATAAAATCGGCCTGGACATCGGAGTTCATAGTAATGTTACTATTATAAACAGTCTGGCCGCCATAAGGCCAATTCAAGTAATATACTCCCGTTGCGTGCATGGTGGGAATAGTGGTAATTAATGCCCCTAATAGTAAGCTAAACCCAACTTTTACAAAGTTCCCTCGTGTACTTTTACTAACCCCCAACAGGTAGGTATAGTTGTTGTAATAATAATTACCTCCCGTGCCATTTAGGTTGCTCGAATAGTAAACGGAAAAAATACTTGCTTCACTCATAAGGGAAGTAGCATTAAACTGATTACGAAAATTGGAAAACATGCCTGTTATTTCCCATCCCGACGGAAAAGTAACGCCCGCGGTAACAGAAAATATAGAACCACTAATGGCATAGCCTGAAGTGTTACCTTCATCATACGATTCACTGAGGTAGGAACTTCCTCCATAGCCGGTGTTTGATGGCAGGCACACCCCGCCGGAAACAAGGATGTAAGGTTTCACCTTTCCCCGTGTTGTATCGCTATTAGTGCGTATGGTATAAATTGAACCGTCTTTATATTTGATATGGTCCACCTTCGTAAACTTGATGGACACGGTATCATTCTTAGCTGGACAATATTGTATCTTATTGCCAACCGAAATAATCTTAACACCCATTTTTTGCCCGTTCCTTAATACAAGCGTATCCTGTGCCAAACAGAATGCAGGAGTGATCCCGATAGCTATCGGGATCAATAATGAACAATAAACAAGTAGTTTTTTCATCTTTGCAAAAGGTCAACAGCCATCAAAGATAAAATATATTTTAAATGGAGTAAATTATTTCCTCCGGGGCAAATTAGGCTATAAACAGTACAGCCGAATTTTACCAGGTTACATTATTTATAATGCCCTTCGAAATTGTTTCAGTTCCACCATTCCTCATAGGCTGTTGCATTTCGGCAGTAAAGTTAAAAGTCCCCGAAACAATATGGCGTATAGTATCTAACAAGGTTATATTTATAGAGCCCGTGTGTATGCTATCTGTATAATATGCAAAACTGTTGGGAGAACAAAACCCGAATTCGGCAGTGAAGGCTTGATTGTAATTGTTAAGCGTATATATCCCGGCTCGCCTGGCATATACCTCCATACCTAAGGCTATTGTGCCCCCATCACAAGCATTACCTCCACCTGTAATAAGGGCGGCATAAATGGATAATGTATCGCCTGAGAATTTTACATGCTGCGGAGTATACACATGTGTATACGCATCTGTTACACCTCCATTTACCACCACAATAACTGTATTGTTTGGGTAGACAATGGGAGGCTTTGCTTGCTTATCTTCACACGAAGCCAAAAGCATTTCCACAAAAAACAGGATAAATAAATAATATATCCTCTTATTCATAAGACGAATATAGTAAAAAATATAAGATAGTATTTATTTATAACTATTCTTCTGAATGTTTATTGTTCGCCTCTCCTTTTATCTGTATATTTGAATATCAGATAGATACCATAATGCCTGATATTACCATATTTCAATGCCTTCCGGCATACAGGGCGCTACCTGCCAATCGGCTTATTGCCGGCATTCAAAAGCAGGGTTGCCGTGTATTGCTCGACCTGGAAGATTCTATCAGCGATGTAATGTTGCCCGGTAAATCTGCCCTGCTAAAGCAACAGGCAAGGATTGAACTGGCAAAGATTTTTTCATTGAATCCGCAATTCAAATTTGATGTGAGGGTAAATTCACCGCACTCGGATGAATATGAAAAGGATATGGTATTGATACATTCTTTCGTCCATAATGTAAGAAGCATATTTATTCCGAAGACTGAAAACAGTGATACTATAAATAAAGTGCTGAATGATACTGGGGGCCATATCCCGGTAAATCCAATTATTGAAACCCTGAACGGACTTAAAAACAGGAATGCCATTTGCACTCCACAGATTAGTGGCCGGGTTGAATTTTTCTTTTTTGGGAATTATGACTTTCATCTCGATGCCAATATTTTTCCCATTTGCGAACAAGATTCCGATGCTTATTGGAAAGTGGCCGCGTCACTTATTGAAACCGTTGAAAAAGATTTCCATTTCGGCAACAGTCCCTATTCCAATATCAACGATATGGCCACATTGCGATACAGCCTGGGCCGCTTGAAAGCCTCCTGCAATAAGCCCTTTGCAGTGATGTCGCTGCATAAAAAACAGACGCTCGAATATAAGAGATTGCAAACTGGCGAGGTGGATGACATTCCTCCGAAAATAGAAAATGCACACCAACTGGTGCGGGAAACATATATTTCCGGTAAGCTGAAGGGCCGGAGTTTTGCTATTGATAAAGATACGCGCAGAATTATTACCCCACAAGAATATTTATTGGCGATTAATAACCATAAGCAATACTGAAATGAAGCTGGGCTTTATGGGTGGTTGCCTCAACAACCAGGCGGGGCTTGCAAGAGAACAGGCCTATTATTACATATTACGTGAAATGCTGAAGAGCAATTCGCCGGAATACGATACCGCCATATCGCTGGGGTTTTACACATCTTACGACCAATTGCCGCAGGCTGCCACCAATTTTATACAAGCAAAATCTCCGGATATGCTGTTTCTTTTCTTGCGGCCTTTTCCGCTGATGGCGCTTAATAAACTATGGATAAAGTACGATGCCGGAAACAATGTAATGGCCCGGCAATGGCACCCTGCCTTATTTAACAGGCAAAATATGAACTGGCCACCCATGCTTACCAATTACACGCTGGATGATGTAACCACAGAGCCTCGCAGGGAAAAATTCGGGTTGCGCGATATGAACCTGTTGGGCGGATTGTTTGCAAGGCTTCCTGCGTGGACGACAACATATTTGCTGAATGAAATAAATGCGATAAATAGTTTGTGCACTTCACAAAATAGGAAAATGGCGCTTATATCGCTGCCGCAAAACCCTGAATCGTTGCTCGGCAATTATGTATGCCGCCTCACGAACACCATGCTGAAAGCCCGTTTGCACAATATCCCTTTTATCGACATATATTTTATGGGAGAAAAATATTTTGAGTCCGATGGAATCCACTACAATGCCGCCGGACATAAGCTGCTCGCAGAAACATTGGTTGATTATATAAATTCAGAAGCTATTGTATTCCCCCAAACACTTCCATCCACTTCGCAAATGCAATCAGTTTGAAGATGCGTCCGTCGTCGGGCCTGCCGGGCTGGTTGAACAGGAGTTCATAGTCGCGCAGGATACTTTTGGTATCCAGGTATTCCGCCAGTGCAGGGTTTTCAAATAGCGGTTTTACATCGTGGCGTATTTCGGCAATCCATTTGCGGTTGGGGGTAACATAACCCATCTTGTCTTTCCGGTTGATAATGGCATCGGGAGTGATGCCTTGCATGGCTTTCCGCAGGAGCGATTTCAGTTCGCCATTTATAATTTTTACGGATGATGGCAGCGAGAAAACATATTCAATCAAGGGCGTATCATCCGAAAAGGGTGTGCGCGATTCCACCGAATGCCACATGGAGCAACGGTCTTCACACTTCAGGTAGGTTTTCAGCAGGGTGTTGTTAAAGTCCTTATTCAGAAATTCATTCAGCGAATAATTATCCTTTTCTTTTTTTACCCTTTTCTCATTCTTCTGTAGAAAGTCCCGGTTAAGGTATTTCAGTTCGGGATGTATTTTCAGGTGGAAATTTAATTGTTGAGGAACGGGCAGATAACGTTTGTATTTCTTTTTAAGCAGATGAATGTAATATCTTTTTAAATGATTGGAAGCATTTGCCTCTCCTGTAAATTTCAATGCTCCCTTATGCTTTAGTATATCCCGCAGATAGTAAAAGTAATAGTTGCCATACCCGGCAAACAGCTCATCACCGCCCTGCCCGTCGAGCGCTACTTTTATATTGTTTTCTTTTATCAGCCGCATCACGCGGAATTGCGCATAGCTGCTGGTGCTCCAAATGGGTATATCCTGGCAGTATATGAGGTCAGTTAAATCGGTAAGTAATTCAGCCGAAGTAGGGTAGGTGTAATGCGCCTGCGAACAGGTGGAGTCCGATACTATCTTAGCCCAGTGGCTTTCATCCAGGGCCTTCTCGTGGAAGGCAGCGGTGAAAGTATTAAGCCCCTTGCCTGTAAGCTTATGTATGGTGCTTACAATACTCGAGCTGTCGAGCCCGCCGCTTAGGCACGAGGCCACTTCCACATCCGAACGCAGCCGGAGCCGCACCGCATCTATAAAAAGTGATTGTATTTTTTCTACGCTTTCTTGCAGGTTGAAGGTTGAACTGCTGTAATTGCAAGAGTACCGCAGAACATAATAGGGCCACTTCTTTAGCTCGCCCGTTTGTAAATTCACCGTGAGGCAATGGGCCGGAAACAATTCATGTATTCCTTTGAACATGCCTTCCTCTTCCTCTTCCAACGCAGAAAAGAGCCAGTAATCAAAAACGGCCTTTTCATTGGGATTGAAACTGACAATTCCTGATTTGAGCAATGCCTTTTGCTCCGATGCAAAACCAAATTGATGTTCATTTTTACAATAATAAAAAGGCTTTACGCCAAAGCGATCACGGCTGGCAAATAATTGTTTTTTTTGCTTGTCGTAAATCACGAAAGCCCACATGCCGTTGAAGCGGTTTACACATTCACAGCCCCATTCGGCATAAGCAGCAAGGGCTACTTCGGTATCGGAAGAAGTGTGAAAAGAATGTCCTTTCTGCTCCAGCTCTTCGCGCAATTCAATGTAGTTGTAAAGTTCCCCGTTGAATACGATCCATAATGTTTTCGACATGTTGCACAAGGGCTGGTGTCCGGTAGCGGTGATGTCGATAATGCTGAGTCTGCGATGTGCCAATACGGCTTTAAGCCCCGTGCTATCCCCGAGAGGTTGCAAAGGCTTGTGGGGGATGTTTGATTGAATGATAGATGGCGGAGTATCTTTCCCGTAGGCGGCTATTTCGTTATCCTGTGTAATCAGCAGGTAACCCTCTCCATCGGGGCCGCGGTGGCGGATAGCATTGTTCATGCGCAGGGCAGTTTGCGCCAAATCGCGGTTTGAACTGGTGAAATTTACAATTCCGGCAATACCGCACATCGCTCTATAACATTGAGTGATGCATAATGAAAGAAAAATGACAAACCATAAGGGGGTAGTTTTATCGAATTTCAAATATAATATTAAATAACTTAAGTTAAGGACTTTGGTATATCCGTTTGAACTTGTCTGCCCCAATCCGCCCAGGCGGACTTTCTTTCGTCATTGCGAGGCTCTGCGAAGCAATCTTACTATTGGATAAGACCGCTTCGTTCCTCGCGGTAACGTTACAGCCCTATTTTACGCCCTTTAGAGGGTTGGTGTAAAAATAGATAGCTCTTTAGGCATACCATTAATCCGCGTTCTATCCTTATAGAATTAAGGAATCAACCCCAACACGTTTTTGTAGAGGTTCATAATTTTTTGCGCGACAGCATCTTTACTTACCATATACATCACAGAATTCCTCACTTCTTCCGGGTGATACCTGTTCCTGTTTTTTAGCATATTTTCCATGGCCTCCTCCAGTTGAATTTCGTTTCCTTTATCTACCAGCAAGCCGTTCAGCGGTGTGATAAATTCTTCAGGTCCACCGCAACGGGAGGATATTACGGGAATGCCGCAGCTTATTGCTTCGAGCAGAACAATAGACTGGGTTTCGAAATTGCTGAACAATATAAAAGCATCAGCTTGTTGGAAGATCGAAACTAATTCAGTACCTGTTTTTTTGCCTAGCAAATAAATTCCGTCTTGTTCAGAGAAAGATTCCTCTGTCTGGATGGTTTCCATGGCTTCCGTTTTCTCTTCGTCCCACACAATGGTAAGCTTTGTTTGCGGGTGCAGGGCATGGAATTTTTTAAAGGTGCGTACGATTCCCGTTACATTTTTTTGATGGTCATCGAGCGATGATATGTGCATAAAATGAAAGCCGCCGTCTCTATGTTGTGCTGATGGGGGGATGCTGAATGATTCCGTATCTACCACGTTGGCAATAACAAAGTATTTGTTCATAAGCCCGAACGATTGCATGGCCTGGCTCAACACCAGGGATGGCGTAACAATAGCTTCAGCGCGCGAAACGGCTATCCTGGAGAGAGTTTTTTTTATGAAACCTTTATGGAGGCCATGTTCGGGCATATAGCCTGTCCAGTGCTCGTAGATAATGTAAGGTACCCGCCACACTATTTTAACAAAGGTTGCCAGTACAGAAACCGGGTAAACAATATTGGAATGAATCAGGTCAGGCTTGCCCTTTTTTCTTCTATAAAAAAATAGCAGTTTTCGCCATAATGAAATGTACCGCACAAACTTTACCAGTTGATAAATACCGGGTATCTTAACAGCAGGGTTCTTGTAATAGCCGTGCAGGGTATATATGCCGTCTTCTACCGATTCTTCAACGGCGTAGTTTTTATCTGAGCGTACAAAAATGGCCGATACATTACAATCTTTCGTGACGGCTTCCGCATGGCGCTTTACAAATATCCCGTTGAGGGGCTTCAGTTTATTGGGATACCAGGACGAAATAAATAAGATATTCAGTTTCCTGTTTTCCATCGTCTCCTGCATGGTCAGTTTTTTTAGTGTGTATCAGGTAGACTTACTGACTCAAGCGAAAGTTTAAATTTCTTATTAGGAATACGGGAATTTTCTGTATTCAATATCGGGAATTGCTTATTTATATAGATGGCGCAAATGGTGTTCGATACGTGGTAGAGGTTGCTGTGCAGCGAGGCCGGAACCCCGTCTAAAATACCGGCAAACACCTCATTGCGCGGGTAAACGACATCGGTGGCATAATCGTGCCAGATAACGATGGAATTCTCATGCACCAGGTGCTTGAACACATTGGCCGTATCAGCCTGTACAAACTCGTAGCGATGGTCGCCATCAATAAAAATTACATCGAATTTCATGCCCAGCCCGGCATAATCAAACTTGGTGGAATCGCCCCATAATTGGGTTACATTCTTAATATTTTTAGAGAAATAAGCTACCAGCGAGCCTTCCGCCTTGTCGGTATATAGTTCGGGAGGCAGGTCGAGGGTATAGCATTTGCTGCATACATCGGCTACGTTGGCAACGCTTTCACCACGGCAAGTGCCTATTTCAAAATAGGCGCAGTTGGGCATGGTTTTGCAGAGGCCACGAATCAAGCTAAGGTCGAGCGGGGAGGAGCCCCCGTCTAAAAAGGCGAAGGTATCAATGGTTTCCCTGAACCCGGGAAAGAGTGTAGTAATATCAACTGTTTTAAGCCCCCCACGGATGCCGTATTTCTTTTCAATTTGGCGGCCCCACACGCTGTTATCGCTCAGCACATGGTTTAGCAGCCAGGGGTTGCGCACAATGGCCATAAGCCCTTTCAGGGTCTTTTTTAGCTTGTTTTCTTTCTTCATAGGGGTAAATGCAAATATAAGGGAAAAGGGATAAGTAAAAAGGGAAAAGGGAAAGATGCCATCACCTTATGGGTAGTCCCTACGGGACAGTAATAATGAGATAGTGTATGGTTTTTACCAAGCGATAGTCCCTAACGGGACATCTGTTTCGTCTCATCGGGGCAAGAGCTTGGTTATAGTGATATGTATGGAATGCCTGTTTTGTCCCGAAGGGACAAGAGCTTGGTAGTAATATGTACATAGATGCATTATTATGTCCCGTAGGGATTATCCCCACTAAGCCGATGCAATATTATGTTCAAAGATAATGCGCAGAGTGCCGGGTAAAAACCTGGCAAATAAAACCAATGCCAATAAAATTATTCCGCAGCCTATTGCATAATCAATATTTTTAAAAGGATACATTTTTTTTAAAACAACAGATTGGCGCAAGAATATTTTCTTAAACAGTAACCTTAGATACATTCCAATTAATGGAACCAGATGAATAATAGACAACATTATTACGGCATGATTAGTTTATCAAAGATACAATATCTACAATTTCATACTATAATTCTCTCAGTGGCGTTATTAAGCTGTGTCGTCATTGCAAGGCTCTGCGAAGCAATCTCTTTTTATTTTGAGACTGTCCGCCGGGGTGACTTGGGGCTGAGAATTATAAAGCCGAAAAATGGGGTATCAAATTAAATTAGTGCTAATTGTATTTTTTCCTCTGTGGTTCTCTGCGGCATTAGCTCTGCGTTCTCAGCGGTTATTTTTTACCGCAGAGTAATAACAGGAGAAAAAGCAACGCTGAGAACCGCAGAGAAGAAAAATGGAGTTTGGGGGCGGGTTGAAATTTAACTTTCACTTGTAACTTCAACTCCATATCGTATTGCCGATTCAAGTATATCCATGTTTATCTCTTTTAGCGTTTTGAACTTAATGCAATACCCGGTCACACTTGCCTTCCCTATCTTTTTTCCATATGTTTGGGCTAAGTATGTCTTATCTTTGATACCGAGGATATAGACAGAAATTCCGGTTTTGTTTGCGCTCAACCCAATTTGAAAAAAATCCCTGGTCTTTCCATCAGCATATTTTATGGTGTAAAATCCATACCCTATGTTGGGGTTACTAACCGTTTTATTTTCGCTGTTTTTACCATTGTCGAACCATAATTTATAGCCCGGTAAAACCTGAAGTATTCGACTGTGCAACTCTTGCATATCACTATGTTTTGGCTCAGGTTGGCCGGTGAGATACTCTTTGATTTGTTCTTGTACGTCCATATAAAATAGTAGTAGTGGAAGAGGTTGAAATTATTTAGTTTTATTGCGAATTTTTATAACAATATTCCATAATTAAAGTTGCATAGTTTCTAAGTTCTATTGGAATAGCGCTTAAATTCGTATCAATATAGAATGTATTTAGTTTATCCGAAGTTTTAATTTGAAGAAATATACCGCATTGGTCATGTTCGTCTGGTGTTCCAAATCTTTTATTGGGGGATTCAAAGAGTATTTCAGGAATAGAGTCCATAATCTTCTTAGCTTTTAAATATTTTTTTTGACTTAATGGTTGTTTATCAAATCCAAATCTTTTGTCAGAATCGGGGCTATAAAACTTTTTAAAGTAATCAAAAGCAGTATCAAATAATAATACATTAGTATCTAACTTATATAGTTGTGCACAATGACTAACGCATTCTCCACAATACGTGCCATAAATAATGTACTCAATCTTTTCCCTTGAGGGGTGTTGCCCAAATGCAGTAAGAGCAAATGAAAGGGATACTATCAGAATTAAAAATCCTTTCATGGTTTGTTTGTCATTAGGAATTGGGTTGGGTTGGGATTATTTTACTGAAATATCCAGGCTGTTAAGTTTTACTCCAATAGTAGCTTTTCTCCTTTTACTTTCAACTCCATAAGTAAAAGAAAACTTAGGCTCATTCTTATCGAGTATCCATTTTATAAACTTTGGGTCATATACAGACGAAAGCTTAAATAAATTTTGGTCAGGTGCTTCCCCATATTCAGAAACTGCAATGTAAATAGACTTTGTAATTTCACAATTCTCAAATCCCGCACTCCCTGAAGGGTCAGATACACAGTAAACTGTAATATATAAAAAAGAGCTGTCATAAGAATGGTATTGTGAGAATACCGAAATGTTATTCAAAATATAAACCAAATCTCCACCATCAACTTTTGTATAGGTCAGAGCTTGCCCAAACGCAGTGAGAGTAAATGAAAAGGATACTATCAGAATTAAAAATGCTTTCATGGTTTGTTTATCAAAGATACAATATCTATAATTTCCATACTATAATTCTTGCAGTGCTGTTATTAGGTTATCACAATTTGTGATAACATGACAAATACAGGGGTTGGGGGCAAGCTTCCGAAAAAAATCGTTATTTTGCATACAGTTGAAGAACAATAAGTAAAAGCATGAAATTACAGGTAATACAAAATAGAATCTATGAGGTCAGAGATCATCGGATAATGCTGGATGTTGACCTTGCTGAACTTTACGAGGTGGAGACAAGGGTATTAAAGCAAGCTGTAAAAAGAAATATAAATCGTTTTCCGGCTGACTTTATGTTCCAACTGACCCGGGATGAGTTAAAAAACTTGACATCACAATTTGTGACCTCAAGTTCTCGCTGGGGAGGAACGCGGTATTTGCCTTTTGCATTTACGGAACAAGGTGTTGCTATGTTATCGGGTGTATTGAAAAGTAAAAAGGCAATACAGGTAAATATAGCCATTATGCGGGCTTTTGTATTCATACGGAATTATGCGCTCTCTCACAAAGACCTTACCCAAAAGTTGAAAGAACTGGAGACTAAATACAATAAACAATTTGAAGATGTGTATGAAGCCATAAACTATCTTCTGCAAAAAGATCAGCAGGAAAAGGAACAAAAGGAGCGTAAGCGAATAGGGTTTAAACCAAATCATGATTAAAAACCGTATCGAAACTTTGCTTCGTCCTTTCCTAAAAAGCGAAGAAGACAAAAGCAAGCTATTCACCGTGATATTACCATCTTTCGTGGTGAGGTCGGGGTATTTCCTGCTGGCTTATTTAACCCAGATTGCGCTTACTCGTATGCTTGGCCCAAGCCGTTATGGTGTTTTCGTATACACGGGCACCATCATCTTCCTGCTGATGAACTTTTCGTCGTATGGCTTCGAAGTGCTGGCCCTGCGGTTTACATCTACCTACCTGTCGGAGAACAAAATGGCCCTGTGGAAGGGCTTATACAAATGGTCGCTGCGGATGCTGGTTATTATCAGCACTATGGTGGCTGCCGGAACAGCGCTCTACCTGTGGGTATCGGTATACTGGCTTCACGTTATGGCTGAAACGCCCTACACTATGCCCATCCTGGTAAGCTGCTCCATTATCCCCATTTATACGCTGATGAACTTTTATGGCAATTTGCTCCGCGGGCAAAATAAACTGGTCATCTCCTTCCTGCCCGATAACACCATTAAACCCCTTTTCCTGCTGCTATCGCTGGTGGCCCTGCGACTGATATTGGGGCGGATGAACCTGTACCTGGCTATTGCGCTCAACCTGGTTTCGTTTATTGTGGCGTTTACGTTTGTAGTGGCCCTCTTTCAAAAAGGGAACCATACAAAGGGAGTGGTAGCTGAATACGACAAGCCCGTATGGCGCAAGGTGATAGGTTCACTTTTTGTACTTACCTGCGTGGGTACGCTGCATGGCCGTATTGATACCATTATGTTGCGTTATTTGAAAGATTCATCTCAGGTGGGTATTTATTACCTTGCCGAACGCGATGCCAGCGCCCTCTTCTTCTTCCAGTACATTATGAGCATTATTATTTCTCCATCCATTGCCCGCCTGAATATACGGGACGAAAAAGACAATCTGCAAAGGGTTATCAGCCGCATGGTGCGCTGGGTTATGCTCTTTTCGCTGCCTGCATTTGTTGTGATGGTGGCTTTCAGCAAACCCATTATAATGCTTTCGGGCGGGGAGTTTCTGCCCGGTCAAACTGCCCTCATCATTATCTGCATTGGTCATATTATTGACGTGGCTTTTGGCCCTGTGCTCAACTTTGTGCTGATGACGGGCTACGAAAAATATAACACCATAGCTATGGCCATAAGTATAGGCATGAATATAGTGCTAAACCTGCTGTTAACACCCCGCATGGGCATCACCGGAACGGCCATTGCAGCCGCCAGCAGCACGGTGTTCTGGAATTTATACCTTTTCATCATTATTTATAAAAAAACAGGTATACGCACCTGGATTT
>JABDCH010000050.1 GCA_013288205.1 Bacteroidota bacterium | reverse complement strand
TGTCTTCTGCACCATTTCCCTATAAAACAAGGGTGACAACTGAAATAAAAGTGCAAGTAACATATTCCCTGTATGACGGAATATGTAAGCTCCTGCAAAATAGCTTCCAATCGTAAATAGCATAATTAAAACCGCACTGCATGTCAGCAAATAACTTTCGGGATGGAGCAATACATCCTGGTATAAAATGTTACCATTACCGGTAAAGCAATGTTTAATAAAGATAACTATAGCTGTAATAATTTCGACTGGCGCACCAGGATGTTCATTATTGCCTACCATCAAATGACCGCTTGCAATATTCGTTCCATTCATCAGGTAAACATAAGTGGAATCAAAATTGGCGATATAAAAGTATCTTATGGAATAGATAAAAAGACAAGCCGTTAGTAAATAAAAAAGGGGGAGAATAAATAATAAGAGTTTCCCGTTCTGGATAGATTTCATTTCAACTGTATTTTTCAAGGCCTTATATAATGGTACTTATCATATTGCACAAGATAAATATCTTCATACAAATTATCGCTAGTATATATCTTTTGATAACTAACCGGGTTATTTCCTTTATCGACCTTGCAAATCCTTTTTAAGGTGACTTGTTCTTCCAGGCTGTCTGCCCCACTTATATATACCATGGCTTGACCGTATTTATTTAAAATATCTGTAATAGTTACATCGTTGTTCCAAAAAGTTAAAGCATCTTTCCAACCAATCGAATATATATATGTGTCAGGATATAGTTTTTTTAAATAATCGAGGTATTGTTGCATGTCCCATTTCCCGGAATAGTAACTGCCGATAAATAATGCCGGCTGAATATAAACCTGCTGGCCACCATCTGATATAAAAATTAATGGCAGGCCATTTTGCTTCTCTATGAAAGAACGGGTTTTTTGGAATGCCACATTGTTTTTGTCTGCATCATAACAAGCTTTTACGGTATAAGGTATACTTATTGCAAGAAATATACCGAGGATACCCAACACTAATTTAAGTTTATGGTGCGATATAAATTTCTGCTTTATCACTGACATATTATTTTTATATAATATCATTATTACCAAGGGGAAGAATACAATAACCGGTATGAAATAGTAGTACTTGGTAAGCGTAATTATCTTATTTGTTAAAGGATTAAGGCAATTAACAATATACTGCTTTGAAATTATCCCCATGAATAAAACAAGAAAAATAACGATACCTGTAATGGGGTTGATGTACTCCTTAAAACTCTTTTTATATTTCAGATTATGCAAAACATTTTGTGAAAAAACTAAAATCGCAATCATATAAATTGTAGATAATATATATTGTCCTTTGAAAATAGTGGTGATGTTATTCCAATAAAGTGCAGCATTAAATTTCTCTGCATCACCTTGTCCGTAGGGACCATTATGAAATGCTTCTGCTTTAATAAAGCCAAGCCAGTTTTTAAACTGATTATATAAGGGAAATAGGAATACGAAAGAAAACAGGCCCGCAAAAATTATATATAAAAGCCGTTGTTTGTTGTTCTTCAGTAAAAACAATACAAGTACACCCACTGCTAATGTATATATCTTGGTTGTAAACCATAATGCAGTTAATAACCCAAGTATTACAATATCTCTGTTTCGGGGTTCCTTATTTGGAAGCTGCGTACTAACATACAAATATGCTGCAAAAAAAATACCGCAAATTCCCAATGCCGATTCTGCACCGAGGCTAACTGTTCTCCATACAAATTCCGGGTAAACTAACGGAGCTATTTGAAATAAAATGCTTTGTCCTAAACTGCCGGTGTAACGATACACGTAACTGCCGGAAAAATATATGGCATACGAAAGCAAAAGAGAAAAGAGGACGCTACATGTATACAGGTAGCTTTCCGGATTCATTAAAACATCCTGATAAAGCACTGTACTGTGTGTGAAAAGATGTTTTATAAAAATAGCAAGGCCCGCAAAAATTTCAACAGGAGTGCCGGGATGTACAATATTACCTGACCTGAAGTGCCCACTTGCTATATTGGTACAATTAAATAAATATACATAAGTGGGATCGGAATTACAGATATAAAATTGGTTTAACCCGTCAAGAAATATAAAAGAAAGAATACAATAGAATAAAGGCAATATTACCAGGAGCCACTTTCTTGTATAGATATATTTCATTTACTACGCATTATTTATTCCATGTAGGTTCTGTAAAGAACTTTGTCGTCATTTTCTGAAATTTTTTGGGCCTTGAAATTCGAAATGAATTCTTCCTCGACTCCGCTTAAACTATTTCGTTGCATTAAGGTATACACAATTACCGGCTTAGTATGTTGAAATTTACCCCCGATTATAGAATCGTATTGGAATACCATATTGGTAGACCATGAATAAATGGTTGGATCGCATACACTCCTTGCTTCCGCCGAAGTAACAAAAACAATATTCACGCCCGGATTTTTTTTTGCATCCTGATTCAGTGTTTCGTGTATGCCTATCATATATTTGCCTTTATTCCAATAGGAATAATTATTTTTTTTATCTGCCCTGTATTGATATATACTATATGCACAATGTACAATATTAATCGACATAAACAGAATGAACCATGCTACAACGATCCCGTGCATATATTTTATGGCAGTCTTTCTTTTTAGGGCATCCTGCAACAGCAAAAAGAAAAGTACCTGAATGATTAATAGCGGCACCACAAAATATCGTGTAATAAAAACGGCAGTCATTCCGGCGGACATCCAAGGGATATGATATTGTTCCAGTGGCATGGTTAACGATTGCAGGGAGATGGTTGCAATAATTACAATAAAAAAAGGGATGCTTAGCAAGGCAAAAATATCGACGGGGTTATTTTCTTTCAGGCCCTTTACCCAACTCCGTTTCCTGAAAAAATACCACCCTAAATAACTTAAAATTAGCAGGGCTATACCATCTTCTAACAAGCGAGCAGCTTTAGTAACAAATAGGTCGTGTGGAAGCCGGAATTCCAGCGGCAATGTGCAGAAAAACGCTTTCAGGGGGAATGCGTCAAACCATTTCAGCGAACTCCAGTAGACAGTAGAATCAATGAGCCCGGAAAAACGCAGGTGGATTAAATCATTCGCAATACTGGACCTGCTTGGAAGTATTGTATAAATGCTATAAAAAATAAAAGTGGGAATTGCAGCGTAAGCCATAATAGCTATCCCTGAAAAAAATGTTTTTCTGTCTTTTTTTATCCAACTGAAAAACATAAAAAAGCAGGGAATAATCACAATATTTGAAATGCAGGCATAGCGCAGCGTAGCCGAGAGAAATAATAAAATACCAATAACTGCTTCCTTCCACAAGCTTCTTTTTTCATTCGTACAGAGTTCTATGGTAAGTGTAATAGCCCATAAGAAGAGTCCGGCCGTTAGTAGGTCGGTTGTTTCTAAATAAGTATATGGCGTGGCTGTAAATGCTGTGAATAATAAAAACAATGACTGTGTGAGTTTATTTAATTGAAGCGCTTTACATACCCTAAGCAGGCCAAAAATTAACAGAATAACGCCTGCCATTTGCGACAAAACCATGGCATTGATCAAACTGCCGGTGAAGTAATAAAGAAGAACTATTAACATTGAAAACCCGTTGGGCCACAAATTCCACGTTTCATATTTTACATCGCTGATATTTTGCAGACTCACCCTGCCATACGTAAAGCCATGTCCTTCAATAAAGTTTTTGGCTTTTAACGCCAAATGCGCATAGTCCCCATTTATCTGCGGGTAGCTGATTTCAAAAGCGCTGCGCAAGATGAGTGCAAGTGAAAAGCTTAATATAAAAAGAATGGTAGCAAACCTGCTGTCGTCAGGTATATTGCACGAAATATTTTTAAAACTCATTCGATAGTATTATACAGAATACACAAATATAACGGATATATTTAACGGCTTCTGCAACCTAACGCCCAGAGCATTTATTTCCCGTTCACCTTAACGTTCCAGGTAATTTTGGTGCCTGCTTTCAACAAGGTTGCTGCTACAGAACAATATTTTCCCATCGATAATTCACAGGCGCGTTTGGCTTTTTCAGGTTCTATTTTTCCTTCCAGAAAATATATTACACGTATGTTTTGCCAAAGCGAAGGCTCCTTACCCTGCTCACGTTCACCTTCTATTTCTATTTTAAAATCATCTACCTGTTGGCGTTGCTTTTTTAAAATAGCAACAATATCAATGGCACTGCATCCGCCAAGGCCCATTAATAACATTTGCATAGGACGAATCCCGAAATTATCGCCACCCGTTTCATCGCTGGTGTCCATTCGTACAGTATGTCCGTGCATGTCTTTAGCTTCAAATCCAAAATCACCCTTCACGCGGTGCATTTCAATCTTTCCCATAGCAATATATTTTTTACAAAACTACGCACTAACTGCTTGATTCCGTTCACTCCTTAAAACCAATTATTAACCAATTATTGACATTTAAGATACTCTTCATCCACTTACCAATAATTTTTCTTTCTTTTGCATATACAATACGAACGTCTATGACACCCGACCACTCCCGCAAGCTGTTTCTGTTAGATGCCATGGCATTAATTTACAGGGCTTACTTTGCCTTTAGCAGTAACCCCAGGGTAACATCCAAAGGCATGAACACCAATGCCATGTTTGGGTTTACGAATACCTTGCTCGAGATATTTCAAAAAGAAAAACCTACACACATAGCAATTGTTTTTGATACCCATGCGCCTACGGTACGCCATGAGATAGATGCCAACTACAAGGCCCAACGTCCCGATACACCCGAAGATATTATTAAAGCAGTGCCCTATATCATTCGCATTGCAGAAGCATTTCGTATTCCGGTTCTTTTTAAAGATGGGTACGAAGCCGATGATATTATTGGTACGCTTTCAAAACATGCAGAGAAAGACGGATACAGGGTTTACATGATGACATCGGATAAAGACTATGGTCAACTGGTTACCGAACATGTTTTCATTTATAAGCCTTCTAATAAAGGTAATCCGCCGGAAATATTGGGCATAAAAGAAGTGTGCGCCAAGTTCAGCATTAAGAATCCGAAACAGGTAATAGATATTCTCGGACTGATGGGTGATGCTGTAGATAATATTCCCGGTATTCCGGGCGTAGGTGAAAAAACTGCTATTCAATTGATAAAAGATTTTGGAAGCGTTGAAAATTTATTGCAGAACACTGACAAGTTAAAAGGGAAACTGAAAGAAAAAGTGGAACTGAATAAGCAAATGGCTGTTCAATCGAAACAACTTGCTACTATTATTTGTGATGTAGACCTGCCATTCAGCTTGGATGAAATGGAACGCAAGACGCCTGACAAACAAGCTCTGTTGGATGTATTAAATGAATTGGAATTTAAAACAATTGCTGTTCGTGTGATGAAAGATTTTTTTCCGGGAGAAAGCGCTACACCAACCGATAATACCCGTCCGGGCGATCCATCCGGGGGGGGCCAACAGCCCGATGATAATTTTGAAAAAGACCTTTTTTCAAAACCCGAAACTGTAGCTCCTAAAATACCTACGCATTATGTAGAGGTTACCGATCTTGATTCCTTCATTACCCAATTACTTGAAGCCGAAAGAATAGGTTATTTTATGGCCACACAGGGAACAACTTGCCACGGTATAGGAATCAGCGCAAAAGCCGGAGAAGCCCATTACATAGCCATCGGCGGGGACCATGAAAAAAAATGGGAACTGCTGAAAAAAGTATTGGAAAAGAAAAGCATCCGCAAAACAGGATACGATATAAAGCAAAATTTAAATTTTTTATCTCCTTATAATATCACCATCGAAGGAGAATTATTCGATGTGATGATTGCTCAGTTCCTCATCCGTCCTGAATCGCCGCACTACATGCCCGATATTGCACAAAATACGCTTGGCATCCACATTGCGGAATATGGCGCTGAAAGCCGTAAAACACTGAAAGAACAGCTGAGCATGGACATGGTTTCGCAGGAACAAACTATGCAGATTTGCTGTGAACGCGCCGATATGATATTCCGGCTATATGAAGCGTTGTCCCCCAAATTGGATGAAATTTCAGTACGGAAATTATTTGAAGAAGTGGAAATACCCTTGGAAAAAGTGCTGAGCGAAATGGAAGTGGAAGGAATTAAAGTTGACAAAGGAGCACTGAAAGAAATTTCTAATGAACTTACCGGCGATATTGAAAAACTAAAAGCAGATATCTGGAAACTGGCGGAACATGAATTCAACATTGATTCGCCGCGGCAGGTAGGTGAAGTATTATTCGATAAATTAAAAATATCGGACAAGGTTAAAAAAACCAAAACAGGCCAATATTCTACGGGTGAAGAAGTATTGACAGAGCTTTCGGGTGCGCATCCCATCATAGATAAAATTTTGGACTATCGCGAATTGCAAAAGCTAAAAAATACCTATGTAGATGCTCTTCCGATGATGGTTGATGCGAAAACGGGAAGAATACACACTACGTTCAATATGGTAGTAGCTGTAACAGGCCGCTTGAGTTCTGATAATCCCAACTTGCAGAACATACCCATACGTACGGAAAGAGGCCGTGAAATACGTAAAGCTTTTGTATCTGCTAATCATTCCATGGTATTGCTTTCGGCCGATTATTCGCAAATAGAACTTCGCATTATTGCCTCACTAAGTGGAGATGCAGCCATGATTGAGGCATTTAACAATAATTACGATGTGCATGCTGCTACCGCTTCCAGGATTTACAATGTGCCTATTGATGCTGTTACAGCCGAAATGCGCCGAAATGCAAAAACAGTAAACTTCGGAATCATTTATGGCATCTCTGGATTCGGCCTCTCACAAAGGCTTGGTATAGCGCGGAAAGAAGCGGCAGAAATAATCAGCCAATATTTTACACAATATCAGGGCATTAAACAATACATGGATAATAGCATTGAAAAGGCCCGCAAAAATGGTTATGTAGAAACCATGCTCGGGCGCAGACGTTACCTGCCCGATATTAATTCACGCAATTATGCCGTACGTGGTTTTGCCGAACGCAATGCAATTAATGCACCTATACAGGGTTCTGCTGCCGATATGATTAAAGTGGCCATGATTCATATCCACAACGAAATGAAGCACCAGAAATTACGCTCTAAAATGATTTTGCAGGTGCATGATGAATTAGTTTTTGATGTGCATCCTGAAGAACTGGATGCGCTCAAGACATTAGTATCGAATAAAATGAAACATGCCCTCACATTGAATGTCCCCATTGAAGTAAATATGGGCACAGGAAAAAACTGGTTAGAGGCACATTAACAATTGTGAATTAAATTATTGTTATTTCTCCGCCACCCTGAGTATCCCCATTTTGATATTTTATAAGGATTATTACTTTTGAGGCGATATTAATAAAATAAAACATGATGAAAAGAAACCTACTTATCATCTTTTCCTTGCTGCTTTTAGGAATGGGAAAAGCAAATGCACAACGGGATACTCTCTCTATAAACCAGGCACAGACGAAATTAGACAGCCTAATTAATTCGCTCCACTATCAAACGGGCACCATTACCATTGGTGACAACATTGCGAAAGTTCAAGTACCGAACGGATTCAAGTATTTAGACTCGAAGGATGCAAGGTTTGTATTAAAAGACCTGTGGGGAAATCCCGATGATGAAAAGGTGCTGGGTATGCTGGTGCCTGCAAATATTGGTGTAGCAGATACAGGTAGCTGGGCTGTTGTATATTCATACGAAGAAACCGGGCACGTAAAAGATGATGATGCAGCGGGAATCAAGTACGACGACTTGCTGGATGAAATGAAGAAACAAACTATTGCTGCAAGTGCAGAGCGGACAAAGATGGGATACAAGAGTATTGAATTGGTAGGCTGGGCGCAAAAACCTTTTTACGATAAAGAAACCCATAAGCTGCACTGGGCAAAAGAATACAAGTTTGGAGAAAATCCACACAATACGCTCAATTACAATATCCGCATGCTTGGACGGAAAGGAGTTCTGGTAATGAATATTGTGTCTGGAATGGGCCAGCTTCCTATGGTTGAATCTAATATCGATAAGGTACTTGCCAGCACCAATTTTACAGATGGCAACACGTATAATGATTTTAATTCGAGCACAGACAAAATTGCTGAATACGGAATTGGTGGCTTAATTGCAGGGGGAGTACTTCTGAAAACAGGCATATTGGCCAAACTCGGACTGCTGTTATTGAAACTTTGGAAAGTGATTGCGATAGCCGTAGCCGGAGGTTATGCAACCCTTCGCAAAAAACTATTTGGGAGAAAGAAAAAAGAAGAAAAAACCGAATTAGTCCCGGTAGTGGAAACGAAAGAGGAAGCCGGATTGCCCCCGGTAAGTGAGGACGAGCCAAAGCAAGAAATATAAAAAAGGATTCAACAAATAGAGCCCAGCATAATGCATAGCCCAATGCAAAGTGCGAGAGATAACGATATGAATATAGACACTAAAAGAAATATTTTATTTGATTTTTTACGTATAAAAAACCAGATGATACCCGTTAGTATAGCAGCGATTACAAAAGGTATAGCAATCATTTAGTTAAAGATATACGATAAAGATACATCTATGATTATTATTTACATCCTTATAGCCTGTTTTATTGCCTGGATATGGATTGACTATTTCAGACTGATTGGGGTATACGGCAAGAAAAACCTGAAAGATATTATAATCACATTTTTACTTGGAGCTGCTTCCACACAAATTGTAATTGCTCTTCACCGTTATGGTATCATGAATTTGATTCCTCTTGAACTGAATGGGGATATGGTGAATGATTTCCTCTACTGCATTGTAAAAATAGGGTTGGTGGAAGAATTCTCCAAAATGGTTCCGTTTATTATCATGTACTTGTTTTTCCGCTCCGCATTTAAACAACCCATCGATTATATTGCCATTGCCGCAATCTCGGCACTTGGCTTTGCGGCCGCAGAAAACATCATGTATTTTACCAATCATAACGGAGAGGTAATCAGTGCCCGCGCCATACTTACTTCCGTAGGACACATGTTTTATTCCGCTCTTATTGGATACGGAATAGTGCTGGTAAAATACCGGAATATAAAACCTGCATACAAGATATTTATAGTACCTGCTTTTGCCTTACTAGCCATATTTTCACATGCTTTTTACGATTTCTGGATCATTACCGGGCAGGGTGCGCCAAGCAGTTGGATTAGCATTCTCTTTTTCCTGTTAACTGTTTCATGGTATGCCACTATTTTAAACAATGCCTTGAATAACTCGAGTGAATTTTCGTATAAGAAAACGGTTAACTCCGATATGGTAATGACCCGGATATTAACTTATTACGCTATTGTATTCGTCCTTCAGTTCGTGGTAAATGCTTATGTAAAAAACGTATCGGACGCAACCATTTACCTGTTTAAAACCGTACGCGGCTCGCTTATCATCATATCAGCAGTAGCAGCCAGACTCAGCCGGTTTACGCTGATACAGGACCGTTGGGAACCTATAAAACTGGAGCTTCCTTTCAAATATGCCAGTGGTGGGGCTGGTCTTTTTGGAATAGCAATAAAAGGCAGTTCTTTTAAAGAGGAAAACCTGAATAAATATTATGAAGAATATTTTACCATCAACCCGGTTGCAAGAAATGTAAGCAGCAGCCCGCCAAGAATTGCCTATATCGAAAAAAAAATGTTCCTGAAAAATGATGAATCCCTTAATATAACGAGAGTATATAAAGATGAGACCAGGCAGTCGTACGACTTATTTTTATTGAAACCCAAAACAAAAGATAAAGTTTTCTTCAAGGATAAATATCCTATTGCCTCTCTACTCAGATACAAGGACCTCGATGGTATGGATCTGTCAACCCTGACAGTTTCAGATTTTGGTTTTATTGAATGGGTTTATATAAAACCTTTAGAGGCTGAAATAGCACCAGCTAATAGTTTAGAGGGAGTACTATTGCCACAGAGTTAATCAGGCGGTGTGAAGATCTCTATTCAACTTACCGAGTAACTTCCACCTTACTTATTTCCGTAGCAGATTCGGAGGTAATCCTCAGAAAATACATACCCGGAGAAATTCCTGAAGTAGAAAGTGTATAAGGTGAAACAAAATTAGAGCTTGTCCACACTACCCTGCCGGTAATATCCAACAACATCGCATTCCCGTTAAAGGAAGAAACAATATTCAACCGATCTGTGCACGGATTAGGATAAACACTTAATTTATATCCTGGTTTGGTTATAGATGGAACTCCCGTAAAATTGGGTTTGGTTGAAATAGCACGTATGACATTATTGCCCAAATCGGCTACAAAAAAGTTGCCTTTTTTATCGGCCACTAACCCCATTGGGTTAAAAAATTGGGCTAACGAATCAACACCGTTTAGAAAACCAAATGTACTCACGGTATCTTTGCCTGCAAAGGTAGATACTACAGAATCGCTGGCTTTGAACTTCCGTATAGCATTATTATACTCATCCGCTATCATCAAATTTCCCGATGTATCAAAAGCCAACCCCGTGGGGCCATTGAATAAAACACCTGTAATAAGCGTATCGCCCTTTACGGCACCGTTTTTGCCGTTCCTGTAACCTACAGGAACCTGTGATTCAGACAATACATCCGTATCCATACCTGCTGTATCAAAACCTGCATAAGTAGTTACTCTTCCATTGTATATTCTTCTAATAGCATTTACGTTACTGCCAAACTGGCTCACATAAATATCTCCTGCTTTTCCGAGCGTAATACCATATATGTCATAAAATGCAGCGCTATCAATAGGTCCGTCTATATAAGATCCGGTGGAGTCAGTTGGTCCTGTCCCGGCTACGGTAGTAACTACACCCGATACAGATATTTCACGGATGGAGTTATTGCCATTATCAGCTACATAAATGTTCCCTGATTTGTCGATAGCAAGCGAGAGAGGCAGATAAAATTCGGCCTTAGCATTAGGTCCATTTACAAATCCCGCAAAGCCGCTGTCGCTGCCTGCATAGGTGGTAACTCCACCTGATACCCATATTTTCCTTATAACATTGTTATAGGTGTCGGCTACATATACATTGCCCGTATCATCTACACATATACCCCATGGATTGCTAAACTTAGCTGCAAACGGATTTGTAGAATTATGATATCCTATGTTAGAATCGAGCCCTTTCTTTATATCGGTGGTATCTCCGGCAATGGTGGTCACATAACCCGATGGAATGGCTACTTTGCGGATGATATTATTGCGTGTATCGGCTACGTATACATATTGTCCTGCAGTGTCAATTGCTAAACCTGTAGGATTGTTAAATAATGCCTGTGTCGATACACCATTGCGGTATCCAGCATTGGAATCGAAGCCTTGTGCCAAGCCTGTGCTGTCTCCTGCCAGTGTTGAAACATAGTATTGCGTTTGACTATAACCTGAAATACCAATAAAACAGAGGAAAATAAAGATAACGGATTTGGTTCTATACATAAAATAATAGGTGCGTTTTTAAACTCCGAATTGGCGAAGGTGGTGATCGGCGTGTTTGTAATTACTTATCCCCCATTCTGCCGGCGTCATTTTACCGAAAAATGCATGCTTCTCTACGGTAATTACTTTTTCGCCGCCGTTATACATTTTATTAATGGCGTTAATAAAAGCAGCTTTCTCTTTGGTAAATTCCTTTTGATCAACCACCGTAACAAGCTCAGGGGCAGTTGGAGAATTTTTACCCATTTGCTTATCGGTGTAAATAAACGATTTTTTGAAAAACCGGCCAATAAATTGAAGAGAACTGTTTTTAACCAATACTCCTCCCATGGGCCATTCCGTAGTTACTGCGCTATGAGCCAGCATTTGTGCGACATTCATTTTTCCCCACAAAGCCTTGCTTTCAGGGGTGAGCTTTTCGAGTCGTTGAAGAATCTCATTTTTATCAGCTTCGTTGAATATGCTTTTCATGGGAATAGCCTGTTTAGGCCGCAAATATAGCAATTTTCAGGGAAAAGGGGCGATTAAAGCCAAAAGCGGCTATATTTGATGGAGTTATAACGTATTTTAACAAATGGTTGGAAAAAATGAAAGAGTACATAAAATATGGAATTTCCCTATGTATTGTCTTTTTAATCATCGTACCGTGGTATGTGTTTATTATAACCCATACAAATAGGTACAGCATATTATCTATGTATAAAGGCACTCTGCTTATTTTGACTGGTGTTAGTATATTTCTTATATACATAATGGGACTTACCCTTTTGTTTGAAATCTTTCGACATAAAAAATTCCAATCCATTTTTTATTTGACAGTTTGCTTTTTTGCGCTTTCATATTGCTATGGAATTATATATCAATTAATTACATCCAGATTAGATGTTTTCCAATGGGATTCTGAAGCTCACTCAATAACTCATAAGTATTATATACGTAGCTCTATAGTAATAATTTTAGGGTTAATCATGCTGGTATTACACATTATTAGTGGTAGAATCCAAATTTTTACAAAAGCAAACAAATAACCCCGTATTTTCAGGAGTTATTAAAACGATTATATTCTTATTTTACATTATGGTTATTGATGAAGATTCTGTTAAGTCTCAACTAAAGCACGAATTGGTTGAGATATTAAAAAACATGAAAGAACGGGCTAAAGTTGCGACAGATGTTGGGTGGAGTATACGATTTCCTGAGTCAAGTGACATTGTCATCTTTATAGATGAGTGCATTGCAAATTTTGATGGAGATGAAAAGAGAATTCTTTGGGAAATCGAATTATTATTTGCTCCGACAGGTACCTTTCAGGAGCTATCAATGGCTAATGGATGGGCGCAAGATTATATTACAATAGCAAACAAAGTTGATAATATTGTAAAAGAATTAAAAGCAACAATAAACAAATAACCCCGCCATCTCTGACAGAGTTATCGTAATTTGTTTCTACCGGAAAAACTATTCTGCTGAATTCAGCTTGATACTGAAAATGATGTACTTATCAGGATTGGTTTTCCCTTCGTAGAATTTGTGTAATACATCATACATGCTCGTACAATAAAAGTAGGATTTGTTATATCCATTTTCACCTTTCTTGGTCCATTCAACGGTATAGGAGCTCGATTCTTGTTTGTGTCTTATAACATAATCCAACACCCGTTCCAGGGCCAATTCAAAATCAGGGCCGGTACTTGGTTCCGATTTCATCAGGAAGGTTTCGCCATTTGATGCGTTTACCGTGTACACGCTCACCCACCATTTGTCGTTATCGTGATTATATACAAACCGCACATCGCTCTTGTTATCCTTACTAACAAGCTCACGTATTTGTTCTTCCAGTTTGAATTGCCCGTTTGTTACCATGATTTATACCTTCACAGACATGTTGTTGATTATTTCTGTACCAAATTCTGAGCATTTCAATAAGGTTGCACCTTGCATTTGACGTTCAAAATCATAAGTAACACGCTTGTTAGCGATAGATGCTTCCATGCCGCTATAAATTAATTCAGCAGCTTCCAGCCAGCCAAGATGTTCTAACATCATAGCGCCTGAAAGAATTACAGAACCAGGGTTTACCTTATCTAAGTCGGCATACTTTGGAGCTGTTCCGTGTGTAGCCTCAAATATAGCGTGGCCGGTTATGTAGTTGATGTTAGCACCCGGGGCAATACCTATACCACCTACTTGTGCAGCTAATGCATCTGATAAATAATCGCCATTCAGATTGAGGGTTGCAATTACATCAAAATCTTCGGGACGGGTAAGAACTTGTTGAAGCGTAATATCAGCAATAGCATCCTTGATCAATATTTTACCTGATGCCAAAGCTGCTTTTTGTTCTGCATTAGCAACTTCTTCGCCTTTTTCTTTTTTGGTTTTTTCCCATTGCATCCAGGTATAAACCTTATCGGCAAACATACCGCCTTCGGCCAGCGCATAACCCCAATCACGGAAAGCGCCTTCAGTATATTTCATAATGTTGCCCTTATGCACCAAAGTAACTGATTTGCGGTTGTGTTTAATAGCGTAATCTATAGCTGCATGAACCAACCGGCTGCTTCCTACACGGCTCACCGGCTTAATGCCCAATCCAACCATCACCTCGGTAGGCCTTTCTATACCTACCGCTTTATAAAACTCGGCTGCTTTTTCTTGTGTTCCAAAACGGATCTTAGCAAAGTCTTTCGGGAATTCTTTTTCAATAAAATCAAGCAACTTTTGTGCTTCCGGGCTTCCGGCCACATATTCTATACCGGCATAAATATCTTCGGTGTTTTCACGGAAAATAACCATATCCACCGCGGCAGGATTCTTTACCGGTGAAGGAACACCCTCGAACCAACGCACAGGACGCAGGCATACATATAAGTCTAATATTTGACGCAAAGCCACATTCAGCGAACGGATACCGCCGCCAACTGGGGTGGTAAGCGGACCTTTAATGCCCACTAAATATTCTTTAAATGCAGCAAGGGTCTCATCGGGCAACCAGTTGCCGGTTTGGTCGAAAGCTTTTTGCCCTGCCAATACTTCTTTCCAGGTTATTTGGCGTTTACCGTTATAGGCGTTTTTTACCGCTGCATCTATCACGCGAACAGATGCTTTCCATATATCGCGGCCGGTTCCATCGCCTTCAATAAATGGAATAATAGGATTATTGGGGACATTTAATTTTCCGTTTTCAATGCCGATTTTTTCTGGATTCATTTTTTTGATTTATAATATTATAGGTTCTATTTAATTGCGAGTGTGGAAATTTCAATTGCGGTTGCAAAGATAAGCGATTGCAATTACATATCTAACCCCAAGCCTAATTGATCTACCAGTTTCTCAACCTCAGGGTTTTTACTCTTCATGTGGGCATATTTTTCCTGGGATGTATAGGGCTTTTTCTGTGTTTCGGTTTTAGAAACATTTATTACCATGTTGAGCTTTTTCACATCCAGCTTTTCTCTCAGGAAATCAAGAATGGTAGCTTTTTCTGTCTCAATGGCCTGCTGATGATAATTGCTCTCCACTACTACTTCAAAAGTAGATGGCTTATCTGCCAACACTTTTGGAACAGCATTAATGAGAATGCTATAAATACTGATTTTTTTTTCTTTTATAGATTGGGCATAGTTGCTCCAACCTTCTGCCAATAAGTTTTCAGGCAGAGGTTCTGATTTTTCAGGTTCACCCGCTTCCTGTTTTTCAGCAGGTTGATTCGTCGCAGGATTTTCATTTATTATCTTCGTGAATGAAGTAAAATTGGGCTTGGATGCCTGCTTAGGCAGATTTTCAGGCCTGTCCGACCCGGTTATCGGGGTGGATTTGGGTTCAGCTACTTTAGGCGCAGCAGCAGGTGTGAGTTTATATGCTGGTGGAGGTGTTGCAGGCGCTTTTTCCACAACGGGTATTTCCGTTTTCTTCACTGGAGGCGCTGTCTGAGTTTCGGGGGCTATTAACAGGTTGGTTAATTTAACCAGGGTTATTTCTACCAGCAAGCGTTGGTTAACCGCCATTTTATAACTTATATCGCAACGGCTGATGATAGCAAGCCCTTTAAACAAAAGAGCCTCCGTATAAGTAGATGCCTGTGCAATGTATTTTTCATTTAATGCTCCACCTTTCTCTAGCAGGCTTGTAGTTGCAGGGTTTTTCGCTACCAGCAAATTCCTAAAATGTTCACCAAGTCCGTTAATGAATAAATGTCCGTCGAAACCATTGGCCAGTATTTCGTTGAAGATTAAAAGCGCCGTATATACATCGGTATTTAATATGGCCTGGGTAACCTTAAAATAGTAATCGTAATCAAGTATATTCAAGTTTTCAATAACCTTTTTATAGGTTAGTTCTTTCCCCGCAAAGCTTACCATGCGATCGAACATAGAGAGTGCATCGCGCATGGCCCCGTCTGATTTTTCAGCCAGTATGTGCAAGGCTTCGGGCTCGGCTGTTATCTGTTCCTGCCCTGCTATGTATGAAAGATGTCCGGCAATATCCTTGATCTGTATTCTTTTAAAATCAAATATCTGGCAGCGGGAAAGTATAGTCGGGATTATCTTATGCTTTTCCGTGGTAGCCAATATAAAAATGGCATGTGGGGGTGGTTCTTCCAATGTTTTAAGAAACGCATTAAAAGCGCTTGCAGAAAGCATGTGAACCTCATCAATGATATATACTTTATATTTTCCGGCCTGTGGGGCAAACCGTACCTGCTCTATAAGTGCTCGTATATCATCAACCGAGTTGCTGGATGCAGCATCTAATTCATGAATATTAAAAGAACGCCCATCATTAAAACTCTTGCACGAATCGCATTCGTTGCATGCCTCTATATCTGCAGTAAGGTTTTGGCAGTTGATGGTTTTAGCCAAAATACGGGCACAGGTGGTTTTACCCACACCCCGTTGTCCGCAAAATAAAAAAGATTGCGCCAAATGATTATTAGCAATGGCATTTTTAAGCGTGTTTACAATAGCGCTTTGTCCTACTACATCTTTAAAAGTAGATGGACGGTATTTGCGGGCTGATACTACAAAATCTGACATAGGGTTTACTTATCTCAATGTTCCAAAGATAGGCAAGAATTGCGATTTATAGATGAGATATTCCAACTTATATCGTTCCCATTTCAATCATCCCTACGATGTTCTCTATTTCCCTGTCTTCGGTTTCAGGATCGTAGGTATCTTTTAGGCTATTGCCAAAAAGACGGGCAACTGTTTGCCACATAAAAGCCGACAACGAACCTTTCATCTCTTTCACCATCTCGTATGACGTGGTCCCCGTTTCACGATTGATGAGCTTGATAAGTATACGGCCCTGGTTTACCGTCAGGT
>JABDCH010000049.1:564-17128 GCA_013288205.1 Bacteroidota bacterium | reverse complement strand
GGAGCCTGAAATGCCGTAACCACAACAGTAAGCACACGGGTGTAACGTTCAATTTTCTTTTGTCCGCTAGCACCTTCTTTCTGTAGTTTTTGAAAGTGAGGAACTGCAATACCCAACAGCTGCATTACAATAGATGCAGAGATGTAAGGCATGATTCCCAATCCAAAAATAGCAGCACGTCCGAAAGCACCACCTGCAAAAATGTTTATAAGGCCTAAAATACCGTTATCACCTCCCGAATGTGCGTGAGCAAGTGCAGTAGCATCTACCCCGGGCAGAACGATATATGAGCCAACCCTGTACACCAGCAAAAAGCCAAGTGTATTAAGAATTCTTACCCTGAGATCCTCAATGGCAAAAATATTTTTTATGGTATTGATTAGATTTTTCACTGTTCCTTATTTGCCGGAAAGGCTTTTAATAGGTTATTTTTTATTAACAGGAGCTGGTGTTACAATTGCTTTACCGTTTTTAGCTTCAATTGCGTTTTTAGCAGTTTCCGAAAAAGCATCAGCGGTAATTTCATACGCCTTTGCAATTTTATTAGAACCCCTGCCCAATATTTTTATAAGGTCCTTTTTGTGAGCTAATCCATGTTCAACAAAAAATGCCTTATTAAGTTCTTTTACTTTGGTCTTATCAGCTAATTCCGCAATAACATCCATGTTAATACCTTTGTATTCAACACGGTTAATATTTTTAAATCCGAATTTAGGTACACGTTTGTGTAATGGCATTTGACCACCTTCAAATCCGCGTTTTGCCTGGTATCCTGTTCTAGCTTGGGCTCCTTTGTTACCTCTTGTTGAAGTACCACCTCTCGAACCTTCGCCACGCGCTATGCGTTTGCGGTTTTTAGTCGATCCTCTTTTGGGTTTTAAATTATGCAGTTCCATTCGTTTTTTCTTATGCTGTTATTTATTTTACAATATCCACTAGGTGATGAACTTTACGAATCATTCCCATTACTTGCGGAGTACCTTCCTTTTCAAGAACCTGGTTCATTTTGGTGAATCCCAAAGCCCTTAATGTCCTCTTTTGGTCTGCAGGATGGTCAATTCCGCTGCGTACTTGTTTTATTTTGATCTTAGCCATTTTCTGTTTGTTTGCTCTGTTATTGCTTTATTGCCTGTCGGGCATCCGACTTAACCGTTAAATACTTTTTCCAATTCAATACCTCTGCCCAACGCAACGGTAGCTGGGTCGCGGAGTTGTATCAGCGCATCGATGGTAGCCTTAACCACGTTGTGCGGGTTAGACGAACCTAATGATTTTGCCAATACGTCTTTTATTCCAACGCTTTCCAATACTGCACGCATAGCGCCACCTGCAATAACACCGGTACCAGGAGCGGCAGGTTTTAAATATACTTCAGAACCGCTGTACTTTCCATATTGGTCGTGCGGAATGGTACCTTTATGAATGCTTACTTTTATAAGGTTCTTCTTTGCATCTTCAATTCCTTTGGTAACAGCATCGGTAACCTCGCGGGCTTTACCGAGTCCGAAGCCAACGATACCTTTTTCATTACCTACTACCACAATAGCGCCAAAGCTGAATGTTCTTCCGCCTTTGGTTACTTTGGTAACACGTTGAACAGCTACCAACCTGTCTTTTAATTCAACATCGGTTGAGCGAACTCTTTTTACCGAAACATTTCCTTTATTTGCCATGTATACGTTTTATTATCCAATTAAAATTTTAATCCTGCTTCGCGCGCGCCTTCTGCCAAAGCCTTTACACGGCCGTGGTATAAATATCCGCTTCTGTCGAACTTTACGCTTTCAATACCAGCTTTCAATGCTCTCTCTCCTACTATTTTGCCAACTTTTTTTGCCAATTTAGTCTTATTGGCTTTTTCTTTGCCAAATTCCTTTTCGAGAGATGATGCAGCCATTAAGGTTTTACCGCTGATATCATCTATTACCTGAGCATAGATCTCAGAATTGCTTCTGAATACCGAAAGCCTCGGAGTTTCCCCTGTTCCTTCAATCTTCTTACGGATTTTATATCTTATTTTTCTTCTTCTTGTGTTGTCCATTTTAGTTCTTTTTTAATCTCTTTTTATTATTTGCTATAGCACCCAGTTATTTAGATGCGCCTGCTGCAGCTTTACCTGCCTTAATCCGAAGTTGTTCACCTTTAAATCTAACACCTTTTCCTTTATAAACATCAGGTTTACGCAGGGAACGTATTTTAGAAGAAACAAGTCCTAATAATTCCTTATCGGCACATTCCAGCGTTAAGGATGGCGCTTTTCCTTTTTCCGAAGTAGCAGTAGCCTTAATTTCTTTTGGAAGTTCAAATATGATAGTGTGTGAAAAACCAAGTGTCATATCTACAACTTGTCCTTGAACAGCCACCCTGAACCCTACACCTACTACTTCTTGTTCGGTTTTAAAGCCTGTATTTACACCGGTAATCATGTTACTGATTAATGCGCGGTACAAACCATGTAATGATTTATGGCGTTTTTGTTCGCTTGGGCGGGTCAATACTACTTCGCCGTTGTCCACCTTTACGGTGATCTCAGGGTCGATAGTACGAGTTAATTCGCCTTTCGGGCCTTTCACTTTAACCACGTTTTTCGCTATAGATACCTCAACTCCTTTGGGTATGCTTATCGGTAATTTTCCTATACGGGACATCTCTTCTTGAATTAAAAAATATTAATATACATAACAGATTACTTCACCACCCACGTTTTGCTTGCGCGCTTCTTTATCTGTCATCACACCTCTCGAGGTTGAAACGATAGCAATTCCAAGCCCGTTCAATACACGGGGCATTTCGGTAGCACCAACGTAACGACGGAGACCCGGTGAACTTACGCGATCCAATTTCTTGATAACCGGAAGACGGCCTGAGTTGGTATACTTCAGTGCAATTTTGATAATACCTTGATGACCCGGAACTTCTTCGGTTTTATAATCCAGGATATATCCTTTTTCGTGAAGAATACGGGTGATTTCTTTCTTCAGGTTTGAAGAAGGAATTTCCACTATCCTGTGCTTTGCCTTGATGGCGTTGCGGAGTCTTGTTAAATAGTCAGCTATTGAGTCTGTCATGATCGATTTGTTCTAATTAAAAAATAATATTACCAACTTGCTTTTGTTACTCCGGGTATTTTGCCCATCAGAGCCATTTCCCTGAACATATTCCTGCATACACCGAATTGACGGATATATCCACGTGGTCTGCCGGTCATTTTGCAGCGGTTGCGCAAGCGAACGGGAGATGCGTTGCGAGGCAACTTTGCCAACTCAGCATAGTTTCCTGCTTTCTTCAATTCAGCTCTTTTAGCTGCATATTGCGCCACAACCCTTTCTCTTTTCACCTGGCGTGCTTTAACACATTCTTTTGCCATTTTTCTTTTTTGTTTTTATGTTTGCTAATCGCGCAGGATTAGTCGTTAGTGTTTTCTTTTTTAAATGGCATTCCGAATGCTTCGAGCAGTGCCATAGACTCTTCATTAGTGTTGGCAGATGTTACAAACGTAATATCCATACCCATAATTTTGGTCACCTTATCCATGTTGATTTCAGGGAAGATAATTTGTTCGGTAATACCGAGCGTGTAGTTCCCATGCCCGTCGAATCCTTTGCGGTCAATTCCCTTAAAGTCACGGATACGTGGCAGGGCTGCAGAAATAAGCCTGTCGAGAAATTCGTACATGTTATTGCCACGGAGGGTTACACGAACCCCAACTGCTACACCTTTCCTGAGTTTAAAGTTTGCGATATCCTTGCGTGATTTAGCAGTAACTGCTTTTTGGCCTGTAATAGCAGTCATTTCATTTACTGCATTTTCAGCCAATTTTCTGTCTGATACGGCAATACCAATACCTTGGTTCAGGCATATTTTTTTCAGCTTAGGCACTTGCATGCTGCTGGTATAGTTAAACTGCTTTTGCAGGGTCGGAACAACCTGTTTTAAGTATTGTTCTTTTAATCTTGCGTTATATGTTTTTGTTGTGCTCATTTCGTATTACTTATTTAATAGCTTGTCCGGATTTTTTAGAAACCCTGGTCAATTTGCCTGTCTTTTCATCTATAGCTCTTCCCACGCGAGTTGGCGTACCACCGTTAGGGTCTACCAACATTAGATTAGAAATATGAACAGAGGCTTCTTTTTTTACAATGCCTCCTTTAGGGGTCTTTTGATTAGGCTTGGTGTGTCTGTGAACAATGTTCACGCCTTCTACAAATGCCCTATACCTGGTAGTGTCGATATCCAACACTTTGCCTTCTTTTCCACGGGAGTTTCCGGCCAGTATCTTTACCGAATCGCCTTTTTTTATCTTTATTTTTGTTTTCATGCCCTAAAAAATGGGGTTGCGAAATTAATCAATTTTTCGTTTGTTCTCTTTATTTTTATTTACAATACCTCAGGTGCTAAGGAAATGATTTTCATGAATTGCTTTTCCCGTAATTCCCGGGCCACCGGGCCAAAAATACGGGTTCCTCTCAGTTCATCAGCGTCATTCAGCAATACTACAGCGTTATCATCAAAACGGATAAATGAACCGTCAGCACGTTTAGTAGCTCTTTTTGTCCTTACCACAACAGCTTTCGATACAGTGCCGGCTTTTACTCCACCGGTAGGTATTGCATCCTTAACGGTGATAATAATTTTATCGCCAATGCGGGCATATCTCATATTGCTATTACCCAATACACGGATACAAAGGGCTTCCTTGGCTCCGCTATTATCGGCTACTACTAGTCTGGACTCTTGTGTTATCATTTCGCTTTTATATTAAAATTCAATAATCAACTACCTACTACTTGGCTTTTTCAACCACTTTTACCAATCTCCAGCATTTGTTTTTGCTCATTGGCCTGGTTTCTCCTATCATAACTAAGTCGCCAGTATGGGCTTCATTCTTTTCATCGTGTGCAAAGAATTTCGAAGTTCTCTTGATAAACTTACCATACTTAGGATGCTTAATCCTTCTTTCCACGCTCACCACAATGGTTTTATCCATTTTGTCGCTGGTTACTATACCGGTCTTTTCCTTCCGGAGTTTGCGGGCTTCGGTGGTGATTGCTGTTGCTGTTTCTGTTTGTGTCATATTATGCTAATATTGTGTAGGTTCTGCCTTTACTTTACAGATGCCAATTTAATACTTCTTGCTTTGGTTTCGGTTAGAATTTGCGCAAGCAGTTTCCTTTGTGCGGTAATTCTTGCAGGGTTTTCAATGCTCGAAACAGCATGTTGAATTTTCAACTTGGTAAGCAACGCCCTTTCTTCTTTTAATTTTTCGGCCAACTCCTTATCATTGAGTGCCTTTATTCCATTATCTTTCATAATTCCTATTCTTTATTAATTATGCTTGTACTTCTTCAACGTATTCACGTCTTACAACAAACCTGGTAGTGATGGGAAGCTTATGTGAAGCTAATCTGAGAGCAGCTTGCGCTTCAGCCATGGTAACACCTTCCACTTCAAATAAAATCCGGCCCGGTTTTACTACGGCTGACCAGAATTCAGGAGCTCCCTTTCCCTTACCCATACGCACTTCAGCAGGCTTGCGGGTAATAGGCTTATCGGGGAATATACGAATCCAGGCTTGGCCCTTACGTTGCATGTGGCGGGTTAATGCCACACGGGCTGCTTCTATTTGCCTGTCGGTTACCCATGCACCTTGAACGGCTTTTAATCCGAATGAACCAAATGCTAACTGATCGCCTCTTTTGGTATTACCCTTAGGAGGCATTTTATGCATTTTGCGGAACTTTGTCTTTTTTGGCTGTAACATGACTTATTAAATTGTCAATTGTAAATTGTTAGTATTAGTATTACGCTTCGCGTCTTTCATTTCTTCTTCCACCTCTATTATCACCACCTCTGCCACCTCCGCTTCTATTATCTCTTCTATCACCTCTTCCTTCCGGTTTGTTGAACTTTAGGTTCTTCTTTTCTTTCATCATTCCAATGTTTGGAGAAAGATCACGTTTTCCATAAACTTCACCTCTGCAAATCCATACTTTAATACCGATTCTGCCATAAGTTGTGTGTGCCTCGCAAACAGCATAATCAATATCGGCACGGAGGGTGTGAAGAGGAGTACGGCCTTCCTTAAATGTTTCAGAACGGGCAATGTCGGCACCTTCAATACGGCCCGATACCCTTATCTTAATACCATCTGCTCCCATACGTATGGTAGTAGAAACAGCAGTTTTAACAGCTCTTTTATAGAATATACGGCCTTCAATCTGGCGGGCTATGCCTTCGCCTACAAGACGGGCATCCAACTCCGGACGCTTGATTTCAAATATGTTGATTTGAATTTCTTTCTTGGTGATTTTCTTAAGCTCTTCTCTTAGTTTATCTACTTCCTTACCACCTTTACCAATAATGATACCCGGACGGGAAGTGTTAATAGTAACCGTGATGAGTTTCAAAGTCCTCTCGATGATGATACGGGATATGGAGCCTTTTGAAAGACGTGCGAGCAAATAATTGCGGATTTGTTCGTCTTCCACCAGCTTATCGGCGTAATGATCTCCTCCATACCAGTTGGAATCCCAACCTTTTATGATTCCGAGGCGAACTCCTATAGGGTTTACTTTCTGTCCCATGTTTTGTTTATATTGAGTATTATGTTTATTCTTCTGTTGTTGTATCTGTTGTTTCCACTACTTCTGCATCTTGAACTTGTGGTTCTTCAAGCAATTCTTCACCTTGAGCCACAGCTTCATTAGCTCCATCTTCCATCCTCTTGTTTACAGCAAGGATAATGTGGTTAGAACGTTTGCGGATACGGTAAGCTCTTCCTTGTGGAGCCGGGCGGAAACGCTTTAATATCGGAGCGCCATCTACTCTCACTTCGCTTACAAATAATCCGGCATCTTCCGCTCTTTCGCCTGATTTTGCTTCAAAATTGGCAATTGCAGAACGAAGCAGTTTTTCCATTCTTTTAGCGGCATGCTTGCTGCTGAAATGAAGTATATTCAGCGCTTTGTATACATCTACTCCTCTTATCAGTTCAGCCACAAGGTTCATCTTGCGGGGTGATGTGGGGCAATTGCTAAGCTTGGCCACGTAAGTGGTCTTCATAGCTTCTTTTCTTGCGTTTGCCGTATTGGTTTTTCTTGAGCCCATTGGTTATTCTGTGTTAATTCTTTAGTTTTAGGATGCTGGTGATGCTTCTGCTTTACGGTGACCTGCGTGACCTCTGTAAGTGCGGGTCGGAGCAAATTCGCCCAGCTTATGACCTACCATGTTTTCGCTTACATAGATGGGAATAAATTTGTGTCCGTTATGAACCGCAAATGTGTTTCCTACAAACTCAGGAGAAATAGTGCTGCGGCGAGACCAAGTTTTAATAACCGTCTTTTTAGCGCCTTTATTCATTGCGGTAACTTTCTCTTCCAGTTTGAAATCTATGAATGGTCCTTTTTTTATTGAACGTGCCATGCTATATTAGTTTTATTATACTATTTTTTTCTTCTTTCAAGAATGTGCTTATTACTACTCTTCTTAGGGTGACGGGTCTTGTACCCTTTCGCCGGAATACCTCTCCTGGAGCGTGGATGACCTCCTGAAGCCTTTCCTTCACCACCACCCATTGGGTGATCTACCGGGTTCATTGATACACCACGGTTACGAGGGCGACGGCCTAACCACCTTCTGCGGCCTGCTTTACCATGAACTTCTAAGCTATGATCAGGATTAGATACGCTTCCTACAGTTGCCATGCAAGCTGCAAGCACCATGCGAGTTTCGCCGGAAGGCATCTTTAAAATTACATAGTTTCCGTCGCGTGCATTCAAATTGGCATAAGTACCTGCTGCACGGGCTAACTTAGCTCCTTGTCCCGGACGTAATTCAATATTGTGAACGGTAGTACCGAGTGGCATTTCACCTAATTTAAGCGCATTACCCACATTCGGAACAACACCTTTGCCGGAGAGGAGTTTGCTTCCTACTTTTAAACCGTGCGGTGCAATGATATAACGTTTTTCTCCGTCAGCATAATGCAATAACGCAATACGTGCTGTACGGATTGGATCGTACTCAATAGTTTTAACAACACAAGGGATGTTAAACTTATCTCTTTTGAAATCAATTTCCCTATACCTGTGTTTGTGACCGCCGCCAATATAGCGCATGGTCATTTTACCTGTATTATTCCGTCCACCTGAATTCTTAATCGGGCGAAGCAGGCTCTTTTCCGGCTTGCTTGCCGTAACGTCTTCAAAGCTATCTGTTAGCTGGTAACGTTGCGACGGTGTTAATGGTCTTGTCTTCTTTAGTGACATCTGTTGTTATGTTAATCTCTTATTATTACTTATCTAACTTAAATATTGCTGTAAAAATCAATAGTATCGCCTTGTTTCAATTCTACCACCGCTTTTTTTAACTTACCTACCCTAGCACGTTGAACACCGCTACGTTTCATACGGCTTTTCACTTTGCCCGGGTTATTCATTGTACGAATACCGGTAACGGTTACATTGTACATCTTTTCAATGGCTTCTTTTATCTCAATCTTATTGGCTCTGGTGGCCACGTAAAACCCAAAGCGATTATGTTTTTCGCCATGTTGGGTCATTTTTTCTGTCAGTAAGGGCTTGATGATTATATTACTCATGGCTTATTGTGCGCTTAAAACGGTTTCGATTACTGGGATAGATTTTTCTGAAAGGATGAGTTGGTTGCAATTGAGAATATCAAATGTATTCAGTTCAGATGCCTGGGCCACCTTAAATCCTTGCAGGTTGCGGGAAGAAAGAATAATGTTCTTATCGTGAGAACCCAATACCAACAATGCCTTTTTGTTTTCCAAATTCAGGTTTTGGAGGAATTCAATACATTGTTTGGTTTTTGGTTCGCTGAAGGTAAAGTCTTCAATAACAGTGATTTTCTTATCCAATGCTTTTTGAGAAAGAGCTGATTTACGGGCAAGCCTCTTCAACTTGATATTCAGCTTAAAGCCATAGTCACGCGGACGAGGTCCGTGAGCACGGCCGTTTCCATATACAGGGTTCTTGATACTACCCGAACGTGCACCACCTGTACCCTTTTGCCTTTTCAGCTTCTTGGTACTACCTGAGTGTTCGTTACGTTCTTTTACCTTGTGTGTACCTTGACGGCCATTAGCTTGTATTTGTTTTACATCCAGGTAAATAGCATGGTCGTTAGGAGTAATGGCAAACACTTCATCATTCAATGTAGCTTTTTTGCCGGTTTCCTTACCTTGTGTATTTATTATATTCAGTTCCATTTTCTTTTACTTCGTTTTTATATTAATTGGCCGTCTTATTTTTCAACTACTAAGTAAGAGCCATTGTATCCGGGTACAGAACCCTTAACCAACAGCAAGTTCTTTTCAGGAAGAATTTTAAAAATGCTCAGGTTTTGAGCCTTTGCTCTTACACCACCGGTACGACCAGCCATTTTTTTACCTTTCCATACGCGGGAAGGAAATGACGACGCACCTGCAGAACCGGGAGCACGTTGACGATCATGTTGACCGTGTGTACGTGAACCCACACCACCAAAACCCCATCTTTTCACAACACCTTGAAAACCTTCACCTTTAGAGGTTCCGGCTACATCTACAAAGTCACCTTCATTGAAGATAGTAACATCTACTATTTCTCCGGCTTTCAGTTCCTTTTCAAAGCCTTGGAATTCCATCACTCTCTTCTTACCAGTAGTTCCGGCTTTTTTAAAGTGGCCTTGTTCTGCCTTAGGGGTATGCTTTTCAGTAGCATCCTCATAGCCTAATTGAATAGCTTTATAGCCATCAATTTCATCGGTTTTAACTTGTGTAACCACACAAGGACCAGCTTGAATAACGGTGAGGGCAACATAGTTACCTGCTTCATCCGCCATACGGGTCATACCTATTTTTTTACCTATCAATCCTGACATAATGTCTTTAAATTTTCAATTATCAATTTTCAATTACTTGATGTCTACTTCAACACCACTTGGCAGTTCGAGCTTCATTAAAGCATCAATTGTCTTCGACGAGCTTATGTATATGTCCATCAAGCGCTTATATGCACACACTTGAAACTGTTCACGAGCCTTCTTGTTTACGTGGGGTGAACGTAAAACAGTAAATATTTTCTTATCGGTTGGTAGTGGAATAGGTCCGCTAACAACTGCACCAGTCTGGCGAATGGTCTTGATAATTTTATCAACTGACTTATCTACCAAGTTGTGGTCGTAAGATTTCAGTTTTATTCTTATTTTCTGGTTCATTTGTGTGGATATAATATGATTATGCTAATGCTTTTTTACCTTGTGCTTGTGCTATAACTGCTTCTGAAATATTCCTTGGGGTTTCAGCATAGTGCGAAAACTCCATAGTGGAAGCAGCCCGTCCGGATGATAAGGTACGCAAGGTTGTTACGTAACCAAACATTTCGGAAAGTGGAACTTGTGCCTTGATAACCCTGGCACCGTGGCGTTGATCCATGCCTTGCATTTGTCCGCGGCGTTTGTTCAAATCACCTACAATGTCACCCATATAATCTTCCGGGGTAACCACCTCTACATTCATGATTGGCTCAAGAATGATTGGTTTTGCCTTTCTCATGGCTTCACGGTAAGCTGTACGGGCGCAAATTTCAAATGATAATGCATCCGAGTCAACTGCGTGGAAACCACCGTCTATAAGTCTTACTTTCAAGCTATCTACAGGGAAACCGGCTAATACACCATTCGACATAGAGCCTTTGAATCCTTTTTCAACAGCAGGAATATATTCACGCGGAATGTTACCGCCTGTAATTTCATTTTCAAATTGTAATCCGAGTTTGCCATCATCAACAGGGCCTATAACCACTGTCATATCAGCATACTTACCACGTCCACCGGATTGCTTCTTATATAATTCGCGGTGTTCCACTTCTTTAGTAATAGCTTCTTTATAAGCAACCTGAGGAGCGCCTTGGTTACATTCTACTTTAAACTCGCGTTTCATACGGTCAAGCAGAATTTCCAAGTGAAGCTCACCCATACCACTCAATACAGTTTGTCCTGATTCTTCATCAGTACGTACACGGAACGTAGGATCTTCTTCAGAAAGTTTACCAAGTGCAACACCCATCTTCTCAAGATCGGCCTGGGTTTTAGGCTCAACAGCAATAGAGATAACAGGCTCTGGGAAGGTCATTTGCTCTAATGTGAGCGGGAACTTCTCATCACAAAGGGTATCTCCGGTACGGATATCTTTAAATCCAACAGCAGCGCCAATATCTCCTGCAATAATCTCATCAATAGGAATTTGCTTATTGGCATGCATTTGGAATATACGAGAGATACGTTCTTTATTTCCGGTTCTTGTATTCAATACATATGAACCAGACTTAAGCGTACCTGAATAAACACGGAAATATGCCAAACGGCCCACAAATGGGTCGGTGGTAATTTTAAATGCCAATCCGGCAAATTTACCTGCAGGGTCAGCGGATCTTTCTTCTTCTAAATCCGTATCAGGGTTGATACCTTTTACAGGAGGAAGGTCCATAGGACTTGGCAAATAAGCCATAACAGCATTCAACATAGGTTGAACACCTTTATTTTTAAATGAAGAACCGCAAAGTACAGGGGTAATAGTCATATTGATAGTACCCTTGCGCAGTACGTTGTTTATTTCCTCTTCGGTGATAGAATCCGGATCTTCAAAGAACTTCTCCATCATCTTATCATCGTATTCGGCCACGCTTTCTACCATCTTAGCTCTCCATTCAGCAGCAGCTTCTTTCAGGTCAGCAGGAATTTCTGAATACTCCCACTTTGCTCCGAGGTCATCTCCAAGCCAAATAATAGCTTTATTCTTTACCAGGTCAACAACCCCTTTAAAAAGTTCTTCAGAACCAATAGGTATTTGAATTGGAACAGGGTTAGCTCCGAGTTTATCTTTAATTTCCTGAACGGCATTAAAGAAATCGGCTCCTGCCCTATCCATCTTATTTACAAATGCAATACGTGGAACACCATATTTATTAGCCTGGCGCCATACGGTTTCTGATTGAGGTTCAACACCACCAACAGCACAAAACAAACCAACAGCTCCATCGAGCACACGCAGTGAACGTTCTACCTCAACGGTAAAATCTACGTGGCCGGGAGTATCAATAATATTAATCTTGTATTTGCCTCCATTATAATCCCAGAATACACGGGTAGCAGCAGAAGTAATGGTAATACCACGTTCTTGCTCCTGTACCATCCAGTCCATAGTGGCGGTACCTTCGTGTACCTCACCTATCTTATAGTTCACACCTGCATAAAACAGGATACGCTCGGTAGTGGTTGTTTTACCGGCGTCGATGTGTGCCATAATGCCTATATTCCGTGTATAATGTAAATCCGCGCTCATAATGTGTTTTCTCTTAATTAGAATTTAAAGTGGGCAAAAGCCTTATTGGCTTCTGCCATTCTATGGGTATCTTCTTTCTTCTTATATGCTGAACATTCTTCCTTAGCAGCAGCCATAATTTCGCCTGCTAACTTATCTGTCATTGTTTTTTCCTTACGAAGGCGTGAGTAATCTACCAGCCACTTCATAGCTAATGCAACTTTACGATCTGGGCGCACTTCCAATGGAATCTGATAGTTAGCTCCACCCACACGGCGGCTTTTTACTTCCACTGAAGGCGATACGTTTTCTACAGCCTTTCTCCAAATAGCCAGTCCGTCTTCTTTGGTAACGTCCTGGATCTTGTCAATAGCCCCGTAGAAAATATTGTAAGCAGTATTCTTTTTACCACTCTCCATCAGGTTATTTACAAAACGGGTAACCAGTTTGTCATTGAACCGGGGATCGTTCAGGAGTATTCGTTTTTTTGCTTTGCCTTTTCTCATTTGTTATAAATTGTCAGTGGTCAGTAAGGTTATCAGTATTTATTTTTTCTTAGTTGCTGCAGCGGCTGCACCTGCTTTAGGTCTCTTGGTTCCGTATTTGCTGCGGCTTTGTTTGCGGTTTTCAACACCACCGGTATCCAATGTACCACGTACAATGTGGTAACGAACACCCGGAAGGTCTTTTACTCTGCCTCCACGTACCAACACAATACTGTGTTCTTGTAAGTTATGTCCTTCGCCGGGTACGTAAGCAATAATTTCTTCCTTATTGGTCAAACGTATTTTGGCCACTTTACGCAAAGCTGAATTCGGTTTTTTAGGTGTGGTAGTGTATACACGGATGCAAACACCCCTGCGTTGAGGACACCTGTCCAAAGCACCTGATTTACTTTTATATTCAACTTTTGCTCTGCCCTTGCGAACTAATTGCTGTATTGTTGGCATCGATTATATTGATTTTCTGTTTGTTAGCTATTGTAATTAATATCCCCTCCTATTTTTTGGGGTTGCAAAGGTAGTAAATAATCATTTACAATATACTAAGCCTACAATTTTTTTCAACAGAGAATGAACAGGGTATGGGGTGAGTGGTAAAAGATAGATAAAAAAGCCCATGGAGGGACAAAAAACGACAATAAATCAGTTCCTTTTCGGGTAAATTTTATGTTATGCTTTGGTTATTTGTTTGTGAAAGGGGAACTATAAAGTCGACCAGCTTGCCCCATTCCAGCGCGCAATATTATTAACCGACAAGTCGCTATTTTTTAATGAAACAAACACTCCTCCAACATATAAATACCCTTTATATACTATGCTGGCATAATTAAATCCGGGGGCCATATATTTGCCCCCATTATAGGTGCTCCCTACTTCCGTCCATGCGTTCCTATTTAAACTGGAAATTCCGCCAATCTCACTTACAACCACTATCGTTCCGTCAAAAATATCAACTGACCATGCACTGTAAATATCATGTGTCTTATCCAATGCAATCCAAGCTGTTCCATTCCACTGGGCAGCATAAGAAGCAAATACACCTGCAATACTATCGAAGTCACCAACCGCGATAAGGGTATTATTAATAGTGTCCGTATACACGGTCTGAATACCCGTATTTAGATCAGTTTTACCCAAATAAGTCCACGAAGTTCCGTTCCATTGTTCCACATTACTGCCGGCAGACACGATAAGATTTTGATTATAAACGGCTAATGAAGAGCTCCCAATATTAATTCCCACGCCTAACGCTGACCAGGTTGAACCATTCCATTGAGCAATATTAGATGCCTTCAATCCTGTAATACTATCAAATACACCACAAACAATTAAATTTCCATTGTATTCGGCAAAAGCATTAATAGAAGCAGGTGACTTGAAAACTTTTCCAATAGAAGTCCATGATGCTCCATTCCATTGCATGATATTTCCATCTGAAAGACCTGCTATCAATTGGCCATGATAAACTGTTAAAGCTATTACTTCGGTTCGCAAAGCTCCTATAGCCGACCAGTTGCTTCCATCCCACAAAACAATATTTTGAGCGGAAATGTTGCCTGCCATGGTAAAATTGCCACCTATCACTAAATTGCCATTGTATATTGTAAAAGCATATATCGTCCCATTAGTACCGCCATAGTTTGTAGTTATGGCAGTAAGAGGTGCAGGAACATCTTTATGACATCCATAAAAACAAAAACTTATCACAAAAATTATTACTGAAAACCGCCCTATTCTCAAAGCACTTGATTTAATGACAAATATAAGAATTTTTATTGAGATTCCTCGCTACGCCCGGAATGACAATACCTCTATATCAGTCCATCCCCTTCATTACCTTGCGGAACTGTTGCCTTATAAGGTCTGTCCCCAGGTTATTGATGCTGCCTATGTGGGTATGTGTAAGCTTTTGAGGCCTTTCGAACTTACCTTGTTTAATATCCATGCCTGTTTTTTTATAGGCATCACGGAATGACATCCCTTTTTTCACCAATTCATTCAAAGCATCCACACTATATAAATAGGTATACTTTTCATCTTCTAGAATAGTACTATTCACTTTCATCTGCGGCAATGCAAAAGCTATAATGCTCAGGCAATCCTTTAATTGCTGAATAGCAGGAAACAAGGTTTCTTTTGTAAGTTGCATTTCACGGTGATATCCGCTTGGCAGATTATTAGTCAAGAGTGTAAGCTGGTTAGGTACTCCTTGTATGATATTACATTTGCCACGAACCAACTCAAACACGTCGGGGTTCTTCTTATGTGGCATAATGCTGCTGCCTGTGGTCAATTCTTCCGGAAAAGAAATAAATCCAAAGTTTTGGGATAAATACAGGCATATATCATAAGAGAACTTCGATAAGGTGTGAGCAACAGATGCCATAGCTATAGCAACCGCTTTTTCTGATTTTCCGCGTGTCATTTGTGCATAAACAGAGTTCACATTTAGCTGCGAGAAACCAATTAGTTCGGTAGTATATTTTCTATCGAGGGGGAACGATGAACCATAACCGGCTGCACTACCAAGCGGGTTTTTATTACATATATTATATGCAGCAACCATGAGTTCCATGTCATCGCAAAGGCTTTCGGCATAAGCGCCGAGCCATAATCCAAAGGATGATGGCATAGCAATTTGAAAGTGAGTATATCCGGGTAATAACACTTCTTTGTGTTTTTCGCTCAGTTCTATAAACACATTAAAAAGTTCTTCTACCTGCTTGCTAATGGCAACCAGTTCACTTCTTAAATAAAGTTTTATAGCAGTAAGCACTTGGTCATTCCTCGACCTTCCCATGTGAATCTTTTTTCCTGCTTCTCCTGCTGTACGGGTCAGTTGCATTTCTATTTGGGAATGTACATCCTCCACCCCATCTTCAATTTTGAATAAACCTTTTTTTATTTGCTTTTCTATACTATCTAGACCTGTTAAAAGCTTTTTCAACTCTTCTTTGCTGAGCAATTTCACTTTCTCCAGCATTTTTGCGTGTGCCCTCGATGCAATAACATCATGCTCGGCCAGCAACATATCGAATTCGGTATCTCTGCCCACCGTGAATTGCTCAATCAGCTTATTCACTTCAATATCTTTCTGCCATAGTTTCTTGCTCATGCGATAAGGATTTTTTTAAGCATATTAATATATGTCTCGATACCTTCTTCAATTTCTTTTACAAAAATATATTCATCTGCGATATGGGAGCGGGCTGAATCACCGGGACCAACTTTTAAACTCGGAAAACGCATCAAAGCCCTGTCTGATAATGTAGGAGAACCGTAAACTTTCAGCCCCAATTCCTTTCCGGCTTTCACAATGGGATGTTCTTCTGGAATAAAAGAAGGCTGCAACCTGGTTGATCTTGCATTTACTTTACACTTTACACTTTTACCTATTATCTCCAGAACCTCATCGTTTGTGTAGTATTCATTCACTCGGATATCCACAGTAAATTCACAGGTATCAGGAACAATGTTATGCTGCGAACCGGAATGAATAACGGTAACACTCATTTTCACCGGGCCGAGCAAGGGAGATACTTTGGGGAATTTATAGGTGCGGAACCATTCTATATCGCGGATGGCCTGATAAATAGCATTCACCCCTTCTTCCCTGGCTGCATGGCCTGATTTTCCATGTGCTACACAATCAAGCACCATCAAACCTTTTTCGGCAATAGCCAATTGCATTTGGGTTGGCTCGCCCACAATGGCAAAATCCATCTTACCTAATAAC
>JABDCH010000049.1:0-554 GCA_013288205.1 Bacteroidota bacterium | reverse complement strand
CGGAAGCAATGCTTCAACACCGTTTTTACCGGAAATTTCTTCTTCGGCTGTTGCCGCAAAAATGAGATTATGCGTAAGTGGTTTATCGTAAAAAAATAAAAAAATTGCGAGTAAACTTACCAAGGGCCCACCGGCATCATTGCTTCCCAGTCCGTAGAGCTTTCCATCTTCTATTATAGGAGCAAATGGATCTCTGGTATATCCTTTATTGGGCTTAACCGTGTCGTGATGGGAGTTTAATAGAATAGTTGGTTTTGATTCATCGAATAACTTATTCTTTGCCCATACATTATTCAAGTGGCGTTTTACATCAATGCCCTTATCTTTCAAAAATGCTTCAATACTATTGGCTGTTTTATCCTCCTCTTTACTAAAAGAAGGAGTTGTAATCAGTTGCTGCAAAAGCTGTATGGCATCATTACTCTTCATCCAACGTCAATAAAGTGCCGGTTTCGTGTGTTAGATCAGTAAGCTTTTCAATATGTAAGGCATGCCCGATAATTACCTTGCTTACTCCCTGCTTCATAGCATCAAAAGCATTATCAAGCTTAGGG
>JABDCH010000048.1:9104-17181 GCA_013288205.1 Bacteroidota bacterium | reverse complement strand
GTTATTTATTTTTATTATAGCTGCAATTCCGTTTAAGGTTATAGAAGGAAGTAAAGACTCTGTTTTGAAAACGAAGGTTACCCAATGGATGAGCAATGCTGCCGGATTGCGTTTCCTCGAAAACAAAGGACAGATGATGGACATGCGGCGCAAACCTGTTCCCAATGTATTATACGAAGCAAGTGGGGGCGGAATGGATGTATATGTTACCACATCGGGCTTGAGTTATATGTTTGTGAAATACGAAAAACATAAAAAGAAAAACAGTACACGTATTAATTTCAAACATGTTAATGATAGCATAACCGAAACTTATTGCCGTGCCGATATGCAACTGATAGGTGCAAGTATTAAAAAGGGAAACATCATACAAGAAGGTGAAAGCACAGACCGCAGCGATTACTATTATGGAGGAGTTTGCCCTGATGGAATTTTAGGAGTACACTCTTATGGAAAGGTAACCATCAAGAATATATACCCCGGAATAGATTGGGTGTTGCATACGGGCAAACTCGGTTTGAAATATGATTTTATTGTTCATCCGGGAGCTAATCCTTCCATGATAAAATTAAAATATAAATGGACAGACAAACCCCAGTTGCAAGGTGATGGCTCCATTAAAATAAGCACCCCAATGGGTAATATTACCGAAGGAACACCTATTAGTTATTGCAATGGCGAACAGGTGCAAACAACTTATCTAATAAAAGACAGTGAAATACATTTCAACGTAAGTAATTATAATTCTACTCAACCATTAACCATAGACCCGCAATTGGTGTGGGCAACTTATTATGGACAAGGCAGGGCGGAAGAAGTAACTTCATTACAGGATGACGGAAAACATGTATGGATAACAGGAAACACATCATCTACTAGTTTTCCTACCTATAATCCCGGGGGCGGAGCTTATTTTCAAGACTCCACCGGTGCACCTTTCGGTACAAATATTTATATACTGGAATTCAACCTGGCCGGTGTGCTTCAGTGGTGCACCTACTATGGAGGAGTGGGGGACGATGGAGCCAATTCCATCTATAGCGATAGCACTTATATATGGCTCACCGGTTATACAAGTTCGATTAATTTTCCTACCTACAATCCGGGAGGGGCAACTTATTACCAGGGAGTATTGCCTGGTGGTGAAAATGCTTTTATCCTGCAATTTACAATTGCCGGAGTTCGCAAATGGGCTACTTATTATGGTGGAAGTAAAATCGATTTTGGAAATTCCATACAAAGCGATAGAAAAAATGTATGGATAACGGGAGAAACCAGGTCGGTTGATTTTCCTATACTAAATCCCGGAGGAGGAGCCTATTACCAGAACGCCATTGGTGGAAGACAAAACGCGTTTATCTTACAATTTGATACAGGTGGAGTCCGTAAATGGGGCACGTATTATGGTGGCACTCCCCCCGGCATATATCCTCCTGAACTGGCCATGTCCATATTCAGCGACGGAAATAATGTATGGGTAACAGGCTGTGCAAGTTCCACTAATTTCCCTACGCTTAACCCGGGCAAGGGCGCTTACTTTCAGGCTGCACCCGCCGGGCTTACCAATTCATTTATATTGCAATTTAACACAGTAGGCATATGCAAATGGGCTACCTATTATGGCGGAAATGATACCATCGGTATTGGAGATTTGGGAATGTCGATATATAGTGACCGGAAGAATGTGTGGATAACCGGGTTATGTTCCTCAACCAACTTCCCCACATACAAACCGGGACGCGGAGCCTACTTTCAGGCCACTCTGGCATCAAAGGTTACTTCCAATGTATATATATTAAAATTTGATACGACCGGAGTACGTAAATGGGCCACCTGTTATGGTGGAGCAGGAGGAAGTGATCCAGAGGGAGAGCTCGGCTATTCTATACAGAGCGATGGAAAGAATGTGTGGGTTGGCGGGGCAACCGTATCTGCTAATTTCCCTAGGCTCAATTCCGGATGCGGATTTTATGATGATACCCTCGGCCACGTGGATAATTTTATAGCAGACCAGGATGCATTTATATTACAATTTGATACAGGCGGGGTGCGCAAATGGGCTACGTATTACGGGGCCGACGATGAAGATGATGGCAGTTATGCGTGTAGTGACGGTTATAACGTATTTATAGCAGGTGATGCCGAGACCGATGCCGATTACCCTGCTGTGAATCCGGGTGGCGGGGCTTATTACCAAGCTTTGCCCAGTGGTTTAGAAACTGTATGGATAGGGAAGTTTATCATAGGAGGAAAATTAAGTACCGGCCCCGGAACTTCCATCTGCCGTGGCGATTCAACCCAATTGAGCGCGAGCGGCGCTGTTTCCTATCGTTGGAAACCTGCCAAAGGGCTTAGTGACACCAATACCGCCAACCCTTATGCAAAACCGAAATTTACTACTACTTATACGGTGACCGGCATTGATACAGGGGGGTGTGCCGGAACGTATAAAGATTCTGTAACTGTAGTTGTAGATACTTTACGTCCATTTATTTCAAACGATACTACTATATGCAGTGGTAGCTCTATTATATTGAAAGCAAGTGGAGGGACAAATTATAATTGGAATAAAGGATCCACTAGCAGTTCTATTTCAATTGTTGGTGACTCTGCTTCGGCGACTTACACAGTAAAAATAACCAATGGGGTCTGTCAAAAAGATACCAGTGTAAAAGTAACGGTAGTTCCGCTGCCTAAGCCTGTAATTGCAGGAACACTTTCGAAATGCTTCGGACTAACAGATACTTTATTGGTGAGTAGTTCCGTTAATCCAACTACTTACAAATGGGCCAATGGTTCTACTTCTACTTCCGTTATAACTGGTAACTTACTTCATGATACCATCATTTATGTTACGGCGTATAACAATTTGGGATGTCCCGTAAAAGATTCCTTTAAAGTTAATGTAAACCTGCCTCCTGCAGTTAGCTTGAATGCCCCTACCGTTGCATGTTCGGGCAATGAGGTTTTGCTGAAAGCTACTACCAAAGGTGCCGGACCATTCAGCTATATGTGGACACCGGGAGGAAAAACAACTGATACTATTACAGTAAATCCGGGCATACTAACATCATACTCCGTAAGGGTTTCTAACGGTTGCGACACCACCGCAACTACCTGGGTATTGCCTGATAACCCAACACTGGAAGCATGTTGCGACCATATCATTTTTGCAGGAGACGATACTGTATTGGTAGCGCATAGTCCCGGTGCCAGAACCTATAAGTGGACCCCACAGGTAACCTGTTTAAATCCGCCGTGCGATTCCGTAAAAGTATCTCCACAAGCCACCACCACTTACACCGTTACCTCGACCGATAGCGCCGGATGCCAGGTAGAAAGGATAATTACCATTATTGTTGAAACGCCTTGCGATAGTTTTATAATACCCAATGTATTTACACCCAACTATCCCGGAGCCCTTGGAGTAAACAATGTATTCTACATTAACGGCAGCGGCATTACTGGATGGGATATTACGATATATGACCGTTGGGGAAAAGAAATGTTCAGTTCCATTAATCCAGCTCAATATTGGGATGGAAATACGGAAGGTGGAGGCAAAGCTCCTGATGGAGTTTATTATTATATCATTAATGTCACTTGTCAGAATAATACTTTTAAGAAAGATGGCTTTGTGCAGTTGATAAGGTAGAAAGCAGTTATGAATCTAAAATATTCCGTCATTGCGAGCGAAGCGTGGCAATCTCCTTGCACTTTCTCGTAATTTATAATTATTTTTATTATCTTTGTTTATATAATCCTATCCACTATAGTGAAAAGAATACTTCTATTATTATTTATCGCATTAGAAGTACTCCCCTTTACAACTCTTGCCGGCAGTGGAGCAAATGATTCCGCTTTACGTGCCAAAGCGACCCAATGGATGAGTAATACTGGTGGCTTACGCTTTTTAGAGAACAAAGGCCAAATGATGGACATGCAGCGCAAGCCTGTGCCCAATGTATTGTATGAAGCTAGTTCACGAGGGATGGACGTGTATGTTACTACTTCGGGCTTGAGTTATGTATTTGTAAAATTGGAGAAACATAAAAAGAACAATAGTTCCCCTGTTCAGTTTAAATTCAAACAAAATGATGATAGCATTATAGAAACCTATTGCCGTGCCGATATGCAATTAGTAGGGGCAGATATACGAAAAGAGAATATTGTAAAAGAAGGTGAAAGCATTGATAGAACCGATTACTATTATGGAGGAATTTGCCCAGATGGAATATTAGGTGTTCACAATTACCAAAAGATAACCATCAAGAATATTTATCCCGGTATTGATTGGGTATTACATACTGGCAAAAAGGGTTTGAAATATGATTTCATTGTGCATCCCGGTGCTGACCCTTCTCAAATAAAATTGAAATATAAATGGACTGACAAGCCCCAACTGCAAGAGGATGGCTCGGTTAAAATAAGTACGCCAATGGGGGCAATTACCGAGGGAACTCCTATTAGTTATTGCAGTGGAGAGCAGGTGCAAACCACTTATATAGTAAAAGACAGTGAAATATATTTTAATATTAGCAACTATAATTCTACCCAAGCCTTAATTATTGACCCTGAATTGGTGTGGGCTACCTATTATGGTGGTGGGAATGATGACTTTGGTCATATATTTGACTTTTCTTCCATGAATGCAGATGGTGCCAGTGTATGGATAACCGGAATCATGAATATTGTCAATTTCCCTACCTACAACCCGGGGGGAGGGGCTTATTTTCAAGGATTTAATTCGTCACCGAATACAAACATATTCATATTGCAATTTAGCACGGCAGGAGTACTTAAGTGGGCTACTTTTTATGGTGGCAGCTCAGCCATTAATTATTCGATGTCTATTTATAGTGATGGTGCGAATGTGTGGCTGACGGGCTATACCGGTTCAACCGATCTCCCAACTTTTAATCCCGGCAAAGGAGCCTATTTCCAGGGAACGCTGGGAGGCGAAAATGCATTCATATTAAAATTCAGCACTGCCGGAATACGGAGATTGGCTACCTTTTATGGAGGAAATTTTAGTACTGGTTTATCCATACAAAGTGAGGGAAGGAATGTTTGGCTAACAGGAGCAGCATCAGGTGATCTTCCTGTATTTAACCCTGGCGGCGGGGCTTACTTCCAGACATCACCAAATGGAGATGCATATGTAGCAAAGTTTGATACTTCTGGCATACTTAAATGGGCTACTTTTTATGGAGGCAGTGGCAACGGAAATGGAGGAAGATCTATCTACAGTGATGGTATCCATGTTTGGGTAGCCGGGACCACACAGTCCACCAATTGTCCTACATTGAATCCGGGAGGAGGAGCCTATTTCCAGGGAACCATTGGAGGTCTTGAAAATATATTTATTTTGAAATTCGATACAGCCGGAGTACTCAAATGGGCCACTTATTATGGAGGAAAAACTGCCCCTGCTCAACCTGAAGCGTATTCAATTCAAAGCGATGGAAAAAATGTATTCTTAACCGGCACAACAACGGCTCCTAATTTCCCGGTATTTAATCCCGGTGGTGGCGCTTACTTTCAGCCGACGCTCTATAGCCCTAATGGAGATGGTTTTATATTGCAATTTGATACTTCAGGGATCCGCAAATGGGCCACCTATTACAGTGGAACTGATATTCATACTCAGGAGTATGGATATACCATACAAAGTGATGGCAAACATGTATGGGTATCTGGCACCACTTCATCGGCAGATTTTCCCATAGTAAACACAGGATGTGGGTTTAACCAGGATACTATTGGTAATATTCCGGGTGTACAGGATGTATATTTATCAGAATTTTCACTTACAGGGGTTCCTATCTGGTCCACTTATTACGGTACAGATGATGAAGACGATGGCAGTGGTGCATGGATTAATGGCAATAATTTATTTGTAGCAGGGGATGCTGATTATAAAGGCTATCCTGCGATAAATCCGGGCGGCGGAGCCTATTATCTTCCTAAGCTTCCGGATTCTGCAGTTAGTGAGCTTCCTTTTGTCGGAAAATTTATTTTGGGAGGGATAACTGTTAGCTCTACAATTTCTATCTGCCGTGGACAATCCACTACCCTATCGGCAAGCGGAGCCACCTATTATAACTGGAGCCCACCAAAAGGATTAAGTGCAACCAATATACCTAACCCTATTGCAAGCCCTACTGTTACTACTACCTATACTGTTACAGGTATTGATACGGGCGCCTGCGGCGGAACATATATAGATTCGATAAAAGTAATAGTAGATACGCTTAATGTGAAAGATATAATCCTAACACCGCATGATACAAGTATATGCAGTAGTAGCTCTGTTACACTAAATGCAAATGGCGGGACAAACTATAATTGGAGCACGGGAGCCACCACCAGTTCCATTTCTATACAAAACGATTTAACTACCCAAACATATTCGGTAAGCATAAGCAATGGCGCTTGTATAAAAGATACTGATATGACAGTGACCGTAGTGCCCACACCAAAAATTAATTTATCAGGGAACACCAAAATATGCCGGGGCGAAAGCGATACCATTACTGCGAGCGGAGGTACATCCTATCTTTGGAGCAACGGCTACACAGGCTCTTCTTATGCTGCTATTATTAATTCAGTTACCACGCTTACTATTACTGCTTATAATTCTTCCGGCTGTTCGCACGACACCACTATCACCATCACACCTGAGACTCCTGTTTTAAGCGCTTGTTGCAATACAATCATCCAGGCAGGTAATGATACTATACTGGTAGCAAAAGGAAACAGCCCACCCTATTATTGGTCGCCGAAGGTTACATGTTTAAACCCTGGCTGTGATTCGGTGAAGGTCTCCCCTACCGTTACCACTACTTACACTGTGATGATAACTGATAGCGCCGGATGCGAGGTAGAAAGAACTATCACCGTTGATGTCGAATTGCCCTGCACTGATTTTATAGTTCCTAATGTTTTTACTCCCGATTATCCGGGGCTGCTGGGAGTAGACAATCTATTCTACATTAAAACAAGCAATCTCAGTAATTGGTCTATCACCATATACGACCGTTGGGGAAAAGAAATGTTTCATACAAGCAATCCGGCACTATACTGGAATGGCAACAACGAAAGCGGAGGCAAAGCACCGGATGGGGTTTATTATTATATCATTAATGTCACTTGTCAGAATAATACTTTTAAGAAAGATGGCTTTGTGCAGTTGATAAGGTAGAAAGCAGTTATGAATCTAAAATATTCCGTCATTGCGAGCGAAGCGTGGCAATCTCCTTGCACTTTCTCGTAATTTATAATTATTTTTATTATCTTTGTTTATATAATCCTATCCACTATAGTGAAAAGAATACTTCTATTATTATTTATCGCATTAGAAGTACTCCCCTTTACAACTCTTGCCGGCAGTGGAGCAAATGATTCCGCTTTACGTGCCAAAGCGACCCAATGGATGAGTAATACTGGTGGCTTACGCTTTTTAGAGAACAAAGGCCAAATGATGGACATGCAGCGCAAGCCTGTGCCCAATGTATTGTATGAAGCTAGTTCACGAGGGATGGACGTGTATGTTACTACTTCGGGCTTGAGTTATGTATTTGTAAAATTGGAGAAACATAAAAAGAACAATAGTTCCCCTGTTCAGTTTAAATTCAAACAAAATGATGATAGCATTATAGAAACCTATTGCCGTGCCGATATGCAATTAGTAGGGGCAGATATACGAAAAGAGAATATTGTAAAAGAAGGTGAAAGCATTGATAGAACCGATTACTATTATGGAGGAATTTGCCCAGATGGAATATTAGGTGTTCACAATTACCAAAAGATAACCATCAAGAATATTTATCCCGGTATTGATTGGGTATTACATACTGGCAAAAAGGGTTTGAAATATGATTTCATTGTGCATCCCGGTGCTGACCCTTCTCAAATAAAATTGAAATATAAATGGACTGACAAGCCCCAACTGCAAGAGGATGGCTCGGTTAAAATAAGTACGCCAATGGGGGCAATTACCGAGGGAACTCCTATTAGTTATTGCAGTGGAGAGCAGGTGCAAACCACTTATATAGTAAAAGACAGTGAAATATAT
>JABDCH010000048.1:1443-9004 GCA_013288205.1 Bacteroidota bacterium | reverse complement strand
CGCCAATGGGGGCAATTACCGAGGGAACTCCTATTAGTTATTGCAGTGGAGAGCAGGTGCAAACCACTTATATAGTAAAAGACAGTGAAATATATATTAAGGTAAGCCATTATAATTCTACCCAGTTATTAATTATTGACCCTACACTGGTGTGGGGTACTTATTATGACGGGGGGGGCCAATGATATAGATGATGTATTTTCTATGCAAGAAGATGGTTCTAATGTATGGATAACAGGAGGAACGGCATCTCCTAATTTCCCAACATTCAATCCGGGTGGAGGAGCCTATTTCCAGGGTACATTGCCCGGAACCGGCAATATGTATATATTACAATTCAATATAGCCGGGGTTCTTATATGGTCAACCTATTATGGAGGAAATGGAAAGTATGGAGATCGCGCCACTTCTATTAATAGCGACGGAACCAATGTGTGGGTAACAGGGTACACATGTTCAAGCAATTTTCCAATATTAAATCCCGGAGGGGGAGCTTACTTCCAGGGAGCCCTTGCCGGTAGTCAAAATGCATTTATATTGCAATTTACTACTGCGGGAATACGTAAATGGGCTACCTTTTATGGAGGGAACAGTAATTATCCGGTGGGAGATGAGGGTAATTCCATATACAGCGATGGCCACAATGTGTGGGTAACGGGTCAGGCAAGTTCTACTAATTTTCCAACCTTAAACCCGGGCGGCGGAGCTTATTTCCAGGGAACCCTGGCTAATAGTTATGCAAATGTATTTATACTGCAGTTCAGTACAGCCGGGGTGCTTAAATGGGCAACCTACTATGGGGGAGATGTATACGAGGTCGGGTATTCCATCTGTAGTGATGGAATTAATGTATGGGTAACAGGATCAACGGAATCAAGTAATTTTCCAACCCTTAATCCCGGTGGCGGAACCTATTTTCAGGGAGCGCTTGCCGGTACTGATAATATATTTATATTAAAGTTTGACATGGGCGGAGTGTGTAAATGGGCTACGTATTATGGAGACAGCGGATTGAACCTTGGAAGCTCTATTAACAGCGATGGGAAGAATGTTTGGTTAACAGGCTACACAGCTTCTGCTAATTTTCCTACGATGAATCCCGGTGGAGGAGCCTATTTCCAGGGGGCGCTTGGTGGAACTTACGATGCTTTTATATTAAATTTCGACACTGCCGGGATACGTAAGTGGGCTACATATTATGGAGGGACTAACACCACCCAGGGTTTCTGCATCCAAAGTGATGGCAAACATGTATGGGTATGTGGAGCAACAAGTTCAACTAATTTCCCTTTACTGAATCCGGGATGCGGATACTACGATGATACCCTGGGCAATATAAATAAACAATTTCCCAACCAGGATGTATTTATATCGCAATTTAATATGAGTGGTGTGTCCCAATGGGCTACGTATTATGGAGATGATATGGAAGATGACGGCAGTTTTATATGGAGCGATGGCACCAACCTGTTTGTAGCAGGTGATGCTGAATTTGGCAGCTACTACCCTACTGTTAATCCCGGTGGCGGAGCCTTTTACCAGGATACAGGGAGTGGAATAGAATTTGTTTTCGTGGGGAAATTTATTCTTTCGGGGGGGCGCTTAAGTGTAGGGCCCGGTGTTTCCATTTGCCGGGGCGATTCGGCCCGGTTGAGTGCCGCCGATGCTGTAACTTATAGCTGGAGTCCGCCGACAGGATTAAGCGCCACCAACATTCCCAACCCTATGGCAAGCCCTAAGTTTACTACTACCTATACTGTTACAGGTACAGATACCGGCATCTGTGCCGGCACCCGTGTAGATTCGGTAAAAGTAATCGTAGATACCATGGGCCCGATAGTCCTGTCCCCGCATGATACCTCCATTTGCAGCGGCAGTTCTATTTCATTGAATGCAAGCGGAGGAACAACATATATATGGAGTAACGGTTCCACCACCAGTTCCACTTTCATAGCGAATGATACAACTTCACAAACCTACACTGTAGCCATAACCAACGGAGCCTGCCATAAAGATACCAGTATGACAGTAAAGGTAGTTCCCTTACCTAAGCCTGTAATAACGGGCGATTCATTAAAATGCTTTGGAATAATAGATACTCTTACTGTGAGTAGCCCTGTTAATCCGACTACCTACTTATGGAGAAATGGTTCCACTTCTACATCCATCATCACAGGTAAATTAACTTCTGACACTACCATTTATGTAACTGCCTACAATAGCCTGGGATGCCCTGTTAAAGATTCTTTTAAAGTAATGGTACAACTATACCCCCTCGTTACCGTGAACCCTCCTGCCATAGTTTGTTCCGGCACACAAACCCGTCTGAAAGCAACTGCCACAGGCACGGGCCCTTTTACCTATAAATGGTCGCCAGGGGGAAAAACTACGGATACCATAACTGTGAATCCTGATTCACTAACCTATTATTTTGTAAAAGTATCGAATGGATGCACCACCACTAAAACAACCTGGGTGGAACCTGACAACCCCTCGCTGGAAGCCTGTTGCAATAACATCATTTTTGCGGGAGATGATACCGTATTGGTAGCCCGCAGCCCTACTGCCAAAAAGTATGAATGGAGTCCGCAGGTAAATTGTTTAAATCCATCTTGCGATTCGGTACAAGTATCCCCTACCGTTACTACTACCTACACCGTGATATCTACCGACAGCGCCGGTTGCCAGGTAGAACGGATAATTACCATTGTGGTTGAAATGCCTTGTGCCGATTTTGCAGTACCCAATGTTTTCACTCCTAACGATCCGGGTGTGCTTGGATTAAACAGCTTGTTCTACATTAAAACCTTTGGTATTCAATCGTGGTCTATTATCATTTACGACCGTTGGGGAAAAGAAATGTTCCATTCCTCCAATCCGACTCAATACTGGGATGGAAATACAGAGAACGGCGGCAAAGCCCCCGATGGAGTTTATTATTACATCATTAATGCCACTTGCCGGGATAATGCCTATAAGAAAGATGGGTTTGTGCAGTTGATACGGTAGAAAAGCTGCCCCTAGTTGGGATTCTAATTACATCTTAGTGCTTCTTACCATTCATTGAAGAAAATTTACCGTTTGCTGAATTTATTGTTTTTAATAAAAATATACCTATATTTAAGTTTTACTGCACTCCGTATCTCTTCACTAAAACAAATAACTCATAAAATTTTACTGTCATGAAAAAATATTTAGCAGAATTTATCGGAACTTTTTGGCTTGTATTGGGCGGTTGCGGAAGCGCGTTACTGGCTGCCGGTTTCCCCAATGTAGGTATTGGTTTATTAGGCGTTGCCCTCGCCTTTGGGCTAACTGTTTTAACCATGGCTTATGCTATAGGTTCTATTTCAGGGGCGCATCTTAATCCGGCAGTCACCATTGGTTTATGTGTTGGAGGAAGAATAGGAGCCAAGGAAATTTTGCCCTATGTTATTTCCCAAATATTAGGCGCTATTGCAGCAGCGGGAGTTCTATACATTATTGTAACAGGAAACGGTTCGCCCATAGGTAACTTTGCGGCAAACGGCTATGGAGAGCATTCTCCGGGCCATTATAGTATGCTCGCCGCAATTACATCAGAGTTCATTATGACTTTTATGTTTTTGATTATTATACTTGGAGCAACCGACGAAAAAGCTCCCAAAGGTTTTGCAGGCATTGCTATTGGGCTTGCACTAACATTAATACATTTGGTAAGCATTCCTGTGACAAATACATCTGTAAACCCTGCCAGAAGTATCAGTCAAGCTCTATTTGTTGGAGATTGGGCATTGTCGCAACTTTGGCTCTTTATCATAATTCCTATCGCCGGTGCGGCATTAGCGGGAGTGGTGTATAAATATCTTGCAAAAAGCTAATGCATTAATAGAATTTTGTTGCATTCTATTACACATCAATGCAAGCTGTCAAGGAACTTCTCATAAGAAGGATGGTTTCTTGCAGTTGATAAGATAGTTCTTGGTTAAAAGTGCTCACCCAACGAGTTTATCTATACTTTCGTATAAGTGGTGGGAAGCATATTTATTAAATGAAAAAGATACTTCTGTTATTTATTCTTATATCAGCAATTCCTTTTAAGCTTATAGCCGGAAGCAATGATTCTGTTTTGAAAACTACGGTTACCCAATGGATGAATAATTCCAATGGGTTGCGTTTTCTCGAAAATAAAGGTCAACTGATGGATATGCAACGCAAGCCTGTACCCAATGTATTATACGAAGCAAGCGGTGGCGGAATGGATATATATGTTACCACTTCAGGTTTGAGTTATGTATTTGTAAAACTGGAAAAACATAAAAAGAAGAATAGCTCACCCGTTCATTTTAAAGACCATAACGACAGCATCACTGAAACCTATTGCCGGGCCGATATGCAACTGATAGGTGCAAGCATTAAAAAAGAAAACATTATACAAGAAGGTGAAAGCGCCGACCGAAGTGATTACTATTATGGAGATGTATGCCCCAATGGAATTTTAGGAGTTCACAGTTATAGTAAAGTGACTATTAAGAATATTTATCCCGGAATAGATTGGGTATTGCATACAGGAAAGCAGGGATTGAAATATGATTTCATTGTACATGCCGGAGCGGACCCATCGCAAATAAAATTAAAATATAAGTGGACGGATAAACCGCAATTGCAAGATGATGGCTCGGTTAAAATAAGTACTCCTATGGGTAACATTACGGAAGGAACACCCCTAAGCTATTGCAATGGCAAACAAGTGCCGACGACCTATACAATAAAAGACAGTGAAATACACTTTAATGTAAGTGATTATAATTCTACGCAAACATTAATCATAGACCCCAAGCTGGTGTGGGCAACATATTACGGGGGAAATGATGGTGGAGAAATGGCTTATTTTATCCAGAGTGATGGTACGAGTGTATGGGTAACGGGATCTACAGGCTCCCAAAATTTTCCAACGTTAAATCCTGGTGGAGGAACATATTTTCAAGGAACTCTTGGTCTTCTACAAAATGTATTTATTCTGCAATTTAATATTGCAGGGGTACTCAAATGGGCTACTTATTATGGGGGTGGTGAAGAAGACATGGGGCTTTGTATTAACAGTGATGGAAAGAATGTGTGGGTAACAGGGACTACCACATCAAAAGATTTCCCTACGATGAATCCAGGCGGAGGAGCGTATTTTCAGGGGACCCTTGCTAGCGGTCAAAATGCTTTTATCTTACAATTTAATACATCCGGAGTACGTAAATGGGCCACCTATTATGGTGGAAGTATAACTGAAATAAGTTGGTCTATTCAAAGTGACAGAAAAAGTGTATGGGTAACAGGATGGACAGAGTCAAGCGATTTCCCTACATTGAATCCGGGCGGAGGTGCCTATTTCCAGGGAACAATTGCCGGTAATAAGAATGCATTTATACTGCAGTTTACCACTGCCGGAGTGCGTAAGTGGGCCACTTATTACGGAGGAAGCAATAATGGTATAAACCCGGATGGAGATGAAGCATTTTGTATTAACAGCGATGGAAAAAATGTATGGGTAACAGGCGTTGCCACTTCGTTCGATTTCCCTACATTGAATCCGGGCGGAGGAGCTTATTACCAAGGAGTGTTGACCAATAAGTATGCAAATGCATTTATATTACAATTTAATACGGCCGGAGTACGCAAATGGGCCACTTACTATGGAGGGAATGCGTATTACTCTTACGATCAAGCAAATTCTATCAATAGTGATGGCACCAACGTATGGGTAACAGGATTCACAGGCTCTCCCAATTTTCCTACATATAACCCTGGTGGAGGGGCTTATTACCAGGGAGCTTTGGCGGGTACCGCAACAACTGCATTTATATTACAGTTCAACACATCCGGAGTACGCAAATGGGCTACATACTATGGAGGAAGTAATGGTAGTTATGGCTCATCTATACAATGCGACGGGGCAAATTTGTGGGTATTGGGCTACACCGCGTCTAAAGATTTCCCTAAGTTTAATCCAGGATGCGGGTTTTATCAGGATACCCTTGGCCCAGATACTACAAAGCTTTATTCAGGTGCGGCATTTATAGCACAATTCTCAACTACAGGGGTTCAGAAATGGAGTACTTATTATGGGACTGGTATAGGTGGTTTTGGTGGTAATGTTTGGAGCGATGGAACATACGTTTTTTTAGCAGTAATTGCTTCGCTGCCCGAGTATCCCACTGTGAATCCGGGCGGAGGAGCTTATTACCTCGATTCTCTTCAGTCTATCCACCTGGGCCTAGGTGAGAATGCCATTATCGCTAAGTTTACTGCAGGAAGCGGTATAGCTGTTAGCCCTGCAGATTCTATTTGCCCCGGCGATACTATAATGCTGCATGCGAGCGGCGGAGCTGCATCCTATAGTTGGACTCCTGCTAATGGATTAAGCGCCACCAATATCCCCAACCCTCTTGCAAGCCCTTCTGTTACTACTACCTATACTCTCATAGCCATTGATACGGGCACTTGTGCAGCTACCTATATAGATTCTGTAAAGGTAATATTGCGCATAATACCTTCTCATATTATCGTTTCCAAAGACACATCTATCTGTAAAGGTAGTTCAATTATTCTTCGTGCCAGTGGGGGAATAAGTTATACTTGGAGTACGGGCGCTACGACCAACTCCATTTTCATCTCAAACGATAAGTCTACACAAACATACACAGTGGGCATAAGTAATGGATGCGTGAAAGATACTACTGTGAAAGTGGCTGTATTACCTATTCCCGGTATTTATCTATCGGGGAATAAACGTATTTGCCCGGGAGGAAACATACTATTACAGGCAAGTGGAGGCATATCTTACAAATGGAGCAACGGATATACAGGCTCCACTTACAATGGAATTATTGATTCGACCACCACTATACGTGTAATTGCTTATAACTCGTTTGGATGCTCACACGATACAAGCGTCACAATCGTACCTGAGGTTCCTGCTTTAAATGCCTGTTGCAATGCCACTATTACAGCCGGGAATGATACCACTCTTGTTGCAAAAGGAAATACTACCAAGCCCTATCAATGGTCGCCGCATGTAACTTGCATAAATCCTCCCGCATGTGATTCAGTAAAAGTATCACCGACGGTAACCACCACATATACAGTGGCCATCACAGATAGCTTGGGATGCCTGGCAGAAAGAATAGTCACAATTAATGTTGAATTGCCTTGCTCTGATTTTGTAGTGCCCAATGTTTTCACTCCCGATTATCCCGGACTGCTGGGAGTAAATAATGTATTCTATATTCAAACAAGTATTCTCAGTGATTGGTCCATTATCATTTACGACCGTTGGGGAAGAGAAATGTTCAGCACTACCAATCTCAACCAATATTGGGATGGTAGTAGCGAAAGCAGAAGCAAAGCACCTGATGGGGTTTATTATTACATAATCAATGCTACATGCCGGGGCACACCTTATAAAAAGGATGGGTTTGTGCAATTGATAAGATAAATAACGATGAACGATAAACGATGAACTACCATAGTAACACGATCCATAGTTCATAACCCACTATTCATAGTTCACTTACCGTAGCTTATTATC
>JABDCH010000048.1:0-1351 GCA_013288205.1 Bacteroidota bacterium | reverse complement strand
TCTCTACTCCATCTGTGGTGTTAAAGTTGAAAGTGATAACACAAGTATTATCATCAGTTGTAGTATGTATTGCGATGCCGTTTTTATAGTGCAGGGTATCTTGCAAGGTGCCTGAACTATAGCCCGGGGCTCCTTTACATACATAGAGGTCCACAAATATGCGTACTGAATCAACTTGCTTTATTTTGATGGTCCCGAAATAGCCATAGGTATCACCATCCTTCAAAGTGGTTTTGCTATCGAGCGAATAATATCCCGAAGGATTAATACAAGCAGAAGCGGTTTGAGCCTTTGCAGCAAAGGAAGTTATTATCAACAACACTATAACACAACAACTCTTCATGCTCGAAATCATTTTTTATGCAATGTGCGCTGACGGGCCTGCACACTATCACGCCGGTGTTGCTCAATGGTTGCTTTTTTGCGCTCGTTGTTGCTTTTCTTTTTAATATAGGTAATATAAAATCCGAGCACTACAAACACAAAAGAGAATATAGGTAATATGCGCCGTGTTTTTTCGAGGAAATTGCGGGTATCTCTCTTCTTAATATGTCTCCGGTAATTGCCTTTGCAGTCGATACCCTTTTGGCCAAGTTCAATAATATCGGCTGAAATGCCGCGATGGCAAAGGCCCTCATCGAGTAATACCAGCAGTGCTTTATTATAAATGCCCTGTATTTCCACCGAGGTGCGGGCATCGTAGCCTTTGGTTTGATGTGCCAGGAATTGGGAAAACACAATGCTTCCGTTCATATCATCATGTACCGCCCTAAGTATAATTTCAGCTGCCTGGTTAACCTCCATGCTGCAAAACTAATGATGAATTATGAATTATGAGTTATGAATAATAATTATGAATGATGCGTTATGACCATTCACACAAGAAAAGACAACAATATGATTACTTGCTACCGGAAGCGGAATAACCAAAGGTTATAACGCATAATTTCCTATTTAGTTCCGGCATATATGGCAGGATTGCCATCGCCGTAGGTGAATGTTCCGGCAACGGCGAAGTGGTCGGAGAGATCTTTATGCTTATCACTCCATTTTTTACAGAATGATACAATCTGCATGTGGCCCTGCAGGCGTTCGCCGGGAAGAGATGAATAAAACAAATAATCAATAAGCTGGGGTTTGCAGCAAGTGCCCAGCACTAAATCGTTGTGTGTATAGTCGTACGAAAAAGATTTGTCGCCCACCAGGGTGCAAGGGGTAAAGCGCAGGCTATCTACCATGTGGTTATAACATTGCGAATCGTTGTGTATTGTATTGAAATCGCCGGCTACAAACTGGGGTATATTTTCGCGGGAATAAGGCTCAAGTAGTTGCTTACGTATTTCAGTATATT
>JABDCH010000047.1:653-17708 GCA_013288205.1 Bacteroidota bacterium | reverse complement strand
AACCATTCTGGCAGCAATAGCCCCTTTTTAAATGATATTTTTCGGTAAAAACTTTATATCCCTGTTCGTTGTAGTAGAAATCTTCATTTTCTACCAACTCATTTTTCAATGGGGCATCCTCATCCAATGACATAGCGTTATGCAGTTACTACGTTCTTAATATTCACATTCCGGTTTCGCAGATCGAGGCCGCCTTCCATAACCGATTTCAGGTTTGCGAGATAAAAGGTCCAACCTTTCATGCATCCTATATGTATCAGCACTTTGGAGTTTTCATCCGTAGGGATTTTCTCCTGCACTAATTCCATGATGGTTCTTCCTTCCAGCAATTTGCAGGTAATGGTCACCTCACAATTTCCGGCAAAAGTGAATTTAAAAAGGTCCTTCCCATTCAGGTCAAGAACCTTGCCTTTTTCCTGCATACTGTCTTCATAGCCATGCCATTTCCACACATAGGTATCACCTGGCTGAATAGGAGCATCCGCTTCCCGCATTTTACCATCAGGTGTAGTGAAGATTGCTTTCCGCAGAAACCAGCTTTCTAAATTGGCTTGCGTGGCGCAGGCATTATACACAGCAAGTGGGGTAGCTTTTACATCTACCCTCAAGCTAAATTTTGTCCAATCGTAGTGGCTCATTAGTGCTTTATCTTTATACGCAATTTATGCCTTTGCAGGTTTTAAATACCAGGCAAGCCATAGGCCTACTAATCCCCATTCCATAAAGACATCCACTAACTCACGTTTAATAAAATGCCAGGGAAAACCCATCCAGTTTAAATCGAGCATATATGAATTCAAAGCAACAATAAAACCTATGAGCAGAACTATCCAAAAGCGCATGAAAAAAGTGCGCAATTTATCTTCTGCTAATGCGAGAATAATAGCGGCTCCCATCACAGCAAATAAATCAATAAGTAATCCTTTTACTATTTGCATAGGGTCCATGGCTGGCGTTTGCTTAGTATAGAATATTATGGCATTTGATTTGCCAATCATATCTTTTTCGTTTTGGTCCATTGCCTTCATGTATGCTGAATTAACTGATTCCACATTTCGGTTATCCACATTGGGCAACATATATGCACCCGAGGCAGGCAGCGCCATGTCCAGCATTTTCATAACAGAATCCTGTTTTGGCGTATAGTTAAATGAATGTACATGCACGGGAAGTACTGCCCAGGAGAGAAATGACCAAACAAACATAAGCAGTGTTCCTACCAGGGAACCGATAATAAACTTTTTCATGGGGAGAAGATTTAATGATTAGTAAAAGGTCCGGATTATTTTTTATCAATAACTTTTGGTACTTTGATATAGTCGGAATCTTTAACGGGTACGTTCTTCAGGGCTTCCTGCTGTGTTATTACCTGCTCAACCTCATCGTTACGCATAACATTGGTATCCTCGCTCATATAAATAAGCGGCTCAACCTGCGATGTATCCAGTTCACTCAGTTTTTCTACAAATTCAACAATACGGTTCAGGTCTTTGGCAATTTCTTTTTTGCCTTCTTCATCAAACTCTAACTTGGCAAGGTCTGCCAGCTTATCTACTGTTTTAGAATCTATCTTCATATTTCAAAAATACACTTTTTACAGGTAACCTTAGCATTTGCTATTAAGCGTAAGTATTATAGGGGTACCTGACCTTGTATTGAGCTTTAATGAGTTTCAGCATTATCTCCCGCAGTTCCTCTATATTGGTTCTGCCCACAGCCGAAATAAAAACACTGTGAGGGTGCATTTTAGCAATCCACGATTTTTTCATGTCCTCCAACGATACCTTATGCAAATAGCCATCATCATCGGCTATACGGTATAAATCGGTTTTGTTAAATACCAATATCATTGGTTTGTCAATCGCCTTTAATTCGGTGAGGGTTTGATTTACCGAATTGATATGGTCTTCAAACGAAGGATGCGAAACATCTACTACGTGCATTAGAATATCTGCTTCCCTCACTTCATCAAGGGTTGATTTAAAAGCTTCCACCAAAAAGGTTGGCAGCTTACGGATGAACCCTACTGTATCGGATAATAAGAAGGGAGTAGTCTCAAAGGTTATTTTCCGTACCGTGGTATCTAAGGTAGCGAACAAAGTATCTTCAGCATATACATCCGATTTGCTGATCAAATTCATCAGGGTTGATTTACCTGCGTTGGTGTATCCTACCAGTGAAACCCGGATGAACTGCCCTCTATTTTTGCGTTGCGAATTCATTTGCTTGTCAATTTCGACAAGCCTCTCTTTCAAAAGGGCTATGCGGTTTCTGGCCCTGCGACGATCTGTTTCAATTTCACTTTCACCCGGACCTCTCATACCAATGCCACCCCGTTGCTTTTCCAAGTGTGTCCACATACCGGCAAGACGCGGAAGCAGGTATTCGTATTGTGCAAGTTCTACCTGGGTTTTAGCATAAGCGGTCTGAGCCCTTCCGGCAAAAATATCCAGTATAAGGCCTGTTCTGTCCATTATTTTCCGCTTGGTTTCTCTTTCCAGGTTGCGTTGTTGCGAAGGGCTTAGCTCTTCGTCGAAAATAATCATATCTATATCCGGGTGCTCCTCAATATATGTTTTTATTTCCGCTACTTTCCCTTTTCCAATAAGGGTAGCAGGGTCGTACACATGTATATTTTGGGTGAAAACTTTAACAGGTACGGCGCCTGAAGAATAACAAAGAAGTTTTAATTCTTCCAGGTATTCTAACATCTGTTCTCTTGATTGTTCCCTATGCGAAATACCTACAAGAACTGCTTGTTCTTTTTTCTGAATACGTTCAATCATTTACCAAATGTAACAATAGGATTTTTTAAAACCACGGACGGGCAATGGGGCTGAATGGCCACGGAACGGCCAGTAAGATTATAACTAATGCAATAAGCGAGAAAATCATCAGCATTCTGAATTTAGCTGCATCAGTAGCGGCTTTTTTGCTGCGAATACGCGCCAGTGTGATAAAAACAATCGCAATAATCATCAGGGTAGAATGCTCAACAGTGAAAAAACGGATTTGAGAATCCTTCATATTACCAAACATCACCATAGGGCTTATAAAATAAAGTAAAATACCCACCACCAATTGGGTGTGTGCCGATATCATTAAAAAAAGACTGATTTTATTATCGGAATTAGCGAATGCACGTTTGGTAACTACGCCATTTATCGACTTAATGATAGTCGCTAATAATAGTATACACAATACCCAGCGTAGCAGGGAGTGGAGTAGAACGATGATTCCGAGCATGAGAATTATTTTTAGAAGAACAAATCTAAGGAAAATAAGTACATACATCTATATTTACTCTATCACCCGGTATTCCAAATTATTTCCTGATTTTTATTTTGTTCTTGTTATTTTATATATTTGCCCCCGAAAGTTCTAAGAACCTGTTATTTTCTACCCGTAATTTTATCTTATTGGGCTTTCGAACCAAATTTATTAGAAAAAATGCGAAACCACATTCAATGCGTGCTTTTGATTCTCTTATTGGGGATACCGCTCAGCAGTTTCTCGCAAAACGTTGGTATTAATACCACTGGGGCTACCCCAAGCACCAATGCTATTCTTGATTTGAATACAGGTAACACCAGCAGGAATTTGGGCTTTATTATTCCTCATGTCAAACTAACTTCTCTTACAACTTTCAATCCGCCCATAGCAAATACCAATACTACCAGCGACACGGGTATGGTTGTGTATAACACCAATGCCGCAATTGGTAATGGTGCTGGCTGTTATATTTGGGACGGAGGGGAATGGGTATTCACTGACGGAGCCCCGGCCTCCTATTCGAACACTATTACAAGCGCTATTACAGGCACCACAAGCACTACAGCCAAAATGATGGGGCTTGCAGGCTCTATTACACCCAATAAGTCAGGGACAGTTTTGTTAATAATATCGGGCACCATTTCAAATAGTAAAAATACTAATAAGTCACTAGTGCAGCTATATACCGGTACGGGTACTGCTCCCACTAATGGTGTAGCAATTACCGGAACGGCAAGAGGCACACAACAAACTGCTTCTATTGAAGCTACCAGTGCCGAAGAACCATTTTGTGTTACAGCCCTTGCAACAGGGTTAACTGTCGGCACTGCTTATTGGATTGACTTGGGTGTTGCTTCCTCAGCAACCAGTGGAACAGCCAGTGTGTCAAATATCACCATTTCTGCTGTTGAACAATAAATTGATGTAAATCATATTCAGGTAGTTACTTTTTTTATATCTTTGCATACGGTAAAGTATCTTATACCAGATAGTTGGCCTTATCGTAATTAAAGTACCACACACTTCCGGATTACCAAATCCAACAATATGACACATACCCTTACCAAATTCATGTTTCTTGTGCTCTTATGCGGAGCTGTTTTTTCAGCCTCTGCTCAAAACGTGGGAATTAATACCAGCGGCACTACCCCGAGCACCAATGCTATCCTTGACCTTAACTCAGGTAATACAAGTAGAAATTTAGGACTTATTCTTCCCCACGTAAGTATAACTTCACTAACAACCTTTAGCCCTCCGATGGCAGGAACTTATAACGCCAAGACTGATATTGGGATGATGGTATATGACACAAATGCAGCTATTGGAAATGGTACAGGATGCTATTTGTGGGATGGCTCCAAATGGGTTTTTACAGGATACATTGGTAATAAAGATACCTACCAGGCAAGCCCTACAAATCCTACAGGAGTTGCCACTACTACCGCAAAAATGATGGGGCTTGGGGCATCTGCCACCCTTTCACCTACCAGTTCAGGCACTTATTTAATTATTATATCCGGCTACGCAAATACAACCCATGCTGCCGATAACGATTTAATGCAAATATATACAGGTACCGGCACAGCTCCTGCAAATGCAGCTGCCATTACAGGAACAGCCCAGGGAACCGAATTAACGGTAAGTGTACCGACAGCCAATACAGGAGATGTACCATTTACCCTTAATGCAGTTGTAACGGGCCTAACGGTTGGAACTACTTATTGGCTCGACATAGCTTTAGCTACATCAAATACGAATGGTACCGCCACCATTAAGAGCCTTAGCATATCGGCTATTGAGCAATAGCCTGATAAAAGTCATATAATTTCTTACCTTTTTCGGCCGTAAGTATGAGAATTGTCATACGTCACCTTTTCCATTGAGGGTACTTTTGGCTCAAGAAAACCTAAGAGCCTTTTTATATCTTTTATAAGATTTTACTCGCTGGGCTTTTGCGGTTTTTTTATACAACTAATGAAAAACTATCACGCACTTTACCTTCTTTTAGTTCTTTTATGTGCCGCGCCCAAGCATCTTTTCTCGCAACATCTGAGAACCAGCAATGCCGGCGCCAATACCATTCTTGGGAGAGCAAAAGCCTCTTCAGAAAAAACGGTCACAAGCGCTATTAAAGGTACTACCAGTACTACGGCGGTAATGATGGGCCTTGCAGGCTCTATCACACCAACCAATTCCGGTACGGTTTTAATTATCGTGTCGGGCACCATTTCCAATAGTAAGAAGGCTACTTCCAGTTTAGTACAATTATACATCGGCACGGGTTCGGCTCCTGCAAATGCAACTACATTAACCGGAACAGCACAAGGCACTCAAATTAGAGCAACTGTGACAACTGACAGTGTACAAGATGTACCCTTTGCCGTTAACGCAGTTGTAACTGGCCTCACTATTGGCACAACTTATTGGATCGATCTAGCCTTAGCGTCATCTAATACCCATGTAACTGCCAGCATCAAGAGCCTGAGCATATCGGCCATTGAGCAATAATTTTATCCCCATACTTTCGTTCCTTCGGTGCAATTTTTGCATATATCTATGCCTTTGCGCGAATGCAACAACGCTTGTCGAAAGTTACGGTAATTATCGTTGTTCCACAATTCTTTAAAAGATTGGGTTTTTATATTTCCCATCGGGTGGGCGGCATCTTTATCAAAACAGCAAGGCACCACGTTTCCATCCCATGTTATAACACAGGAGTTCCACATCCTCCAGCAATGGTTGAGGAGTTTGTTTTTTATGGCGTACTTTCCCGAAGAATCCTTTTTATATCGTGAATACTTCTGTTGTTCCGGAATTAAAGGACTGCCATTTTCATGATCATATATCTGCACGGTTTTAAGTCGTACCTCATCTATGCCAATCTCTTTGGCAAGGGCCTTTATCTCCGGTATTTCATGCTCATTGGCTTTCACCACCAGAAACTGGAATATCAGATGGGGTGTTTTCGATTTTAGTTTCTTTTTCCATTCCGCCACGTTTCTCGCCCCTTCCAGCACTTTATCAAGTTTACCTCCAATTCTATACGAGGAATAAGTTTCCTGTGTGGCTCCGTCAATCGAAATAATAAGCCTGTCTAAGCCCGATTCAACCGTCCGTTTGGCAATATCGGGAGTAAGATAATGAGCATTGGTAGAAGTGGCCGTATAAATTCTTTTCAACGATGCATACTTCACCATTTCCAAAAACTGTGGATTAAGATAAGGCTCGCCCTGGAAATAAAAGGTTAGATATGCCAAATGAGGCGCAAACTCATCTATTACTTCTTTAAAAAAATCATCTTTCAGCATCCCTGTTTCCCTCGTAAATTGCCTCAACCCGCTCGGACATTGGGGACAACGAAGATTGCATGATGTAGTAGGTTCGAACGAAATACTGATGGGTAATCCGGCATGTTTGGGTTTGCCAGTTACTCTCGATACGCCATAACTAAGTAGTACCTTACCCCCATTCCACACTTTATAAGGCGTAAGTTTGGAGGCCATATTCAGACTATCTATAATCTTTGCTAACAAAGCGGGTTAAATTAGGACAAAGGTAGTAGAATGGGACAGGTTTTGTATAGAGTTGTAACTTTGACCTCCATGGCATATAGTATTTCTCAAATAGTTACAGTCCTTAAAGCAGAATTGACGGGTGAGTCTTCGTTGAAAGATACACCAGTTAAGCAGCTATTAATTGACAGTCGCACCCTTGCTGCCCCGGAAGGAGTGATGTTTATTGCCCTAAAAACAGGAAGCAATGATGGGCATAAATTCATTAAAGAATTATATGGAAAAGGCGTTCGCATATTTTTAGTAAATGTAGAATTTGGAGATGCTGCCACTTATAAAGAAGCCGCTTTTATAAAAGTAAAAGATACCCTCGCTGCCCTGCAACAACTGGCTACATGGCATCGCAAGCAGTTTGATATTCCTGTTATAGCCATTACTGGAAGCAATGGAAAAACAATCGTAAAAGAATGGCTCTACCAATTGCTTTCGCCGGATAAAAATATTGTAAAAAGCCCTTTGAGTTATAACTCACAGGTAGGTGTACCGCTATCTGTGTGGCAGATAGATAAAACCAATGTGTTGGGAATATTTGAAGCGGGAATATCACAACCGGGAGAAATGGAAAAGCTCGAAAGCATTATCTCTCCTAGTGTTGGAATCTTTACCAATATTGGAGAAGCGCATGGGGCCAACTTTAAGCATACACAAGAAAAGGTAGAAGAAAAGATGAAACTCTTTAAGCATGTGAAGATGCTTATCTATTGCCGCGACTACAAAAACATTGACCATGCCCTTAAATACAATTCCACTTATGCAGGAATGCGTTTTTTTACGTGGTCGGCAAAAACACCCGCAGATATTCAGATTAAAAATATTACGCAGGGCAAGGGGAATACCACTATCAGAGCCCTGTTTAATGGAACTGAAATAAGCATTACTATTCCATTTATAGATGATGCTTCCATTGAAAATGCGATGAACTGCTGGGCTTATATGCTATTCGCAGGATATGAAAATACGACGATCGCCGAGCGCATGAGCAATTTGCAACCTGTGGCCATGCGTATGGAGATGTTGAAAGGAATGAATAATTGTACCCTTATTAATGATTCCTATAATTCAGATATAAATTCATTATCGGTAGCGCTAAACTTTCTGCATAGGCAAGAGCAACACACACGCAAAACCATCGTATTATCAGATATTACTCAAAGCGGAATAGCAGAACAAGAACTCTACGAATATATAGCCAGTATCTTGCGGGCAAAACCACCTACAAGACTCATCGGCATTGGTGAAGCTATTTCAAGAAATGCAGGATTGTTTAATACAGAAAAAACATTTTTTGCTACTACATCCGATCTCTTAAATCATATCAATGAATTTAATTTTCGTGATGAGGCCATATTACTAAAAGGCGCCAGAAGTTTTGAATTTGAGAAAATAAGCAGAGCATTGCAGGAAAAGGCGCATGAAACGGTAATGCTTATCAATCTTGCTGCCATTGCTCATAACCTGGCGTATTACCGCTCTCTGCTAAAACCATCTACCAAAATAATGGCTATGGTAAAAGCATTCTCATACGGAAGTGGAAGTTTTGAAATTGCAAATTCGTTGCAGTTTCATCGCGCTGATTATCTGGCAGTCGCCTATCCCGATGAAGGAGTGGAATTACGAAATGCCGGTATATCATTACCTATTATGGTTATGAATCCTGAACCGGGAAGCTATGACCTGCTCTTAAAATACCGGCTTGAACCGGAAGTATATAGTTTCCGCACCCTGCAACTGGCAGCTGAAGCAGTTAAACATAGCGGCAGTAATGAAAAGCTTCCCATCCATATTAAGTTAGATACTGGCATGCACCGACTTGGCTTTGGCGATGAAAATATAGAGGAACTAATTTCCGTATTGGCTGAAACTTCCACACTACAAGTAAAATCTATTTTTTCGCACCTGGCTGCAAGTGGCTCTGATAAGCACAAAGACTATACCTTATCGCAAATAGAAAAATTTAAAAAGTGGAGCGATAAAATGATAGCAGCACTCCCCTACCCTGTTATGCGACATATACTAAACTCCGCCGGCATAGCACGATACCCGGAAGCGCAATTTGATATGGTAAGGCTTGGAATCGGCCTCTATGGTGTAGGAAACAATGCGACTGAACAACGCAAACTGGAGAATGCAGGTATCTTAAAAAGCGTCATCTCGCAGGTTAGGCAATTGAAAAAGGGTGAAACCGTAGGCTATAATCAAAGCGGGTTGTTGGAAAAAGACAGCACTATTGCTACCATCGCTATTGGTTATGCGGATGGCATAAGCCGCGAATTTGGCAATGGAAAAGGAAAGGTGAAAGTACATGGCAAGCAGGCACCCGTAGTGGGTGATGTATGTATGGATATGCTGATGATTGACATTACCGGAATAGATACTAAAGAAGGTGATGAAGTAATTATTTTTGACGATAACGTTTCGTTGCTCCAGGTAGCAAAAGACATGAATACCATTCCTTACGAAACCCTGACAAGTCTTTCAGGTAGGGTGAAGAGGGTCTATGTGCATGAATAAATCACCTAAAAATAAACAAACAACCTAAAAATGAAAGTATTACGCCCAAATAATTTGGCAGGCATTTGCTACGCAAATTGTTTTATAGCAGAATTCCAATTTTATCTTTCAGATTTGTGATATGCCTGCAAGTAACTGGCTTACAAAGTGTACCTAAGCATCTAAATTTATATTTGCTATATATAAATCGAAAAAAGTGTGACGCAATGTGACGCAAAAATTTTAAGGGAATAAATAGATAACCTTAGAAACATCAGTATTTACAATACTTACAGAGGTGTTTCTTATTTATAATTTGCCGATTATCCCGATAGCTATCGGGATCCGGACTTACCCATTCATGGTCATTAAGAACTCCTCATTCGATTTGGTACGAACCAGTCTTTCTCTGAGGAATTCCATAGCTTCGATAGGAGTCATATCCGTAAGGTGATTACGCAATACCCAAAGCCTTTGTAATGTTTCCCTATCAATCAGCAAGTCATCGCGACGTGTGCTGGAAGCTACAATATCAATAGCAGGATAAATACGTTTATTCGACAGGCGGCGGTCGAGTTGCAATTCCATATTGCCTGTACCTTTAAATTCTTCAAAAATTACTTCATCCATCTTCGAACCTGTATCAATAAGGGCTGTAGCCAGGATCGTTAGTGAACCACCGTTTTCAATTTTACGGGCAGCTCCAAAGAAACGTTTGGGCTTTTGAAGCGCATTGGCTTCTACCCCACCCGATAATACCTTGCCGGAAGCAGGAGATACTGTATTATATGCACGTGCCAGACGGGTAATGGAGTCAAGTAAAATAACTACATCATGTCCGCACTCTACCATGCGTTTAGCTTTCTCCAATACAATATTGGCAATGCGAACGTGGCGTTCAGCCGGTTCATCAAAAGTGGACGATACTACCTCAGCCTTTACGCTACGGGCCATATCCGTTACTTCTTCCGGGCGTTCATCAATCAATAATATTAACAGATATGCTTCCGGGTGATTGGATGCAATGGCATTGGCAATTTCCTTCAGCAATACGGTTTTACCAGTCTTGGGTTGCGATACTATCAATCCCCGTTGACCTTTACCGATAGGCGTAAACATATCCACTATACGGCTCGACAAGGTAGCCTGCGGATGCGCGCTCAAATTAAATTTTTCGTAAGGGAAAAGCGGAGTAAGGAAATCAAATGGAACCCGGTCGCGTACTAAATCAGGGGCCTTGCCATTTACAAGTTCTATTTTAGATAATGGGAAGAATCGTTCGCCTTCCTTTGGCGGGCGTACAAAACCCAGCACTGTGTCACCTGTTTTTAGTCCAAATAAGCGAATGTCCTTTTGAGAAACGTAAACGTCATCGGGTGAATTAAGATAGTTATAGTCGGCCGAGCGAAGAAATCCAAATCCTTCAGGGGTAATTTCCAATACACCTTCAGCTTGTACAATATTGTCGAAGTTATAGGCAGATTCCCTGGGTCTGGGTGCTTCTTGCGGTCTTTCAACAAATCCAAAATCCAGCGGGGTCTCTTTAGGGGTTGCACCATTATTAGATGGCGTTTCAGCCGGAGCAGGAATGGCAGGCTCGTCGGTTGTATTCAAATCTGATAATGGTTCCTGGGGAGCATCAAACTCCATCAGTTCGGGCTTTTCAGCCTGAATGATAGCGTGTTCTTCTTCTATTGATTTTTTTTCGGTTTCCTTTTCCGTTTCAACTGCGGCAACAGTGGCAGATGCCTGTGCATCCAATATCCTGGAAACAATTTCTTGTTTTTTCAAATGGTCTGTTTTATGAAGTTTCATTTCCCTGGCTATTTCCTTCAATTGAATCAGCGATTTACCATTAAGTTCAAGAATGTCGTACATGTTAAATATTTAATAAAAGATAAATTACAATGAAAAGTGATAGAAAAAACTATACCTGTGTAAATATGTGGTTGGAAAAAAAGAATGGGGAAACGCGATGCAATATTAGTAATTATTTCTGAATACATCGTGTAAATCAATATTTTTTTATTTACCTGCTAATCGTACCTTTGCGCCACCTGTTTTAAGTTTCGTGGCAACTATATTGAATATTGAGACCTCTACTTCTGTTTGTTCTGCTGCTCTTTCCCGTAACGGGCAGGTAATTGCTTTACAAGAATCTGTACATACCAATGTACATGCTGAAAAATTAGCCGTGTTCATACGTATTATGATGGAGCAGACAAAGATTCCTTATTCGGCATTAGATGCTATTGCTGTAGGCACGGGCCCCGGCTCATATACCGGCTTACGCATAGGAACCTCTACAGCCAAAGGATTATGTTATGCACTTGATAAGCCATTGCTCGCCATCCCTACATTGAAAGCTATGGCTCGTGCAACAGCGGCTGTTATGAAAAGAGAAGATATTTATTATTGCTCTATGATTGACGCAAGACGACTGGAGGTATATACAGGCCTGTATGATTATAAAGGAAAAGAAGTAACACGTGTTGAAGCTAAAATACTCGATAAACATTCGTTTGCAGATATTCTGGATGAGCAGGAAATTGCTTTTTCAGGTGATGGTATGCCTAAAATGAAGAAGCTCTCGTCGCCTGATGATGTGCACCGCATTTGGGTAGATGAAATATATGCTTCAGCCAAGAATATTGCGCTTTTATCGGAGGAATACTTTTCAAGAAAAGAGTTTGCCAATGTGGCCTATTACGAGCCCTTTTATCTAAAGGATTTTGTAGCGGGGAAAAAGATTGTGTAGACTGCTTTTAGCGCTGATAGTGTCGTTTTAAATAGGATTCACCTTTTTTAATTTGAGCCTGTAAGTGGAAATAATATGCTCAACAACAATAATTGCCGTTAAGGGAATAAGCCATATTACTCGGTCTTGAAATCTATCAGCAACTGTAGATAAATTAGGGCATACCGCTGCATTTATATAACACAAGACAGAAATAATTACCATCATCCATTTTAATTGAGGACTCAGTAGTTTTAAAATACTGGGTATAAAAAGCACACAAATAAAAATACCCATACTTACTAATACCAAAATTCGTTGAAGTTCATTGAGCACATGAAGGTTAGGGTCGAGCTTATTATTACTTTGCAAGGATGCAAGGTATGCACGATTGTATATCTGATACGAATCAACCTGCAAAATTTTTGCATACCCGGGTCCATTACCAGGAATATCGAATGTGAAAAATTGTATTAACGAGAACTCCAAAGCGTGTATTGCTACTTCCTTAAAATATTTAGGTGTTGTGAGAATATCGAATATAATTTTGTTATATTCATTCTTAGTAGAATCCGGTCCGCCCATTTTATAAAAGGGGCTATCATCCTGCCAAATAAAATCCCATCCCAATTGGTCTTTGTACTCACACAATTTATAATTCTTATGCGCACATTCATCATTCAAATATTCTTCTAAAATTCCTGTCTCTAACAAATGGTTAAGAATGAAAACATGAGATCCCCTCGAAAATGAAAACTGCTTGGAAAAGGCATAATTTGCGGATGGTGCAATTATCAGAATGCTCCATATAGAAATAAAGACACTTATTATTCTCCTCCTCTTAAGTAAAAGAGGTTGTTTTTTAAATCTTTTAATTAGCAGGTAAATAAGAATAAGAATCGTAAACAAAAACAGCACAAAAAAATTCGAAAAATGAACAAGCATGCTATATAAAAATATAATATAAAATATAATTTTCTGCACTTTACCCAACTTGTCGTTCAATAATAAATTGACAAAACAAAGAATACACAATGCGCTAAAAATATCGGGTAAAAGAATACTTGTATTATAAGAAACACTGCCGGCTATAGTCAATAAAACAAGTGAAAAAATAAAAATAATATTCCGCTTATCACCACTGTAGAACATACCAAATGTTTCATATACCACATACGAAACCAATAGCCCTTGCGCCAAAATAACAAACCATGGTGAGGTGGCCAAGCTTATATGCCGTATAAATAAGCCATAAAAAATGGGCCTGTCCCATGGTACATTATTAGTAAAACCAGATAAAATATAGGTGGCGGTATCAGGATATACCACTGGAAAATGATTTAAAAAAGCTACAAAGCAAAGCAAGATAGCCCCTGTAAGAACAAGTAAAAAATTATACGTTTTGAACCTCATAGGACAAAGATACAATTTCCATTAACTTTCCATCCGTAAGGTTTGCTAATATCCTATTCCCAAATTATTGCCATCTTTGGGATTCTAATGCCTTTCTATTTTGAATTTTACCGGTAGAAGAAATAAAATACTTATCCTGGTTCTTCCAGCTATTTATTTACTTATTGCAGGGGTATATCTAATCCATTGGATACCTTTTTACGCGGGCAATCCCGACCCGGTTTATGCTTACCTTTTCAATGGCATGAATCTTGCAACCGGAAAAATAGAAGTTGGACATACTGACCACCCCGGAACTCCTGTTCAATGCTTTGCTGCTATCGTAATATTTATCAGGCATCTTTTTCATCACAACATCCCACTTTACCAGGATGTGATATTGCATCCTGAAAGTTATTTGCGCACTATTTGCACCGCCATTAGCCTGCTTTTTGTTTTCACAAGCTGGTATACGGGGTATTATCTTTTCGAAAGAACCGGGAATATTATCCTGGCTCTCTTGTTCCAACTTACACCACTTTTGGGTTCCAATGTCATGTATGCTCAAAATCCACAACCGGAATCGTTTCTTATTATTGCCGGGATGCTTTTTATCGCATATATTTATTACCAGTCAGTCTATAAAAAAGTACATGCGTTGCCAGCCCCGGGGTGGAAGCAAATAGCCCTGTACGCACTTTTTACAGGCTTCCTTGTTGCCTGCAAATTTACCTGCGCTCCTTTAATGCTGTTAGTTTTATTTCTGGTTCCATCGTTCCGTTTATGCGCCGGGTATATTCTCTTATCTGTTTTCTTTTTCTTCCTTTTTATTACTCCCGCTTATTTGTCATGGAGCATTATGTTCCATTGGGTGTACAGCCTCGCAACCCATACGGGAATATATGGGCAAGGGAGCACAGGCGTTATTGATCCCGTTGAATTCAGGGCTCACTTGAAAGATATTTTTAAAGAAGACTTTTATTTTACAGCCATCTTCATTCTATTGGTCGCAGCACTCATTGTAGCATTTATAAAACGGAAACAAATGGGCAGGGAAAACAGAGTCTATGTAAGACTTTTATCCGGAACATTTCTTTCGTGCACAGTACTTACCCTCCTGGTGGCAAAACACTATTCCTTTCATTATATATTGCCAATTAAATTATGCTTCCCATTAATATTGGCAGGCTCTTATGAAGTACTTGCCCCTGTAGTGAACATTCAACAAAAACGCCGGAACATTGCTTTCTTTTATTGCTTTATAGGGATTCTTTTACTGGGAGCTGTGAAAGATACTTATCCTCATTTTTCGCTCTCTATTTCTCATGCAGTACCCGATACCTTGAAAAAATATCCGGGCGAGCCTCTTATCATCAGTGCCGATTACCAGGCTGCATTTATAGAGCCTTCCCTTGATTTTGGTACACGCTACTCCGCAAGCTCTCATTTTAAATATTGGGAATTTCTGCAAAAAGTATATCCTCAATCATATTTATATAAACAAAACGAAGGCACCATAGCCCATTGGGCAGGAGTTGCATTTATACCTGAATTATTTGCAAAATTCAATAAGGTTATTGTTTATTTTTATCATAATCGGCCTGTTGAAAGAGATACTATCCTGAACAATTTGTGCACCTGGAATCATACCATCAAACTGGCAGATAGCCGGGTTATTTATGCTAACCCTGAAACAAAAGAATACATCTATGAACTATCCGATACTTATAACATATCCAAAATTCTATTAGCCGATTCTGAGGAAACTGATTTTGATTTTGAAAAGCTTACTGCTGATAAAACAGATTTTATTGCAACAGATGGAACACATCTTCTTAAAGTGACCAACCCATTAGTTACTGCTGAACACCATTCAGGTAGTACGAGTATCCTGCTGAATGAACAAAACCAATATACGGCGGCTTACCATATAAAGTCAGCGCCCGGAAGCATTGTTAAAGTCAGCATTTGGAGGAAGTCGGATGACAGGTGCAGTAATATTGTACTCAGTTCTTCTTCAGATGGAGACTTTTATAATTCGGGACAGGAAGTTACAGATTCCGGAGCCAACGGATGGAAGCAAATCAAGTATGAATGTATGGTACCGGCCTATTTAAAAGACAGTACTGTTGCCTTTTATCTTTTCTACTATGGACATGGTTCAGCCTATTTTGATGACCTTTCCATAAAAGTATACCCTATGAAATTGAATAATTCTATTTTTGTCAAAAAAAGATTGAGACGACTTATTAAGATTCAGAAGTAAATGCAAGCAACCGCATGAAAATTTTCAGCAAGGGTTTTATTCTGACCTTTATTCTTTCATTAATACTGTTATGCGTTTTTTACGGGAGCCTGCTGGTACATTGTAATACCATTTATTTCGGTAACAGCCGCGATGCATTGGAGTCCTATTATACTGCGCTCTATCATCTGCGTTACGACTCATCCTATTTTCACCAGGGTGGTATGAATTATCCATATGGAGAAAATATATTTTTCACCGGCGGCCATATCCCCATTATTTTCTTTCTGAAACTGCTCAACCACATTGTAAATGTCTCCGATTATGCAGTTGGCATAATTAACATTTCCATGCTGCTGTCAATCGTTTTTTGCGCACTGACTATTTATTTAATCTTACAAGAATTTTCATTGCCTTCTGTTTATAGTGCGCTTGTAGCCACCGGCATTGCATTTCTTTCACCACAGATACAACGCTTGGGTGGTACCCTTGCATATGAATTCCTAATACCGGTGTTTATGTATCTGCTCATACGGTTCTACAAAAAACCATCCCTGAAAAAAAGCATACTTATCGGAATATATACATTCTTTGCCATAAGCTTTCACCTTTATTTCTTTTCGTTTTTCGGTTTCCTCTCTTTCTTTTACTGGGTAATCTTACTTTTCTCACACGAAAGAGGATTTTCAAAAATTGGGTTTGCAGCAAAGCATTTTTTTCTGCAAATTATACTGCCATATATAGCCTTAAACCTTCTCCTTACCATTACCAACCATGTACATGACCGCACCCAGTATCCCTGGGGATTTTTTGTGTATACCTCTTCATGGGCAGGCGTACTCTACCCATATGGAAAACCGTATGAAAAAATGGCGCATTTTTTCTGCAATCCCATTATGCCGGAATGGGAAGGAGTCAGTTATATCGGGGCGATAGCAGTCTGCACACTATTTATCTTGATTATTGTTGCGGCTGGGAAATTACTTACAAGAAAATGGGACCAGGTTTTAGCCCCGACAAATCAAAAAATATTAAACATTTTCTTTTGGGCAAGTATGGCCGCATTGCTCTATTCCTTCGGTTATCCTTTTGTATGGAAAGAAGATTTCTTTATTCATTATATAGGCCCGCTTAAAGAAATACGGGCACTCGGAAGATGCGCCTGGCTTTTTTATTATGTAATGAATATAGTTGCTTTTTACAACATTTATAACTGGACAAAGAATAGTCATAAAATTGTAAGATACTGCCTCATCCCCATTTCGCTTATTGTATTATTTACCGATAAGTATGCTTTTTTTCAGGGATGGTTTTTTGTAGAACCGTATGAGCAGATACATAAACAC
>JABDCH010000047.1:0-643 GCA_013288205.1 Bacteroidota bacterium | reverse complement strand
ATGAGGATACATTAAATTCACCTGTAGATGAATTGGCCGACAAACAAAATAACTTGCCTGAAAATGCCTGGCTGAAAAATACAGATCTGAGCAAGTACCAAGCCATCATTCCACTTCCTTATCTGAATGTAGGATCGGAGAATGTATGGATAGATGAAGAATCGGACTTGCTGAAATATGTTTTTATCGTCTCGTTAAAATCTGGTATACAAACTACCGCTGTAATTCTGAGCCGGACTTCATTAAGTGAAACCTATAAGAATATAAGTTTAATACTGGAGCTCTACAGGAAGCTTGAGATACTAAAAGATATGCCCAATATGAAACCGTTCTTAGTAATGGCACAACCTGACAAAATAAATGAACAGGAGAAGCATTTGCTTTCTGAATGCAAATTTGTGCTGCAAACGCCTAATTATGGGGTGTATGAGCTGCCTTATTCCGTTTTGCAACATTATACCGACTCATTATACAGTAACACGGTAAATGAATTCAGGAAGGCAAAAACATATGCCATAGGCGATTATTATTCCACCGATTCCGTAAAGAATTTTATCCATTACAGTTATGACAGTATTCCCGATTCCATTACCTATAGTGGAAAGGGTGCATACTCAGGCAACATTACCAAATATAATGTATT
>JABDCH010000046.1 GCA_013288205.1 Bacteroidota bacterium | reverse complement strand
AGCAGCGCTGGTGGTACAATGATTATTATCGGTAACGGTAATCGTATAAGTACCTTGGATCAAGCCTCTGGCAGTTGCAGTAGTTTGTGCCGATGGGTTCCACAAATAGGCATAAGGGCCTGTCCCTCCACTTACCTTTGCAGTGGCAGTTCCATTCGGAAGGTTGCAGGAAGCATGGGTGAAACTGGTAGTTAGGGATATGGCCGTAGGTTGGGTAATGGTTACCGTATTAGTAGCAGTACAGCCATTATGATCGGTAACGGTAACTGTGTAAATACCTGCGCTAAGTCCGGTAGCATTTGCTTTGGTCTGGGCCGATGGGTTCCATAAGTAAACATAGGGTGAAGTTCCGCCTCCCGCTATAGCAGTGGCGCTCCCTGTGCCTCCATTGCACAATGGGTAAGTGGGTATAGTAGACATTGTTAACTGGGTAGGTTGGGTTATAACAGCTGTAGCCGAGGCGGTACAACCGCTGCTATCTGTTACTTTTAGGGTATACGTACCTGCACTAAGTCCAGTGGCAGTTGCAGTAGTTTTACCCGATGGGTTCCACAAATAGGTATATGGGGAATATCCTCCCAGGGGAAGAGCCTTGATGCTACCTGTGCCTCCCATGCATAATACATGAGTAACTGTGTCGGTAGTTGTCAAAACCGGTGGCTGGGTGATAGTGACCGTAGTAGTGTTTGAACATCCACCAATATCTTTTACGGTGACAGTATATGTTCCTGCACATAAAGCTGTGGCAGTAGCATTGGTTCCTCCCGATGGTTTCCAACTATAGGTATAAGGCGAATGACCTGCATTAACCGTGACCGATGCGCTGCCAGTACAGCTTCCGTTACATTTATCATTGGATATTACTTGGCCGGTAATAGGGAGGACAGTGCCTTTAATAACGACAGTAGTAGTTGAAATATCTCCACATGAATCGGTCATAGTTACGGTATACGTTCCTTCGCATAAGCCTGTAACTGTTTGTGTGGTTTGTCCCCCTGGCGACCAAGAATAGGTATATGGAGATCCACCGCCACTAGCTCTGACAGTTGCGCTTCCATTGCAAAAACCACAAATGGGGTTTGTTTGAGTTTTAGTAATATTAAAGGTGTCGAGTAAAGGTACTTTAAATGTATCGGTAAATTGCTGAACGCATCCCAGGTTTATGGTAAGGGTGTATGTATTTCCAGGGCACAAGTTAGTTGCAGTATGAGTCGTTTGTCCATTGCTCCATGCATAACTAACATTACTGCTGGTATCTGCATTGCCACAATAATACAGTGTTCCTGTGCCTGTACAAGTACAGGTACAGGCATGTACGAATGTTTTTTTAATGACCGGCGGGTCAGGTGGATCTATTTGTACACTTGCCACAAAACCTTTACCGGAAACATAAAGAAGACTATCGTCGGAAAAACTCGGACCCTTGTTTAACACGGCAGCATATACTACCCCGGCAAAGGGTCCAATGCTACCCGTATATGTGAGGGACGGATTATATATAACTACACTATCAGTGTTTCCGGCATATATATTATCGCACAAGTCGACTGCCAGGCCGCCATAGGCATACTGTTTTGAAGATACACCGACGACTGCTTTAATTGCCCCTGTATTTTTATCTATCTGGCGTATGGTTTTACCGTCATACATATACACCCAATCAGGGCTAATGGCCAATCCGTTCATACCGTTGGCTGATGTATAGGTAACAGATCCTACTTCAGTGAAGCTGAAACCATCAGAGGTCACGTAGGCGCTGGGACTGAGATTTGGCATTGGAGCCCGCACTAATACATTATTAGCCGTGTTGTAGTATATACCGCAGCTTGCTACTGCCATATAGGTAGTATCAACAATAGGGTCAGCTGCCAGAACGCACATGTCATGGTCTGTTTGCCCGGCAGGTACACCCAATATATTTTGCTCTGTGCACACACTATTATTCGTATCTACAACAGCAGACTGGTAACTATTCCAGGTACCGCCGCCAGCCACAGCAATACTATGGCTGCATGCATCATATTGCACCCTCCATTCTTCATATAATGTTAATGTGTTGAAGATACTGATAAACGCACCCGATGTTGAAACTTTAACTACATATCCATACTTATGAGCGGCCGCACATCCTTCCACACCAAAACAGGCTCCCGTTAATTTATCCACGCAAAACCCTCCGTAATATTGGAGCAAGGAAAGATTGCTAGCATTGTAAGTCCATATTTGTACTCCGGCGCTGTTATATTTTGCCATTTGAAAGGGATTATAACTGCCATACACATATACATTTCCTGCATAGTCGTAATCCACATCAAAAGCTCCATTATGGCCTGCGTTACCGCTATATGTACTACTCCAGTTGGTTACCCAGGGATCTATGACCAACGTTTTATTTACATCCGGGTTTGTTACATGAAATGATTCGGTGTTGTCCTGTAACTGATATATTGATGTAATCGTATCACTTTCTCCATCATAATAGCTCTTGGGCGCATGGTCGGTAAAACTTCCCCACCCGCTGTTGATTTGGACATTTCCATTCTTATCAACGGACATCTTTGAGCTTCGGTCATATTTTAATTTTATCTGCGACAGGTCAGCCCCCGGATGCACAATCAATGCGTATTTAAAACCCTCTTTTCCCCGAATAAATGAATATTTAATATCGATACCGGGATAGATATTTTGACAGGTTATGGTTTTAAAGATACTTACTTTGATCGTATGGTTATTGCTGGAACCAGGGTAGGTGTAGTAATCGGTTAGTTCTTCTCCGGCTACTATAGCGGTTGCACCTTTTGAACCCTCCCAGGTAGCCGTCATATAATAATCCTTCGATTTTGCTTTTGTCCAATCTATCTTGTCAGGATCGACCGTCCTGGCATCTTTTTCTCCGTGTTCTCCCGAACCGGGATATTGAGTATGTTTATAGATGAGTCCACGCGAAGTAATGTATACAAACACATCCTCCACCTGCGCACCATACAGTATTTTATCGCTGTTGGGAGGTCCGGCAAATTGTCCGCCGTTCTCAATAAATAGCTGGTGGTTGAATGGATGAGCCATCCATTTTATTTTAGCGGCAGATTGTTTTTTGGGTAGTGTTGATGCGGAAGCAGAAGTTTGCTGGCCTGTTAATGGGTGAATACCCAGTAATACGGAAATAATCGGCACAAAAATAAAAGAGTAGCTTTTCTTCATCCGGTTTTAAAATAGCTATAAACAGTAACTATATTAATTAATACTTATTGTACTAACTTTCAAATATAGATATATTTTTTATACAAAATAAAGCAGATTTTTTAAGGAAGTTTTTGTAGCGGCAAAATGTGTCATTAAAGTATTTCGTGAAATGGAAAGTTTTTATAATAATGAATTAGTGTGTTTTTATGTTAATGTAATACCATCAATTAGAACCTATTTTACTGAAAAATACCGGTGGTAACTATTTTATTTTTAGCCCATACCATCCTGATAATCTTTGAAAACTATGAAATTTAAGTTGAATTTCGTATATTGGTACCCAACATTTGCCATAAGAGGTTCGTTCTTATCACAAAGAATGGGCTTATTGAGGTATATTTACATGAAGGTTGAGACAGAGATAATAACTGCGTGCATACGCAAGGATGAGAGGGCTGAATATGAATTATATCGCCTGACATATAGTTATCTTATGGCAATATGCCTTCGGTATACTTCGGATAGGGAAGAGGCAAAAGAGATGTTGAACTTGGGATTTTTCAAAATATTGACAAACCTGAAAAAATATCAGCTGGAAACCTCTTTTAAAGCATGGATACACAGAGTGATGGTAAACACATTGATTGACGAATACAGGAAGAAAAAAAATCATAAGACCCACATAAAATATGTGGAGGATTATGAAGAAGTGCACGAAGATGTAGATGTAAACAATGCATTGGTGAAAATGGATGTGGAACAGATACATGCCCTTATTGTAAAGCTGCCCCCGGTGAGCCAACGGGTTTTTAATATGTATGCTATTGATGGTTTTTCGCATAGGGAAATTGCAGAAGCGTTGGGCATTTCAGAGGGTACATCGCGCTGGCATCTTAACTTTTCACGACAAAAATTACAAGAAATGATTATTCAAATAAATCCGAACATTTTTAAACTTGTGGCAGGATGAAAACAGAAGGAAACTTTTATGATATCATAGGATCCAAATTCAACAATCAGCAAATTCCATTCGATGAGCAGGATTGGAACTCGATGCGGAAAATGATTGATGATTCACGGACAGATAAAAGACGTACCATGTGGCTCTTGGTAGCCTTGTGCTTGCTGCTTTTTTCAGGCGCAACATTTGGTATTTATGAATGGAGTAACAACGGGGTTGCAGCGCAGCATAATAATGCAGTAGTGGCTAACATTAAAAACTCCAATAATTCACAGGTATCAACTGTCGCAAATAAACAGATGGTTAATTCAGTTAGCTCAAATGCCCCTGCTAATAATAAAACAGCTAGAGAATCGGACAATACACCAATGGCTCCTAATAGTGGAACGTCTCAGCAAAATCAATCAAATAGAAATGCAGTGGCAGCTATTGTAACAAATGAAAATTCAAATAAAATTAATGACAAGAAATACATTGTAAAATCACTCAATAAAAAGAATGCACTTACTAATAACGGGTCTCAACCGGTTGCAAGTATTGCAGAGAATGCAAATAGTGGAAAGAATAGCGTAACAGGAGCGAACGAACAAAATAACCTGTCTTCAGGCAAACTTTCGACGGATCCCGCTACGACGGGTAATGCAACCATGCCATCTAATTCTATTTCTGTGAAGACGACGGGCTCTATAACCAATATAAAAAGTGTTCACAATATGGATAGTGCGGTGGCAGCAGATGCCCTTCCTCAACGTTTTTCTGATGAGCCCCGTATCTTCCAGGGAAAAATTAATATATTTTCGGTTGAAGCAGGTGGTGAGTATAGCTTCGGATGGGCTGTTAATTCAGATGGCACATTGGCCCAAGGAAAAGGGCTTAACTATAACCTGGGATTAGGATATGAACATTATATGGGCTCTAAAATATTCCTGAAAACAGGTATTCAGTTTAGCACGTTTGGAAACATGCATACAGGTACCTATAATTATCAGCATAGTGTTGGGAATGTAATCTACGATTCGGTAATTACTACCAAGCGCTTATACTTTCTAAAAGTTCCTATTCAAGTGGAATATTTTATAGGGCGTAATAAACGCAGTAGCGTTGGGTGCGGCGGTTCAGTGTGGTTTTTAGTGGGCAATAGAGGATATGCAACTACCTATCAGCAAGGTGAAAATACCCCACCCATGAATATGGTACAATATTCACAAAATGCTTCTTTTGATGGTTACACTAAAATAGATTTTTCTGCTGATGCTTTTTATAGATATATAATCAGCCATAAATTTTCCATGTATCTCAGTTTTTATACGGAATTTACGAACATGCGTGAAAACTCAGTTTTCGGGGGAAATATAACTGATAATACAAGGGGTTTTCAATACACTCTATCGTATGATCTTAACTAAATTATTACAAGTGATTAAACTTTTTTATTCTATAGCATCTATAGTAAAAGTACGGAGTTCATCGAACGCTTCCTCAAGGGGGGTTTTGGGGTTATTGTCATAGGTATCGCTATCATGCTTAACGAATAGGTATGAAGGCGCAAGCTCAATGAACTTCTAAAAGGTTCCGCATATTGCGGAACTTTTTTTTATATACCCAACGTTTTGTGCAGCGTTTTCGTCTTAAAAATGTGAAAGGGCATCTATAATTATATTATGGAGCTCTTTCCATAGAGTGCTAACTGAAATAGGAGTGTTTCAGTTGGATGAAGAGGGTCCCTCCGCCTTAATTGACGGAGGGCTTTTTTTGCTCGATTTTTGCTGCAATTGGAATTCCGCTTTTATGCAAGTAATCTTTATCAGGCAAGAAACATTCATATACAGTAACCGTTAAACATGTACATTAGGCATTTAAATTCCGGTAATTAGCAAATGGGGTATCCAAGAACAGTTTATATGCGAGCCATAGGTGTAAGTGTATTTTTACTTATAACAATTAGCATATTCTCGCAAAACCGGGAGTTTTATTCTCAATTGAGAAAGAAGTATGCCTCAGAAAATGCCGTATATGTTATTCGCAGCGAGAATGCGGTAGTTAAAATAGAGAATAATTTGCCTGTAATATATTCCAATATATATGAGGAACTTCTTTTATTAACGGATCAGGCGAGTGATTATTCAGGAAAAGAGATTTATTGGGCCAATTTTTCTTCCATTGAAAATATAGATGCGCATTCGGTAATTCCCGACGGGGATAAATATAAAACTATAAAGGTGAAGGAATTCAAGCCTACGAATGAAATAGCAGAAGGGGAATTTTATGATGATGAAAAGGCTTACAAGTTTTCGTACCCCGGCTTGGTGAATGGGGCCAGAGAAGTGTTATCATATACAGAAAGGATTTCAGACCCTCATCTTTTTGGCCGATTCTTTTTCAAAATATTTGAGCCGGCAGAAGAATCAGAATATTCAGTAACAGTGCCAACTGGAGTTAAAATACGCTATAAGTTATTTAACGCAAACGATAGCGCTGTGAAGTTCACGATGAAGCAGGAAGAACAGAATACCATTTATACCTGGACAATGCATGCGCCCGAAAAATTAAAGTTTGACGAAAGTGCGCCGAACGTTTCATACTATGCTCCCCATATTGTTGTGTTGCTCGATTCATACACCATAAATGGGGTTGAGAAAAAGGTGTTGAGTGATACCAATGCATTGTATGATTGGTTTTACAGCATGGTTAAGCATGTAGACACAGCCATATCGCCGGGTGTGAAAAAATTAGTAGACTCTATTACCGATGGTGCTGCCGGCAATTTAGAAAAGGCCAAACGCATATTTTACTGGGTGGAAGACAACATTACCTATGTGGCATACGAAGATAGTCTTGGTGGATTTACTCCCCGCGAAGCTTCGCTAGTTTGTTCCCGCCGTTTTGGCGATTGCAAAGATATGGCGAGTACATTGGTTGAAATGATGCGGGTGGCAGGCTTGAAGGCATATCAAACATGGATTGGCACAAGAGATATAGCATATTCATTCCGGGAGGTGCCTTCGCCCATGGCTACCAATCACATGATATGCGCTTATATAGAAAATGGCAGAACTTATTTTTTAGATGCAACGGCAAAATATGCCCCTTTTAATTTGGTTACATCTATGATTCAAGGAAAAGAAGCTATGGTAGGCTTTGGGGCTGATAAATATGAAATAGTTAAGGTGCCAATTCTCGATACTGATAAAAATGAACTTATTGATTCTACCCGGCTCATAATAGATAATTCTCAAATACGGGGTGATGGTAACTTTACAGCAAAGGGGTATGCAAAAGTAGATATTAGTGAAGAGCTTCTTAATTATGAGAATAAAGAGAAAAAGAATTTGTTGGTTGCTTTGCTGGGTAAGGGAAATAATAGCTTCCGGATAGATTCATCATCATTCCAAAATATAGCAGACAAGGATAAAGACTTAAATATTCAATATAAATTTGAAATCAATAACTACATTCAACGGGATGATAAAGATGTGTATGTAAATATGCTGCTTTCTAAAAAATACCAAAGCGATCTTATTGAAAATGACAGACAGGCTCCGAGGGAATTTGAATATAAAAACATAGATAAATCTATAAATGTTTTACAGATCCCTGAGGGCTATAAAGTCTCCAGCATTCCGGATAGCAGCAGCTATACAAATCCTATGTTTGGCTTTAAAATAAATTACAGGCTAAAAGGACAAACACTCATCTGCCAAAGCTATATTTACGTTAATACGCTTATGCTTAATGCGGCAGATTTTGGGCAATGGAATAAAATGATCCATCAGTTGAGTAAAGCATATAATGAAACAGTGACGTTAACTAAAGAATAAAAAATGTTTTCTAAAAAATATACACTATTAGCAATACATATAATGTTTGTATTTGGCGCCTTTGCCCAAATGCGAAATTCCGATACCTATCCGCCTCCCGAATATAAAAGTTATCATTGGGATAGTGTGCCACACTTGCATCAGCTACCGCTTGCAGAACAGAATATGGGGACTGTAGTAATTAAAGATAAGCGCATAATTGAATATTATCCGCAAGGCGATGATGTGGTAATGTTTGTTACGCACCACATGATTATACGCGTAAACTCTGATAAAGCTATTGAAGAATTTAATTCAGTATATATTCCGTTAACCGATGGGGTTTCACTGGAAGATGTACAGGCCAGATCAATAACAAAGGATGGAAAAATAACCGTTCTCAATCCGGCTAATATTAAAGATGTAGATAACTATGAAAATATGGGGCATTTTAAAATATTTGCAATTGACGGAATAGAGCAGGGGAGCGAGGTAGAGTACATGTATACGCTTTTAGAACCCTCGCAGAAATATGGCACCGAGCGCATTCGCATTAATAGTTTACACAAAAACATATCGGTAGATATTTATTCTCCTCCATCACTGATATTTGATGCTAAGAGTTATAATGGATTTCCCGCTATGCAGACCGATAGTTCCATAACAAACAAACGCCATATTTTTTGTAGCGGCACAGATATTAAAGGTTACGACCTGGAGGAATATTCGGAAGGTGATGGAGCCTTGATGCGTATGGAATATAAGTATGTCTATAATACCCTAAACACAGATCTTGCAGGTGAACGCCTTGATACATGGGACAATTTTTGTCAAAATATCTATGCTATATTAAATAAAGAACTTACTAAAAAAGACAAGAAAATTGCGCGTAAAATGGTTGATACCATGAAATTAAAAAAGCTTACTGATGAAGATAAAATAAGGAAAATAGAAGAGCAGGTAAAAGAGACTGTAATCCCCAAAGAAGAAATTGCGGGAAGCAACCCCAATGCATTGGGTAATATTATGAAGAATCATGCGGCAGACGAATTTGGCTTGTTGAAACTATATGATTTATTGTTTGATTATGCGGGTATAAATCATGAAATGGTATTAACTACAAACCGTTTTGATAAGCCCTTTGACGGAAGTTTTGATTCATGGACGTACTTACAAAAATATTTGATCTATTTCCCAGAAACAGGCAATTATATAGCCCCTGCTGAAAGTATGTCGCGTTACGGTTTTGTTCCTGCAGATTGGATTTGCCAACAAGGACTTTTTATGCACGCTATAAGCATTGGCAAGAAAAAAAGCGGTATTGCTCAAGTTCAGAATATTTCATGTAATGATTGGAAAAAGAGCATGAATGACTTATATGAGAATGTAAAATTCGATTTGGATATGGGCATGGCAACTATTCATTATAAGGAGACTTTTTCCGGGTATGAAGCGTTTGATATACAACCGTATTATGCTGCATTATCTGATCAGGAAAAGAAGGAAGTAGTCGACAGGCTTGTGCAGCTTACATTTGAAGATGCAAAACCTATTCATAACCAGGTTACCGGATATAAGGAGAATGAATGGTTTAAGCAACCATTCAGCGTAGAAACGGATATCACTACAAATAATGTACTGGAACACGCGGGCAATAAATATCTTTTCAAAATAGGAGAGTTAATTGGCCCCCAGACTGAGCTTTACGATGATACCGTGCGGCATACCCCGGTTGAAAACCATTACAATAAAGGCTATCATAGGGAATTGGAATTTGAAGTGCCGGACGGATACAGTGTATCTAATCTAAACACGCTTAATATGGATGTTTATCATAGCTCAAACGGCGAAAGAGATATGGAATTCCATTCGTACTATACCAGCGAAGGAAATAAAATTAAGGTAAGTATTGATGAAGATTACCGCCAGGTAAGTTATCCCATAAGCCAATACGAAGATTTCAGGAAAGTGATAAATGCCTCTGCAGATTTTAATAAGATTATGTTGTTTATTGAAAAAAAATGAAACAATTGTAAATTATTTGTCAGATAACCAATCTGTTGTAGCGTAGTTCGTAAAAAATAAGGATAAGCATAGTGGATTTAACATCAATTAACATATCTTTGTCATAAGAAGTTGATTAATAACCTGACAAATTCAATGCATATAGGGTAAAGAGCTACTTTGTAATTTAATAAAGTAACCCAATGGAGAACCAAATAATCCCTGACGATGAATTAATTCATCTATACCAAGAAGGTGATGAAGATGCATTTGCCCAGCTTTTAGAACGTTACAAGAAAAAAGTATACGGCTACATTCTAAATGTAGTTAGGGACAGGACTATAGCTGAAGATATATTCCAGGAAACGTTTTTTAAGGTTATCCGTACCTTAAAAAAGAAACAATATAATTGCGAAGGAAAATTCATCCAATGGGTTATCCGCATTTCCCACAATCTAATTATCGATAATTTCCGCCAAAATGGCAAGATAAGCACTATCAGTAAGATAGTTAAGCCTGACGGAAAGGTAGTTGACGTATATGATGTTGTTAAAGTTGAACAACATTCTGCTGAGGATAGCATGATAAAAAAGCAAATTCTACAGGACATACGCAAGTTAGTAGAGTTTCTCCCCTTCGAACAACGTGAGGTAGTGATACTGAGGCATTATTATGATTTGAGTTTCAAGGAAATAGCTGATATGACAAATGTAAGTATCAACACTGCGTTAGGAAGAATGCGATATGCTATTATTAATTTAAGGCGCCTGGCAGAGCAGAATAAAATCGCTTTGTCTGAATAAATATGATAAAAAAGCAAAGGCAACCACAATATTTCAGCAGAGATGTCGTTTATTACTATAACAACCTAAACTTTTAACGTCTATGGACAAAAATACTCCTCTCTCTTCACTCCCCTCTGAAAACGAAATGGAATCAAAAGGTAAGGACATTGCGAAAAATAAGGCACAGCAACCTGATGCAAACGAACCCTCAGCCCAGGTTTTAAAAAATATTCAGAACTACTCCAAGGCTTTGAATGTTGAACCGAGCAAAACTGTATTACAGTTTGTAGAGTACATCACCAACTGAAAATCGTTACATCATTGTAAAAATTATCTTTGCTCCGGTAAAGGATAAAAAACCTTTATCCGGGACTGGAATAAATGAAAAAGGAACAATTATTTCGTCATGTTATAGATTATTTTGAAGCTACAATGCCCGTAGCCCAAACGGAATTGCGTTACAACAATTCGTTTGAGCTGCTTGTAGCAGTCATCCTTTCAGCACAATGCACCGATAAGCGGGTAAATATGGTTACCCCGCCCTTGTTTGAGAAATTTCCCAATGCAAAATCCATGTCAAAAGCTTCAATTGATGAAGTAAGGGAATACATAAAAAGTATTAGTTATCCGAATAGTAAGGCCGAATATTTGGTTAAAGGTTCCAATGTTTTAGTTGATAAGTATAATGGCGAGGTACCATCGACGATGGAGGATCTCACGTCTATTCCGGGTGTAGGAAGAAAAACAGCCAATGTTATTTTATCAGTTGTTTTTAATCAGCCTAGTATGGCTGTTGATACCCATGTATTCCGTGTAGCAGCAAGAATTGGACTAACAACCGGGGCAAAAAACCCTCTTCAAACAGAGATGCAGTTGATTAAATATTTTCCCCGTGAAAAAATACCACTGGCCCATCACTGGCTTATTTTGCATGGCCGCTACGTATGCCTAGCACGCAAACCGCTCTGCGAGAAATGCGGATTAACGAAGTGGTGTAAATATTACAATCAAAAAGTTAAGCCAGGAAAGTGAGGATTCATCCGGTTTTCTTTTCTATTTTTACTATTCAATAGGCATCTATCATGGAAACGGTATCAGTTACTCCCTCAATTGAAGAAAGCTGGAAAGAGGCTTTACAAGATGAATTTAACAAGCCTTATTTTTTGCAACTGAAGGAGTTTTTGGTTGAAGAAAGAAAACATCATATTGTTTATCCCCCCGGTAAAAATATATTCTCAGCATTTAACCATACTCCCTTCAACAAAGTAAAAGTAGTTATACTGGGGCAAGATCCTTATCATGGAAAAGGCCAGGCTCATGGTCTCTGCTTTTCTGTAAATGAGGGTGTTACTATGCCACCTTCACTTGTAAACATTTTTAAAGAAATACAAAAAGAATATGGCTATCCCATTCCTAGTTCTGGTAATTTGGAACGATGGGCTGACCAAGGCGTACTCCTATTGAATGCCATGTTGACTGTGAGGGCAAATGAAGCCGGATCGCACCAGGGTAGGGGATGGGAGCAATTTACTGATAGTGTTATACAGCATATATCTCGCGAGAAACAAGGGATCGTCTTTTTACTTTGGGGTAAATATGCCCAGGCTAAAGAACAATTAATAGATAGCTCGAAACATCCTGTATTAAAGGCTGCCCATCCATCGCCATTCTCTGCCTATAACGGATTTTTTGGATGCAATCATTTTATAAAGACTAATGAATTCCTTGTTGCACAAGGTCAGCAGGTAATTGATTGGCATTGACCTTAGCTAATTAATGACTGACAATAACATTTTTTGAATCTATTTCTTTTTCACCTGTCCACAGGGAAATAATATAGGTTCCGTTGTCCCACGATTGCCCATTTAGCGCACACGTATGCTGTTCCGGCGCTATCTCCAGTCGGGTTATTATTTTTCCCTGTATAGAATAAACATAAAGGTATTGTATATCATTCGAAGCAGGTACATTTACTGTAAATTCTCCGGTAGAAGGGTTAGGAAATACGCTCATGTTACCCTGTGTTGCCTTTATATTACTAACACCTAAAATATGATACCTCCCCGTATCGGCAAAAGTATATTGTCCATTAGGGAAAGAATCTAACTGCATATATCCGTATGTTCCCGGTGTATTGCTATTGTATTTAGTATAACCTGGAAATTTCTTCCAATCGCTTTTGGTATTCGGCCTGTATAACAATACAAGGCTGTCGCTATTGTGTGCCGCAAGAATAGTGTCCAAATAGCCGCTTCCACTGGTATTACCATAAGGTTTTCTTCCATCGAAATAGAGTTTGGCCGTACAACTGAAATTAGCAGGCCGTATGCCGCTGATATTCCAATAGCGATATGGCGATAAAAGATAGTGGAGCATAGTATCCTTTATAGGATCAGGCGCAGCATAGTTGTGTTCCATAAAAAGAAAAGCAGAATCGCTGATGGAGTTTACGGTTAAGTAAACTCTGGAATATACACCGAAATTGTAAGCACCCGGCTGTGTTATTTTTACTGTGTCGGATGAAACAGCTTCTGCTATTTTATTTCTCATATTTAGTCCTGCGAAAACAGGCTTGAAAGGCAGACTGATAGTATAATTGGAGTGTTGTCCCGAAACCATAATGGTTTGATTAAAACTACCCCAGGTAGAGGATTTAAAATTTACTTCTACAGGTACATTCATATAGTACATGTTCCAGGGGGCGCCCATTGTTTTTTGCTGAATATAAATTGTGGCATTATAATTCGAACCATTAGAAACTACTGTCATCGAATCGATGGAAAATTGCGGAAACCCTGGCGCAAATATCCAGTCATTAAAAAAATCAGTGAGGTTGTAGCCGGAATATCGCTCCAGGCTATTTTTTAAGGTATCTGCGTTCACAGGTTGGTAAGCATGACTTGAAAAGTAATATTTCATTCCATTAAAAAAATTGCTGTCACCTAAATAGGTCCGCAGCGTGTGGAAAACATCAGCACCTTTTTGATAGGTAGTGCTGTAATTAAAATTGATGTTGCCATAGGTATATTGTTGCGAAATTCCTGATAGGGGCCAGTATCCATTGTCTGCAATGCCACAATAGTGTATCACATTTTCGTGATTTGCTTTAGTGTATGTATTATAGGTTGATTCACCATACATATATTCTTCAAAAATGCTTTGGTTGAAAACAGCAAAGCCTTCATTCAGCCACATGTCTTCTGCTGTGCTACAAGTAACAAGGTCTCCGCACCAATGATGCGATAATTCGTGCGCCATAATATCTGCCTCATAGTCGGTGGTGCCATTTGCAGCTGCTGCGGGGAATGCAATATTAGAGGCATGTTCCATAGCTCCTCCACCAAAAGGTACAAGCGAATAGCCCACTTTGTTCCAACGATACCTGCCATAACAATTCTGGAAAATGGAAATGGCACTATGTAAGTGAATGAATGATTTTCGCACATTGGCTGTATCGTTAGCTTCTGAAGCAATAACGATAGGGATAGTATCTATTCCGCGGAAGGTATCATGTATGGCCACGTATGGCGCGACATCTACTCCGGCAAGGTAACTGGGCATACTATATGGCATATTCCAGGTAAAGGTTCGAAATGCACCCGTTAAAGTATCTTTAGTAAGATAGCCGTTACAAAAAGCGCGATTGGCGCTATCGGTAGTAATATTGAAAACATAAGTGGCCCTCTCCACAAAATTATCGAAGCAGGGATACCATGATCGGCCAAAATTATGAGGAACCGCTGTAAGTGCAATTCCCAGATCGAATGCATAGCCGCTTTGAAAATAAAAACCACCCCAGCCTTTGGGGTCGAGTACAGGCTTGCCATGGTAGAATACAGCTAAACTATTTGTGTCGCCTTTATTTTCGACTGTAGGGAGTTTTGCAATCAGTAGTGTATCATCATACGAAAAGGTTAAATGGGTAGCGCCCATTTTAATAGAATCAACTGTAAAATGTAATAAATCGAGACTGAATGTTTTGATGTTATTCATTTTCGGAACATAACGAATAACGGTATTTCCCCTCAATGTATCGGTTACAAAATCAGTAACATTCAATGTTATATTGTAGCTTAATATGTCGATTGTATCACTGCGTAAGCCATTGGTCTCGGGGATAAGCTTAGGCCTGATGCTCGCGGCTTTGCTGATAGAAAAAGCCGAGGTGAAAAATAAAAATGCTATAAAAAAAAGAGTCGTTTTTTTCATGCTGCAAGGATAATTATCCAAAGATAAATAATTTACCACATGTAACTATTAATCCTTCAAATGCCTGGTACACTTGGAGCAAATAATTATCCCCATCTCAATTCCCACTCTTTTCCTTTTTCTAATTCCTTGTAGTTAGTCATGTCGCCATGAACAGGAACCAGTGATACGTAATTATTGTTGAGTGCCCAAAGGTCGGTATCGGAATTAGCCGGTTCAAAGTTTTCAAATTTTCCTGTCAGCCACAGGTATTCTTTCCCGTCAGCATGTTTACGTTCTTTGTAATACTCTTTCCAGTTTCCCTTGCCCTGCCTGCAAAAGCGCAGTCCCTTCATTTCTTCGAAAGGCACATCGGGTATATTCACATTGAGGCATAAATTCTGGTCAGGCTTATTACTCATAAATGTTTCTATAAGTATTCTGGTTACTTTAGCTGATGTATCCATTTTAGCTTCCGTGCTATTATTGCAAAGTGAAATACCTATAGATGGAATGCCCTCCAATGCCCCTTCCAGCGCAGCCGACATGGTTCCGGAATAAATTACGTTGAGCGACATATTGGCGCCGTGATTAATACCTGATAAACACAAATCAGGCTTTTGTTGCAAAAGGTGGTACTTGCCCAATTTCACACAATCGGCCGGTGTTCCGGTGCAACTGAAAGCAAGCTTGGCACCCGGAAAACTGGCTTCGCTGACGGTAATTCCTGAATGAACCGTAATGGCATGGCCCATTCCTGATTGAGGTTTATCGGGGGCTATTACGCACACATCGCCAAAATCTTTTGCTACACTCACCAATGCTTTTATTCCATGCGAGGTAATTCCGTCGTCGTTTGTTATAAGTATTAAAGGTTTTTTACGTTCCATTCGTCATTAAAATTGGGTCAAAGCTATGTAATTATATTATTTCCGACCTCGCAATAAAGTTGTTAAACCTGTTATAAGAATAGTTCATCGATTAATTTTATAATGAAGTAAACAGATAACTACATTGTAATCGTACGCCAACCTTTTCGAGTATTTGTACGTCTTGTATATATGTGGAAAAAACTGTTAAAAACATTAACACTAATTAACAGGAACTACTGTAACAATAAATCTCTAAAATCGTAATTAACGTATATAAAACAGAAGCGTTATGAGACAGTTAAAAATATCACAAAAAGTAACCAACCGGGAAGCGCCGGGCCTGGATAAATACCTGCACGACATCAGCCGTGTAGACATGATAACTCCTGATGAAGAAGTAGAGCTATCAAAAAGAATACAAATGGGCGATAATGATGCATTGGAAAAGCTTACAAAAGCTAACCTGCGCTTTGTAGTATCGGTTGCCAAGCAATACCAGAACCGTGGACTCAGCCTGCAAGACCTTATAAACGAAGGTAATTTAGGCTTGTTGAAAGCTGCTAAGCGATTCGACCATACCAAAGGATTCAAATTTATTTCCTATGCAGTGTGGTGGATACGCCAAACCATTCACCAGGCATTGGCCGAAAACTCAAGGTTAGTGCGTTTGCCGGTAAATAAGATAAATGCCATTCATAAAATTTCGCAAGCCACTTCGCGCCTTGAACAGCAATATGGACGAGAGCCTACGGCAGAAGAAATATCAGAAATGACCAAAATTACCGAGAGCGATGTCCGCCTATCTATGCAGAATTATGCAAGAACCGTTTCGATGGATGCACCTTTGGGTGGCGAAGATGATGATGGCAGCATGTATGATGTTACCAGGGATGAAGATGCAGTAAGCCCTGAAGGCGAATTGCTTAAAGAATCGCTGAAAGTGGAAATTACCCGTACCTTATCAACTATACCTACCCGCGAAGCCGATGTGCTGAAATATTATTTCGGTCTCAGCAGCGTGCAACCCCCTCTGTTAATAGAGGAAATAGCACGCCGTCTGGAAATATCGCCGGAACGTGTAAGGCAAATAAAAGATAAGGCAATCAGAAGGTTACGTCATAATTCGAGGAGCAAAATCTTGAAAACCTATTTGGGCTGAGACATTTATCAGTTTAAAGTAGTCGATTGTTTGCTAAATTTGTAGATTAAAGCAATTTATTGTGATAAATCTACAAGATGTAATCCTTGCCGCGGTAGCTTATTTAATAGGCTCTATCCCCACTTCTGTTTGGATTGGAAGAAGATTTTACAATGTGGATGTCCGCGACCATGGAAGCGGCAATTCCGGAGCCACCAATTCTTTACGGATATTAGGAAAAAAAGCAGGGGCCATTGTATTGCTTATTGATATGCTCAAGGGTTGGCTGGCGGTGGGCATTGTATACTTCAGCTCCTACCCATCGGGTAGCCCGCAACGTATTCATCTTGAAGTAGCATTGGGTTGTATGGCCATTATCGGGCACATATTTCCCATATATGTGGGTTTTAAGGGAGGCAAAGGCATCGCGACCGGTATGGGCATCGTATTGGCCTTTTCTCCATTGGTAGCCTTATTCTGCCTGTTGGTTTTTATCTTGGTTTTTATTGCGTTTCATTATGTGTCGCTGGCCTCTATGATGGCAGCAGTCACCTTTCCTTTATGGATGACCCTAACCCATAGAATGCATTATAAATGGGTCGTAGCGTTTTCCATTTTTCTTCCGCTGCTAATACTTTTTACACACCGGAAAAATATTGCCCGCCTGCTGCACAGGCAAGAATCGAAAATTCAATTATTTAAAAAGAAGGGAAATTAACCCCGTAACCCCGATATTTTATGCCCCGTTTAGGGGCTTTTATATAGAAATGAAACAGTATTACGGCGCATTTAATTGATGAAAAACAGGTACCATCTATGTTTTTGCTCTCTTGAAAAAAAATCCCGGTTTCCCCTCCGGGCAATGGTTG